>JALOBO010000085.1 GCA_023228225.1 Clostridia bacterium
TAATTGTGGGTGTACTGAATTTATACTCACACGCTTTAACAGGCGTATTGACGTTTTTAGGAACTATAGAGGCACTTGTGCTTACTGTGTGAGATGTGGGAAACGGATTAAATTATTTTGTATAGCATAACTGTTAAATAGTATTAAGTTGTAGGTAAAGTATAGAAATTAAGACGGTGGTATAAACAGTGACAATGATGGACGAGAAAATTTTTAGCCTGTCACTCACAGGGTATTATGAACAGCTTATGAATGGAAACAATGACGAAGCGAACAGTATTAAAGAAGAAGTCTTCAGGAAGGATTAAATGTCATATGCTATAGAAATTCTTAAAGAGGAACTTGACTTACTTAAATCAAATGTTGCATGGGTTGAAGATACTGAATCTACAAGGTACTACACAGATGATGACGAATCTGATCTTATACAGTGGAAAGAGCAGATAAGTGAACTTGAGGAAGCTATCAGGAGGTTGGAATAAATGATACAGCAGGTAAGTCCTTACGGTGATCTATTGCAATTTGAAACGACTGCAGGATTTACCTGCATGTCTGTTAATGGTATTATGATTGCAGAAATTGTTTCAAGTGGCAATATTGATAGGGATATTGGATTATTGATTCTAACAGGGTATGATGAGTAAAGAGGTGGTATAAATGGAAATTTCAGAAGTTAAAAATAACACAGCTTTTAAAGCTATGGTAGACGCACAGCTTGAAGGTCCTGAGGGTGCAGTAGAAAATATTTCTTTTGACAGATACCAGACAGTGCATATAACGTGCGACATAACAGAGTGTGACTGTTGGCGCGAGTGCTGTACAGGTTGTCAGGTTGCAGCCGAGTACCTTAAAAAGAGCACACAGAATGACGTTGAGTGCCTTCTTCCTATTCTCGACTCTGAGTGTAAAGGTGTAAAATGCAAAAAGAACAGTAATAACTCTTTCTATGAGTTTAAGTCTTTTGAAGCGTTTAAATGTGCTTTTAAAGACTCAGCATGGGTCTATAGACTTAGAATATCGCAAAAACTAACTGAAGAGGTAAAAGCTAGTTACCTCGTATGGAACGAGTGTGCAGAACTTATAACAAGTTTGTATACTGTTACAGGATACATGTATTTAGATGGATATCCACTGTTGATAGTCTGTACAGATAGAGTATTTGCAGAAGCTCCGTATATTTGAGGTGTTTTAAATGATAGTAAACGTATATTCTACAAAAGTATGCCCGAAGTGTAAGAGGCTTAAAGCTTTCTTCATTTCTAATGGTATTGCATTTGAATCTCTCGATATGCAGGAGGCAGAAAATCTTGCAGAGCTCCGGTTTAACCAGATATTCACGAATAACGCTCCTGTGCTCCAGGTGGAAGATAGGTTTTATACAGTTGAGCAGATTTTTAAGGGTACCGAACTTCTTGAAAATAAAGTGCTTGAGGTAATAAACCTCTAAACACACCTTTTCTTTCTACCTCCGAAGATTTTATATACATTGAAAAGAATTACTTTGTATAGAAAATGAGGGGGATTAAGAAATGACACAAATAACCTGGCAAGAGTCAAAAGCTTTTTTGAAAAATTGGAACGCTTCAAAAAGTAAGGATAAAGTGCATATGCACTACATAAATTACATTAATAATCGTCCAACAGGTGACATCCTCCCAATGGGCGGGTCTTCACAGGGCTGCAAAGGTCCTAATGGTCACCGCCCAAGGGGGGCTCTACATGGTTTTAACGCACACAAAAATTTAATCTCTGCTGTTCATGGAGACTGCTGCGCTGTTTGTGGGCAGTCAAGAGATGAAACACAGATTACTTTTCATCATGTAAAACCAATAGCAATTTTTCACGATAATGATATTACAAACATTCTACCAGTTTGTGACAAATGCCACAAAGAATTACATAGGGCTCCAGCAATGTTTGACAACTCATTGATAAAAGTAACAGTTTAGACAAGGTGGTATAAATGTTAGATAAATTTCTATGTAAGTTTGTACATAAGAAAGAGATTACACTAGGGGATGTGTGCAAAGTCTTAGCAACTGACTTAATAACAGGAATTGATCTATTAGCTTGTGGTATACTTGATATAGTGTGCTTTTTGTATATATCTACTGCTTGTGCAATGATACTAGGTATTATAACGTGTATTGCAGTTGAATTAATTTTTGGGTTGCCTACTATCTTGTATTCTGAGCCTACTACTTATAATATGCTAATTTTAGTAGGTGTTGGAGTATCTACAGCAGTCATAACCTCTACGTGTGTTTTTACATTATCAAAGTTTTCAAAGATAAAGATAGCCAAATGTCCAAATTTCAAAGAATAGGTGGTATAAATGGAAACTGAGACAAGAACAGGATTAGCATATTATTCGTACAGTCACATAGCAAAAAGATATGTTTACATCCCTCCTGCAGAAGATATAGCAGGAAGAGAAATAGCATTTGAGACAGCAAACAGGAAAGTTAAAACAAGAAAGTAATAGAGAGGTTTAATCCTCTCCTTCCTCTTCTTCATTACTCTTACCATTTCTTCTTCTGCTTTTAGGTCCAGAGGACACACCAACATTTTGAAGTGAATAAAGAGCAGAGTCCCATGTGTCTTCTTCTGCTTCTGCAGCAGAATACATTTTCTCAAGCTCAAGCATTTGTTTGCCCAGGTCTACTTTCTTCTGTTTTGCTTCCAGCAATCTCTTGTGAAATTCTTCTTCGAGTTCTCTTATGCTCTGAGGGTTCTTTCTAGCTGTTGTTTCTCCTACCATTTGTTTTCATCTCCAAACTATACTATTACTTGTACCCATATATACGTTTTCAGAATACGCTTTTTTAGTAGGTTTTAAATACTATTGAGAACATATATAATAAGGTTACTAGGTGGTATGTAAGATGATAAAACAAATTCATATTGATAAAGGACAAATAGGCGGAGTTATCCAGGTGATAACACAGTCTATGTTTATCGTTAATATTTTTAATTTCATTGGTGTTTGGACGCTGCTCTATGATAGGTTTTTAAGAGGGATCATACCCTTTTACCTTGGAATGTGTATAGTTGTATGTTGTGCTTTGGCATGGTGGACTGCTTACTATTCTATAATATACCCTTCACTGTCTCAATACTCAAATAAGCAGGCATGGAAACATAACAGTCCTATAAAAACGGAGTTTGAGAGGTTGAATAAAAGATTAGATGATCTGGAGGCTAAATTATGAAAGTGTTAATGTTATCTACTGTGCATGGTGTGCATGATCATAGGATCTATTATAAAGAGGCTGTTTCTTTATCAAAAGAGCATAATGTAACAGTCATAGCAATAGATAAATCTTGCAATTGTGGTGATGTGGATAATAACTGTGTGCTAATAAGGGGCTTTGATGGGAAAATATCAATGAAAGATCATATACCTAACTGTGTCATGGCTCTTGCAAGTAGTCTGTGCTATAGTACAGATGTAATTCACTGCCATGAACCAAGCTCTCTGTTTATTGGTTGTATTCATAAGTTCTTGTGGGGGTCTAAGTTGGTTTATGATAGGCATGAATATTACCAAAGGCTCATAGGTGAGAAGGTTAAGAGATTATTTAAGAACAACTTTATGACTAAACTTGCAGAAAAAGTAGAGTCTATTGCTGAAAAGGTAATGATGGTATATGCTGACAGAATAATTGTTGTAGACGCTGAGATGAGTGAACAAGTTAGAAACGATGCAATTATCCATAACTACCCTGAAGGGCTAACATGGAAGCTTAGAGAGGGTACAAACTTTGGGTATGTAGGAATTATTAATCACCGGAAAATACCTGAGTCTGTAAAGATAATTAACGAACTGTCTAAGCATATTCCTGAGATAAAATATAAGATTGCAGGGATGGCATTTGATAGGAGCGACTTGCCAGAAGATAATAATAACGTTCACTATCATGGTGTTATCCCACATAATACTATTCAGGAGTTTCTTGCAGATACCTCATTTGGATTCTGCTTATATGATAAAAAGCCCAGGTATGAAACTGCAAGGTCCACAAAAACATTTGAGTATATTATGAGTGGTATTCCTGTGATTGCCAGCAGGACAGCAGGGAATCAGTTTATAGAAAACAATGGTTACGGAATCCTGATAGATCCTGATAATATAGGAGAGTCAGTCAAGGCAATACTTGAAGCAATACCGAAGTGCGCTGAATACTCTCTCAACTGCAAAAAAGCAAAATTTGGCTGGGAAGAAGAAAAGCTGCTTAAGCTGTATGAGGGGTTGGAATGAAAATTCTTCACGTGGGAAATACTGCAGGAAATGGCAACCTGTGATTTATACATAGATCAACTGCTAATAGGTTTTTATGGTGTTAGCTCTCTTGAGTGTGCCTGTATGGGAGTGCCTGTTATTTGTCGTGTGAAAAAGAATATGATTCTCCGTTTATTCAGGGTACGCCTTGGAGTATTTTGAGGGTTTTAGAGTTTATTCTTGAAGATCCTACAAGACTGCAGGCAACCGTAGAAAAAGAATTAAAATTTTATAGTAATATGAGGTGAGTGTTTGAGAGTAAAATATATGTTTATGCTATTAATTTTGTTTATCTGTTTGTTTGTGGTAGGTTATGCAGCTACACAGGTCGAGCATGAGGATTATTGTAAAACAGGTATGTTAAACTGGCAGAATATTGGCAGTTATAATAATAGGCATACGTCTTTGTTTGTGAACATGGGTGAAGCGGGGGATAATAGTACATATGTATGGGTTGGGAGAACCACAGAAATAGAGGGGTTACACGCAGGGGATAATGTAAGTGTGCGTCTTGCCTTCACGAATGAAAAATATATTGTAGTGGGTATTGAGAAACTAGAAGGTGCAGAAAGTGAAGATTAGAGTTATAAAAACTTTAATCAGAAAAAGAATTAAAAATATTGTAGATATAGCGAAGTGCCTTAACAAAAGGCTCCCACTTCATTTAGTGTTTTTGTGTGATGTGGATATTGATTCTATACCTAGGTACTTTCTTTGGGCACCCGTTCGGCATTTGCATAAACGCTAACACAGAGATAGGCAGAATTGTGACATTAGGCATGGCGTAATATTAGGAAAGATAAATCCTAAAGGTATGCCTGAAAAGATAGTAATTGGAAATAATGTATTCATAGGTTGCAATGCCTCAGTGCTTGGAAATGTAAAAATAGGTAATAATGTAATCATAGGGGCTCATGCATTAATTCTTAAGGACGTTCCTGACAGGATGAAAATTAAAGGACTGTGGAAATAGTTAAATACTTAAACAGCGTTTAGTTATGTAGTAAGTTAATCAAAAGTAAACTACTTAATGGTGGTATAATATGATGTGTAGAAAAGTAACAAAAGTAACTGATAAGACTGTAAAGATCATAGCCCGTGGCGCAATTGCAAAACTCAGATCATCAGGTATAGATGGTATGAAGGAGTATGCTGATAAATTAGAGATGGATTTGAATGATGATAATCTTGCAGGTGTTGCAACTATCCTGGCAGAGATTACACAAGTGCTTGATGCACAGAAAAGAAGGGTGAAAGTATGACTCTGTACATTTTTGCAAAAGCTGAGGCTGCTAAGTACCTAAACAGCTTGAAACTCTCTGATGACTATTGTAGTGCATTAGTAAACGCTATTCAAGATGTACTAGATAGTTCACACGCAAAGCAAGATTTGAGTATGTCTAAAATACCTATGAAAATGGAGCTTGCTAAGGCAAAGCTCAGAGGTGCAAGATCTAAGGCTAAATTTGACGACCTGTATAAACTTGATTATGAAGGGTTTGAAGAGTGGGTTCTATTACTACACCAGAGTTTACTGTTTGAAGCATGTGTACCTAGAAGACACAGATTATTAATTACTGACCTTGACAGAAAAGCTGTTATTTCAAAGGTATAAAATCATTTGTAGTGTGTTTGTATTAAATCACACTCTTTTTCTTACATTTCCAACATACAAACACACCACCCACTTAAAATAAATTGAATGGTGAGGCTTAGAATGGCTTGCAATGAGACTGATAACGAAAATAAAGTGAAATATACACTTGTGGATAAATTCTTTCTGCTG
>JALOBO010000086.1 GCA_023228225.1 Clostridia bacterium
GAAGTTTTAAATGAATACTTTTTTACTTTTTTAATCACTGTTAAACATTAAACGCACTAATTGTATTTAATTTAATGTTTTTCACATTAACATATTATACTTAAAATTATTTAAAAGTATTTGTGATTAAAAATGGTTAGCTACAAACCACGATAAAATGCGCCATCGTTGTAAAATTGAATAGTTACGTATATATACAAATAAAACAAATAATATATATCAAAGAATGGAAGTGAAAAATGAAACAGCTTAATATCAACGAAACAACACATGCTGATGACATTAAATCATCTGCTACTTACAGAGTTTGGATATCTGACGAATATGACTTTAATACATGGTTGAAATTATATGAAGGGTCTGATAGAAACGATGCTTTTAAGCATTTAAAAAGTGGAGAAAATTTATTAGTTGCACTGGGTCAGGATTATAGAATCATCAATAACGCTGAGCGAACTATCATCAATGAGTTTAAACTAATATAATTCTTTTTTCAATAAATTCATTTTAACATACGCTTCGACTGGGGTGAGCAAAATCTCGGAAATTGCATCACACACCTCTTCTTCGTCTAGCTCTTTTAAATATTTATCTATAACCTCTTCTGCTGACTCATCACCAAATGGGTTACGCAATTTTAAATCCATATAGTCTTCCAATGGGCATGCTTCTGGAAAACTATTCTCCAATAACGAATGATGTGGCAACACCATTCCAAAACCACACGTTTCATAATCTTGATTGCACAACGGACACGCATAACATTCTGTTATTTTATAAATAACTCCATTTTTTAATATAATCTGCTTCATTTTTACGTTTAATTTTAAATGATATACTTCACCCAATACGATGAAAATCAGTAGTTAATAAAATCCAAGGCAAAAACTCAGTTGCGTCTTCATCCAGCTCATCACTAATTTTATCTAAAATAGTCATAATATCATCAGAATATTCTTTTTGTCTAACAATTATTACTAACATCTGATTATCAAAACACATTTTCCGCAATTCTAAAACAATATCTGCGTTGTTTCCAAATTCATCACGAAGGCGAATTACAGTATATATTACATCAATGCTAACATTAGAATATGTTTCAATATATTTTAACACCGAAATTTCATCTTTTATCTGAACAACAAACCTTTCTTTTAAAATATATAAAATTTTATTCATTTTATTCATTTTAACAACACTCACTTTTACACACAGTTATTTAGGTAGTTCTTCTTTAAGCCGAAATAATCTTTCATTATATTCTTTAAGTATCTTTTCGCCCTGTCTTATTTTTTCATCCCTCATATCTATTTCAAGTTGTGCGATTGCTTTAATCTTCCAATCATTAAGTGCTTCAAGTAAATCGCCAATCTGTTCATCTGTGCAATAAAACGTAGAATTCAAATAATCATAGAAAAATACAGGTGTTATTGTAGGTATCTCATCCAGACCATACTTTTCGTGAGAATTGTATTCACACAATGTATTAATATATATCACCCAAAGATACCCATCATATATGCCCTTATAATTTAAAATTGTTTCATACGCCCCGGGTACAAAATGATATCTATTGATACCGTCATAAACTCGAACCGATTTGTAGCACTCCGCAAACTTCATCCGTGATTCTTCACCAGTAATAATTTTTTCAAGTATCTTTTCTGCAAAGATAGGGCATCTATCCGCAAAAGCTTCTGCTTTCTCCATCTTTTCTTTAAGTTGTTTTAACTGTAACTTATACTCTTCTCTCATAATTTCACCTTATACCCTTCATATTTCTTAAACACGCACTCGACATACATGAATTTTGGTCATCTACTCGCCTACCACACTTCAAGAATAATCTCTTTACCTGATAGTAATTCTCGCGCCTTTTCCACACGAGTATCTATCTTACAGGGTGCATAATCCTTTTCCTCAAACGTATTAATAGGACATTTGACACAAAGTAATTCACCACCACGACAGGTATCGTCAATATTCACGACATTCCACGCCACAACCTCTTCCGGCGTCGCGTCCCTTGTAATTTCTTTACGAAAGAGTCCAGTATTTCCCCCATTAACACATTTTACAAACCCTATTTCATCTAAACGACCATTAACTTCTTTTCGATATAAATCTGCATAATCAGTGTTACATGCAATAGAGTTCATACATCTCTCTGCGAGGCTCGTATCTCTAGTTTCTTCCTTAACTGTTTTAACTTTAATTTCCAGTTTCATATTTTTAATCACATAAGTATTATAGGTATTAATAGTATTTATAATAATCTAAAAAAAGAGAGATACGCCAACACAAGGGTTCAAACCTCGAATATCTTAGTCACAGGCTGAGCATCCTATCACTAGATCATGACTGCGCTATAAAATAATGATTAGAGTTGGACTTGAACCAACATATATAAAATACAAACTTAATCCCTTACATTCCAACGTGGGCGTGCAAAGCAGTATTTTATAACTCTTCCAAATTGAGTTATCTAATCGTATTGTTAAAAAATTGCGTAAGTCAGAATCGAACTGACCTTCTCGCGGGTTATGAGCCCGGCGGATGTACCCAGCATCCTGCTACGCATCGGATTTTGCCGCCGTGTGGGCAACTACATGCTGCCAGAAACACACGATTGCAATTAACTATTGTATTTAATAGTATATATAATTATCTATAAAAAAGATTGGAGATGTTCCCGCCGGGGTTCGAATCTGGGACGCAACGCACAAATCCTCGCTACTGGAATTGAACCGGTAACAACATGATATCGGCACATGTTATGCCCACAAGCATTAAACATTCTACAGCCATGTGCTCTACCATTGAGCTAAGCGAGGGGTTTACCTGAGTTATACCCCTCGCCACTTCATCCGACATGCAAAGGCACTGGAATCTGTTTTAGCGGGGGACTTACATGACTCAGGATGATTAAATACATGGGTCTTAGATTCATAAGTGGTATCTCACCACACACCCATATCAATCATATACCACCGTGTGGGCAACTACATGCTGCCAGAAACACACGATTGCAATTAATTATTATATTTAATAATATATATAATTATCTATTTAGTAATCATCTATTTAATAATTAATGCAATAATCGCATTTTTGTATATATCTTATAGAATATGCGACAATATTACCAAGTAATTAAATTTTATTTGTATAAAAAGTAGAATATAATTGAAAATAAGATTATACCCATCGTCTCTTTTTAAATCTTCCACTATCCCTTTGATGTAGCATCCAATACGCTAAACATACAACACTAAGAACTAAAATAATAACCAACGAAGCGTATACAATATATGTAAATAACATATTTAGGATAACTCCTTTCTTTCCTTGCAAGGATGCAATTTAGCAGAATTAGGTTCCGTCATTTTACGTTATACCTTTAATTGTTTTTTAGTTTACTTCATATTGATATTTTTCAAATATCAATACTTTTTATGTATTATGATACTGTCAAAATTGATTATAAGTATAAGTTTCATTATTTTACCTCAATATTATGATATACCAGCCAAGCAATTGGAGGAATGAGTACTATTGATTTAATCAGCGAATATATAGCTACAATAGACATGGTGGTGATATTAATGTCTCCCCCGCAGCAAAGCATACAAAATAAATCACCAATATAAGCAATTACTGGAATAAATTCCATATAGATAATTGTCTATAAAAATTTCCGCTCTCGAAAGGTCATATTAATTCTCTCCGATTTTTTAATTCAATCTGTTTTACCATGATAATAACGTATATCATTTAAAGTATATATAAATTTTAATTTTATATTAACCAAAAACTTTATAAACTAATTTTGAACTATTTGGAATTTCCGATTAGTTCAAAATTATATTTATAAATATTTCTAGACTAAATTAGAATTAACAAAATATTGTTGCACCTAAATATTCTATTGTTTTAGTATCTGGATAAATCATCCATGTTCCTTTGAAAACTCCTCCCGGATACACATTGCTATCCCACAAACTAATAATGTAGTAATTTCTATAAACATAACAAATTTCAGTTTTATCCCCTTCAACAAAGGTTCCATTAATATATCCTTTTTCATGATAAACAGTTCTGGAAATTTCAGATTTAGAAGTAAGATTAGTTAATTTATAAGTAAATGAAGATTCATTCATTTTAACCCAAACTTGTTGATTTCCATTTACAAAACCTTTATATAATTTATCATAATTGGAAAACGTAACTTCTTCAGTTTCAAAATTAAACGTAACGTTAATTTCTTTAAATAATTCATCATATTTTTCTAAACTATTATCTAATAATTTTTCATTATCAAACATATCAAAAGCTGATATAGATGATATTGCCCAAGCAATTAATACAATAATTATAGCCGCACTCACCATAATTTGCAGTAATGTATCTTCACTCATAAATTCTTTTCACCTAAAATATTCATTTAAAATACGATGTTGATTAATTGCTTTATCAGAACGTTTTTTACATGATTCTGTACAACTATTATAAACTTCTGAAAAATCAGAAGATGTTCCAATTACTTTCCAATCATATATTCCTTCTCCATAATCATTAAACGCATCAAAATACTGTTTTAGAAAAGCTTCCCAATAATCTTTAGATTGAACTTCATTGGGTTTACCATCATTCCAACTATGATGAACTGAAATTGCTACATATAGAACTGTCATTTACTACTATACATTAAGTTTTAAAAATATATAATACTATGTATAAAAAATTAGAATGTAAAATTACAACTAATAAAACAAATCACAAAGAAATTAATAGGAAATATACCAAAAAAGGATTATGTTTTATCGCCCGCCATTAAACAATACATTAATTTAAAGTTACCAAATTATGCACAATAACGCATGTTTAAAAAAAATAAATATATTTAAATATTAAGCACTAAAATAATTTATTTAAATACAGGTCATCATATATTTAGTAATATATTATACTAAATTAAATACAATTAAGATATAATTAATATTTAATATTAATTATACATTACATAACTTGAGTGTCGGTACTGCAATTATAAAGATACATATAGCCGCAATAGCACCACAAATAAATGGATTCGCACTTGATAATTCTTCCGTTCCTATAGCAACTAAACATCCTGTTATAATACCACCTACTAATGCTCCAAAAATAGATAATAATATATGGTAATAATCATCTACAAAATTTTTAATTTTATCTGGATTCTGCCGATTCCAGCACCATAAATATGAATATACCACAACACATGTCGGAATAGCAATTATAACATATACAAACCACGGAATTTCAGTAAAAAATTTTCCAATGGGAGTCAAAATCGATAAACCCCACGTAATACATTCATTCCATATTGTAACTAAACTACCCCATAGTGAAATAATACAAAATACTATACTTGCTATCATAGCAAGGATAATTCCAGCAATAGCCCCCCATTTCAACAATTTAGTAAATATTGAAATTGACTTTTTTATAGTGCATTTAATAATGTTTGACATAATATTTTACTCTTGTTTTAGTAATATATTATGTGCAATACTATATATAATTTTTGATTTGGAATCAAATTAAAAAATGTTAAAAAAAGATATAATTAAAAATAATCCTATTAAATAACTTCCAACTAATAAAATAAATATAATCATTCCATTACGCAGATTAGAATTAGCTGATTCATTTTTTTCTTTTAAAAGTTGAGTCGTTATTTTTTTCTCTTCAATTAATTCTCTTAATAATTCTTCAGTTGATGTCATTATAATATAATATATGTGATATACGTATTTAATAGTATTGTTGTTAAAAAATCAATTAAAAAAAGTTTATGATAAATAAATATCTGTAGTCAAACCATTTTCAGGAATATATAATTTATATTCTGTCCAACTACCTTTATCCATTTCAAATATTAACCATTTACATTTTGGAGTAACCTCACATATTTCTAATTTGGGTGTATCATCACTTATAATAATCTTTGTTTTTTTAGCTGGTAATGTTCGCAAAGAATAAGTTTGATCATTCTCTTTAATATAACAATTGA
>JALOBO010000087.1 GCA_023228225.1 Clostridia bacterium
GTATCTTAGGTTAATACTCACCCCTTGACCTGTAGGTGCAAGCTCATGCGTTCCCACCTCAAGCACTCTAGGGTATTCAGCAGAAACCGCACCTTCTTTTATTATCTGCATAATTTCATTCAGGAGGATGTCGTTGAGTCCTCCACCCACTTTAGCAACTTGAAGCTTTTTTCCATTAACATACTGGTAACAGACAATGCTTTTTACTTTGCCTTCACGCTTCCCATTTCCTAGTTCATACTCGCCTTCCCAAAAAACATCTTCTGTCTTATGATATTTATATTTCATTGCAGGTTCAAAGTAGCTGTTTCTCAGGTCCTTAACAACTATACCTTCAAGCCCACACTTGCCGGAGTTGACTCTATCAAGGAGACCCTGTTTACCTTCAGGAGTAGTTTGCTGGTCTATAAGCATAAGTCTATCAGTTGCTTCTAACATCTCCTTACATGCCAGAAGTGATACTCTACGGCTTGCAAAAGATCTGTCACAAAAACTAAACACCCCTCCCCCCAGTATATCAAACACCATAAACTGTGCAGGGAACTTTTTAGCATACAGGTCAACATCCTTTTTCCGGTTGCACCTGCTCTCAATACCTTTGAAAGACTCATTACCTTCAGAGTCCAGTACTACAATTTCTCCAAGTAAGGTAATTTTGCTAAAGTCATTATCACCACAGAATTTTCTTACACTAGGCAGTAAATCAGGGAATGTATCAGTATATTCCTGCTGTTCACCGTTCTTAAGAATACCTCTACCATAAATTTCAAACTCTTCTGCCTCAAGGTCCACATTAATTATACCTGCAGTTCCGTCATACTTTCTTTCAAAAACCTTGTTATCATCATTTACAAGTTCCTGAGCTTTTGCACTGTCAATTACTTTAAGGTCCACAAATGATTCTCTTGTTATCTGCATTATACCACCGATAGACTTACTTCTTTCATACCCAGCTTTATCATGAGATCTTTAAATTTTTCAGCCATGTTTTGTGTACACACATAACTCATATAATACACGTCTTTTCTAGTGTCGAAATATTTCATTATATACATTTCATCATCTCCTTACTATTTTCGTCTACAGCTTCCTACGAGCCACTGAGAGGCTCTAGGCTCAATTTGTTTTACAGTCTGGTGTGTTTATATCTCTGAAATTGTTATAACTAACAAAAATTCACGTCAATAAAGTCATAACCATCAATTGTAATACATTTTGTATGTTTTCTGTCTGATTGTTTAGATTCTATCTTGTCCCAAAGTTCTTTGAAGGAAATTTCTTCTCCATACTCATCTGTAATTTTACCTGATTTAAATTTCTTCTTTACATCTTCAATTGAGTTATAATTAGCATAATACCTAAAGGTAAACCTCCAGCCAAATGAAGATTTGCCCGGGTGTTCATCCCCAATGTAATAGTTTGTACCCATATTACCCTCACTCCGGTTTCATATCACCTGTGCTTCTTCTGAATATCCCTTGAAATAAATTTCCCTTTTATATCATATTTACTACCACAATCCCGACAAACCCACTCATCTGTAAATGCAAGATACATATCATTTGAACAGTTTTTACATTGCATACTAACCACCTAACCTTTCTTTATGTGTTACACACTTCTACGCTTTAATTGTTTATAAAGTTATCTCTTTCTGGAATTGTAGCAAACCACAAAAGTGCAACAATTCCAATACAGTACAAACCCCTTAGAATAAATCCGGCTGTCAGATACCCTATACTGATCCCTAATACAATCCCTAGCATTAGAGCTCTCATATTTATGTTAAGCTGTATATCCTCTTTCAGTGCTTCATAATACTTGTTTAGTTTGTTCAATTTCCCCACTCCCTGTTTAAATCTTACTTTCTCTATCAAAGCCTCTCAAATACCCAAATAACAGGAAAGAAGACAACTTTCCACACAATTGAAAAAGCTTTTCCTGCAAATTCAATGATCTTACCTTTGTGGGGCTGTACATAAAAATCAATACTCTTGCAGAAGATATAAAGTATAATGGCTAATGTGTCTATAGCTACTGCAACCAGTATGAAAGCTACAAAGACTGTTATAATTATTTCTGTTAGCATGTTATCTCTTCCATTTCTGCCTTGTTTGTTCCCATGCAACACCCTTTCTAAAAGCATCGCTTGCAGTACAGACATGGCAGTTGTTGTAAATCTGCCTTGCCTGCTCCCATGCAACACCCTTTCTAAAAGCAGCGCTTGCAGTACAGACATGGCAGTTGTTGTAAATCTGCCTTGCCTGCTCCCATGCAACACCCTTTCTAAAAGCAGCGCTTGCAGTACAGACATGGCAGTTGTTATAAATGCACTTTGTATTAAGGATTATGCATTTGTAGTAGTTTCGCATTTCCTGCCTGTACTCTGTTTCTGTTATTTCTTCCATGGTATCATTTACTCCACTCATCAAGGTATTCTTTAAGTGTATACATTGGGCAGTTAATTAGTTTAGTTATATCTGTTAATGTTAGTCCACGTTTTACATAGTCAATTATTAAAGCTTTATCATTTGACAAATTCTTTTTCTTGTATCCGCGTTTATAAAAGATTAAAGTTTTAATCTCCGCAGGTGTTAGACTAATTTCCTTCCATCGTATTATATTAGCTTTATTCTTTTCTACTGTATCCACAGGTATACCACATGCATCACATATAGCTAAATCACCACCATTATAATATGTGAAGTCCTTAGATGAACATACAAAACATTTCTTTTGCATACTTTCTACCTCCGTGCTTTAAGTTGTCTTCTGCGTTCCTGCTCTTGTACATATTTAAACATTAGATTATTGTTTTATTGTCAACTACTTCCTGCATTTCGCCTTCATTAGGGGTTGAATAGTGTTCCTGAATCACTGCAATTGTGTCACCTGTAAGTTTAGCAACTTCCTCAACTCTCCACCCTGCAGCCTGGCAGAACTTCACACATGTTGCCCTTAATGCATGGAAGGGTCTTCTTGGGATTTCTGCTTTATCACAATATTCTTGTAATCTTCTAAAGCATGTTCTGCCTGAGTAAGTTATCAAGAATGGTGAAGAACTTTTTTTATCTCTTGAGTTTACTAACAATTTAATAACACGCATCATCTCCCTTGAAAGTGGGACTTCATGAATCCGGTTTTTCTTGTGCTCCATAAACTTTAGTTTCCCAGAACCATTAGGAAGCTCCGTAATGTCAGAAAGCCTTATGCCTGTATTATGTTTCTTACTATACCCTATATCCTCTCTACGTATTCCTGCAGAGATTGCCAGCTTGAATAGAACCTCATCCTCAAGGTTGTCTATACAGATTTGGAGCTTTTCCCACTCTGACTTTGTTAGGGCTTTTTCTCCAGTTGTGTACCTTGTTCTTTTTTGAAGCATATGACATCACCTTATAACATAATCCAAATCACTATACCTACTACCAAAAGTACCCATAGCCACGTTGATGACGTTCCAGAGTCTGTAACTTGCTCAGTTGTATATACAACACCTGCTTCATTGTCAATGTTCTTTATTGAATTTAAGGCTGAGTATAGTTCATCAGCACAAATCCAATATGCATTATTAGAGTCTTTTGAGACATCACTTTCTTCTGGCTCATCAACTAAATATATTGAAGTGTAGTCATCTGACGCAAAAAATCTCCCTGCATACCAACCATCTCCTGAGTCAATAATTGATAATATAGACCCTGACTCATCTGTGTACTTTTCACACGCTTTAACCATACCCGCTATAGCACAGCTAACAATTAATTTCTTCTGCCTGTATGAGTATAAAGATATATCAATCTCATCCGGTAAAAAATCATGAATTACTTGGTTTATCTGGTCTGACTCTTCATCATTAAAACTGTCTACAGCCTCACTATTTATATTATACTTAGTCATCATTTTATTTAGTAGAATTCTAGCGTTTTCTTTTTCACCATCTAAACCATACTCTGACAAGGCTTTTATTTTTTTAGCTTTTCCACCACAGTATTATTAGTGTCTTTTGTATGGTGCATAGATTCATGAATGATAGTATAAGCACCGTATAAATATTCTAAGTAATCTTTACAAACATCCTCTGCAGTGCAATCTTTAGTATTACTTACACAGTCATGTATAATATCGTCAGAATTTCTAATAAAACTTATTGTGCTCTTAAACATTTTATATCTCCTCGTGTTTATGTCCTGCTTTACAAAGTAATAGGACGGCAAACAATATAAGCTTTTCGGTTATATAAGCAAACACCCAAAAAAGAAAAATTTAGCTAGAAAATGTCCTTTATTATGGGAAGTCGGACATTTACCATAAGTGTACTTGGCGTTACAAAAACTATATAAAACCGTATACCTAGTTTTTGATGTCTAAAAGGCTCGTTTGATAAGACGTTTTAGGGTGTTTGATACTTTCAGCTAAAAGAACAAAATTTTAAGAAAAAAAAAATCTGAAGATAAATTAAAATTATATTAAAATAATTAAATGATTATGTTTTTGACTGCAGTATTTTATAAAACTGTTCTTTAGTATAATCAGCCTGTGGTTTTGCTGAGACATACTCAAAAACCTCTTTACACTGTTGGTTGAATATGTAGTATGCCATGCCAGTTCTTCTGGTTGCACTACCACATAGATATAGTTTAGACTTATAGTTTAGTACGCACCAACTATGCAGACTCATACCAAACACAGAGATAGCAGGCTTCCTCCCCACAAGTTTGCCCAGTGCTGAAAACTCTTCTCTATATGATCTTTTCCGTGGGTACACAGCTTTATTTTTAACTGCACTTTTATACGTTTGTGGGTCAAGTGCTGCAGTTTGTATTCCGTTCTCTATACTTTGTATAACATTCGTTCTTATCACCATACATAATAAAGTGTCAATGCTATTTAAATGTATCTACTGTTAAAGAAACAGCCTGAAAACAAAAATTAAAAAAGTTTACAGAAGTGCTGTGCTTTTGTAACCTTCAGAAGATTTAAACTATGCATAGCAAGTTTACTCACCAGTAGATTGTATAGTCTTTTACAACTATACCAGGGGTACTGTCATACGTTAAAAAGTACTCATCACTATAGTCTGTTATAGTCCTGTGAAAATCATAGTCTTCCCCTTTTATAAGTTGTTCAGGAAAATCGTATTGATGGTCGTACAAAATTACACTACTGGTGAATATTTCTCCGTCTGTTGCCTGAAATACGTTCATAGAATCGTAAAATATTTCTTTATTGTTAGAGTCATAAAACTTTATGTAAACGTAACCTGCTTTTATACCTTTTAACTCTGCTGCATTGTGTACCTGTACTGCAGCAGAGTTACTTTTTGTATAGTCTACACTGTGTGATCTAAGAAAATCGAAAATTTCCTTATTTGTCTTGCAAGTTGATTGTGGATTGTTTTCTAATTTTACTGTAGTTGCGTCTTTAAGCTCAATTTCATAATCCACAGGTGTACTTATATTTGCATTAACCTGTAGATTTAATCGCATTTCTCCAGCGTTTGATGTTTTTATATGACATTGAATATTATCAGTTTTTGTAGTGTATGCACTACTATAGTCCATTTTAATACTATTAAACGTGTATATGCCATCACAAATCACTGTTTCACCAGGGAGTATAGAAGTTTTATTAACTTCAAATAGTCTAGTAGGCATTATATATAAATCTTTTATCACTGAATTACCTGTATTTTTAATAGTAAGCCTGTATTTTATACTGCTGTCAACACTAGTTACATTGGTGTCACCAATCGAAAGTAGAGTTGCAGAGAAAGTACTTGGTGTAATAACGCTAGCACTACTGTTTACATCACTGTATTCTTCTGCACTACTTTTATTCTGAATATCAGAATCACTCACACAACCAGACATTGCAGATATAATAATCAAAATAACTGTCACATTCCACATATACTTTATCAAACTATCACCACTAAACAATAAAGTAACAAAGCTATTTAACCCTTTGCATTACTGCCTGAAAACAAAAATTAAAAAAGTAGGTTAAGATTAAATTAAACTCACACCTTACGCCTGTACAGCCTGCAGCTT
>JALOBO010000088.1 GCA_023228225.1 Clostridia bacterium
AAGCAATGTAAGTATATGGAATGTACTCAGGATAAGGAAACAGGGAACTTGATTTATAGACAGGTGAGAGGTGTTTGAGTATGGAACTTAAGATAGATAATGAGTTTAGAGACTTGATTCCTCCACTTACTGAGGAAGAATATTCGGGGCTTGAAAGTGCAATTATTGAGAATGGTTTCAATCCTGCTTATCCTATTATCATTTGGAAAGGGCAGGATATTATTGTAGACGGGCATAACCGCTATTCTGTCTGCACGAAGCACAATATTGAGTTTGAGGTTATTGAGCAGGAGTTTGCTTCAAGGTATGAAGTATGCGCTTGGATGGTTGAAAATCAGTTGAAGAGAAGGAATGTTAATTCACTTACTAAAACTTATCTTGTGGGTCGCAGGTACCTATTGGAAAAGCTGACACTTGGAGAAAACCAGTTTACTTCTGATAGTTTAAAGAGGGGTGGTCAAAATGACCACCCCTCTAAAACATGTAATAAAATTGCAGAACAACTAAGCCTAGGAGAAAAAACAGTACGAAGAGCCTCTGAGTTCACCCTTGCAGTAGATAAGATAGTTGCTAATACAGGTATTAAGGTTAACGATATTCTTTCAGGTAAAATAAAACTAAGAGCACAGGACGATATAAAGAAACTTGCAAGCTGTCCTCCCGAAACACAGATAAAGGTTATAGAGAGAGTCACAAAACAACCAAACAGTGATATAAAAAGCGTAATGCGGGATATTGCACAGGAAGAAGTAGCAAGAGAAGCAAGAGAAGCGGAAGAAAGAAAACGTCTTGCACTTGAAGCAGTCAGAAAAGAACGTGAAGAAAACGAACGAAGAGAAGCAGAGAGAATAAGAATAGAGCGCCTTGAAAAAGAGCGAGAAGAAAAATTACGCATTGAGCAGGAAAGAATAAGAAGAGAGATTGCAAGAAAAGAGAAAGAAGAACAGGAAAGACTTGCAAGAGAGAAATACGAAAGAGAAAAAGCTGAAAAAGAAAAGCTCAGGAAAGAACACCAGGAACAGGAAAGACTTGCAAGAGAGAAGCTTGCAGCAGAACAGGCAGAGAAAGCCAGAATAGAAAGAGAAAGGCTTGCAGTAGAAAGGGCAGAAATAGAACGCCAGAGACTTGAAAGAGTAGCAAAAGAAAAGCTGGAAAAAGAAAGATTAGACAAAGAGCGTGCAGAACAGAAAGCACTTGCAGACGCAGAAGCAGAAAAGAAAAGGCTAGAGCGTCTTGCACTGGAAAAAGAACGCCAGGAACAGCAGAGAATAGAAAACGAGAGACTGGAAAAAGAACGCATTGAAAAGTGCAGGCTTGAAGAGGAAAGACAGGCAAAAGAAAGAATAGAGAATGAAAGGCTTGAAAAAGAGAGGAAAGAAAAGGAAAGAATAGAGAATGAAAGGCTTGCAATAGAGAAGGCAGAGAATGACAGAATAGAGAAAGAACGCCTTGAAAAACTTAGAATAGAGAATGAAAAGCTGGAACTTGAAAGAGTAGAACAGGAAAGAATAGCAAAAGAAAAGTTAGAACAGTTTAATCTGGAGCAGGAAAGAATAGCAAAAGAAAAGTTGGAGCAGTACAAAAAAGAGCAGGAACGTATAGAGCAGGAAAGACAGCAGGAAATTCTTATAAGTGAAGCTGAGGAAGAAGGCAACGGACTATTTGACGTTATTCTTTGTGATCCTCCATGGAGATATGATTTTGCAGAAACAAAGAATAGAGAGATAGAAAACCAGTATCCTACAATGGACTTGGAAGACATTAAAGCACTGTCTTTACCTGCTGCAGATGATTGCGTACTATTCATGTGGGCGACAGCACCAAAGCTTGAACAGGCTTTTGAAGTTTTGAAAGCTTGGGGGTTCACCTATAAGACTTGCGCAGTATGGGACAAAGAGCTTATAGGAATGGGTTACTGGTTCAGAGGACAGCACGAGTTATTACTTGTGGGCACTCGCGGGAAGCCTTGTGTACCTGAAGCACAGAACAGAGTATCAAGTGTTATAAAGTCAAGAAGAGAAGGACACAGTAAAAAACCAGACTGTGTTTATGACATAGTAGAGAAAATGTGTCCAGGTGGAAGAAACTTAGAAATGTTTGCAAGAAATGCTCATCCAGGCTGGGTAGTATGGGGGAATCAGGTGTGACGTTACAAAATTGGGGTGACTGTTTAGTGTTTGGAGAGTTCGGGGAAGAGATGGCTAGAAAAAGAATAAGCCATTTTATTACTCCACTTTTAAAACATTTTGGGTATGGTGACTCAGCAGAAGACACACAAAAGCAGCGCAGTGGAGTAGACTTTAGTTTAAACCTAAAAGAATTAGCATTTGACGTAAAGGTTAGGGACTTTAAATATTATTATGATAATAACGCTAACCTTGATATTGTGCTTGAAACTGTTAGTGTAGCGGAAAAGGGTGTTCCTGGCTGGCTTTACTCCAGTAAAAGTGATGTTATATTTTATGCTTGGGCTAACTCAGACAGGACAGACTTGTTTGATGCTGTAATACTTGTGTTATCTCCTATAAGGGCATTCATTAGTGATTACATAAAGACACAAAACAGTAAAACACATAAGATTAGAACTAGATGCTCTGAAACATATAACAGGTCAACACAAAGCCATTATCATACTGAGTTTCTACTGGTGCCTATTGAATTATTCCCTAGCAATGCTTTGCTATACTGTGGCATACGTGGATTAAAAGAAACATACTACATAGATAATACACAACATTTATAAATAATTAAAGCCTTATATAATATGGTGTTACTATGAAACTAGAAACATATAGAAAGTTTAATGGTGTCCAGTTTATTCTGGATGAATTATCAACATTTGGAATGTCTAAAACCGATGCTGAGAAGAGAAAAGCCATGTGGAAGAAGTCAGGCTATAGAGTAAGAGCAGTAAAAAACAGTAAGGGTAAATTTATAATCTATCGAGAGTACCCCAAAGTTTAATTTTTTTTTCAATTTTTTCTGGTTAAGAATTATGTAATAGATACATTTAAGTACTATTACGCACTATTAGGTATTATGGCAAAAGTGATAGAGTGCGGGGAACTAACCGTAAACAGCAAATTTAGACTTTTTGTCACTAAGCATTGTAAAGCAAATGGCATCCGTGAGGGTGACAGGGTAAAAGTAACAATAGAGAAAGTTGAGTGAAGTGGTGCGTAATGGCTAAAATAAAGCTAACATGTGCTAAATGTGGTGGAGTGTGGTTTTCTACTAAAGAAGACCCTGATTACTGTAAACACTGTAGGACAATCCTCTGGAACCCTAATAAAAAACTTGTTTACAAGGTATGCAGTGTTGGTGTCTCTGATGAAGTTTATGAAAGTTTGTTTAGACATAAAGTAACACCTGATGAATCAATGGCTTCAGTGGTTGAGCGTTTATTAAGCAGTGGAACTTCTTTGTCAGATATTAGGTATAAGAAAGATAAAAGTAATAATGATGTTAGAATAACAGTACAGTCAAGAGAAATTATAAACAACATTAGAAAAGATAATAAAAGTATGACTCAGAGCGAAATTATATGGAGAGTGATGAACAATGGCGAAAACCGAAAAGTATGATTATGTTGGGCATATTACACTACCGTTTACAAACTCAGTGAAAGATTTATTTTACTACACAAGTAACCTCAGTGTAGGCAGTGGAGTAAGTTACAAAGGTGTTGAAATATCAAAAGATAAATGCAATGGTTCACTTTCAAGGTTCCTCCAGGGACTAGGCTATGTAACAGATGGTAATGAAAAGGTAACAAAGAGAAGTAAAGCTGTTAGCAGTGTTCAGCTTGTTTGTAATAATACAGAGTGTGCTTTTAATTCAGAGTGCATTAAGGGAAAGTGTAAAATTGGTGTTAAAATAGTTGTTGAAAAAGATAGAGCAGAAAGTTCACTTTTGCTAAGCTTTAAAGCAAGGTATGTAAAAGAAGTTACGGTAAAGCATGAATGTCTTTCAAGATACATTTATGAGAAGACTGGAGAAAAGGGAGTAGAAAACGTATACGGTAAAATGGAGATGTGTTAAATGACTGAACTGAAGAAAATGAAGGCTTATCTTACCTACCCAATGGACCCAAAAGTAAGGGGTATACTTCTAACTTCTTTCTACATAAGAGGGACTAAAATAATTGTTGGGAATAAAACATGCTCAGTAAAAGGGAAAATCTCTCCAACTCTTGCAAATGACCTTGTAAAACGTTTTTATGCCAGAATAGAGGAGTATGAAACACTTCAGTACAGAGGTATTCAAAAAGTTTTCGGGATTTATGGTACTGAGAGTAGGACTATTAAAATTGATGGTGACGATTACATAAGGATTCGTGTAGTTGCTGATGATATTGTGGAGCTTTTTACAAAGGTTTCAAGAATAAAGGAAACAATGTCTAAGTACGGTTTGAAAGAAAAAATTTGTATGTGGGACAAAATGGGTAAGCTTTCAGCAGATCCTGAGATAGTTGAGCAGCCTAAAAAGAAGGTAGACTTTGATATGAAGGGTGCTATAAGCAGGAGAGCAGCAGAGATTAAAACATATAGGCAGAAATAACTATATAACCAATAACTCCAAATATAACAGGCTCACATTAACGAGCCTGTTATATAAAGTGGCGATATAAGTGATCTGTGCCAGTGTTTGCAAGTCCAGCTTTTAAGCTTGCTGTATGTGTAATGTCATATAACAGTGCAGATTTAACAACTACCTAAATTTAAATTTTTACTCTGTTGCAAACATTTAAATACATTTAGACCCTTTCTTACATTGTGGTATGAATGATAAACAAAATTATTCTTGTAATATGCTTGATTTCGGTTAGTGGCTTTGTATCAGGTTGTGCAGACTATGACATAAACGCAACCTCTTATAGTCCTGAAAACTCTGAATATTATTTTGTTGGTGAAGACGGTAACAGCATAATATTAAATAATAATGCAAATGCAACAGATCCAACATATTCAGAATTAATCTCTTTCCTTGTGCAGGATAAAACAGACAAACACAGTTACATAATAGGTTCTTATACATGTGGTGACTTTGCAGAAGATTTGCACAACAACGCAGAAGCAGCAGGTATTAAATCTGCATGGGTTGAGCTAGACTTTACAGATGGTGGATACGGGCATGCACTGAACGCATTTAACACAACTGATAAAGGGCTTGTGTTTATTGACTGTACAGAAAATGACGGAGAGATTAATAATTTTGGTGTTGGAAACAAATATACTCCAGAGAGCATTTTCGATAGTCAAGAATTTGAATGTATGGGCACTGTATCAAGGTTTGAAATTTACTGGTAACTTAAGTTTAGGCTGTAGGTAATACTTAAATACTTTTGAGTTCATTAATCTAATGAACATCACAAAATAAGGAGATGATTTAGATTGACTGATATACTTAAAATAGTTAAATGGTCACAAGACAACCCAAACTATACTTATATTGCAACTTGGGCAATATTCTTTATAATGATCTTTGTTGCAGGATTTTTTGCAGGACTTTTTGACATTTATTTTGATGGTCTTGAGTTTCTTATTGCAGCTATGGTGATATTATTTTTTGTACTTCCTATGACTGCTTGTGTACTTCAAAATAAAAATAGAAGTTTATTGTGGCTTGTAATTTCACTGTCTTGGTGGGGAGTTATTATAATACTACTTCTTAAAAACAAGTCTGAAGATAATATTGAAGTAGAAACTGCAGTTTATGCAGAAACAGATTGATTAATATGTATGTGTTTGGCTGTGGTGGTATAAGTGGACAAAGACTATTACAACAATCAAAACCTAGTGTACCTAGACATTGAGACTGATGATTCTGCAGACTGTGGTACAGATCCTTACAGGTCAAGAATAGTTACTGTGCAGGTGATGCTTGCAGATGGTTTTAAGGCTATCAAATGCAATGACGAAATAAAGCCTGAGAAATTTAAATTCCTTGAAAAAGCAATAGTAGTAGGACATAACCTACTCTTCGAGTGCAAGTTTATCAAGCACCATTTAAATATAACATTAAAAAACGTCTATGATACC
>JALOBO010000089.1:0-4392 GCA_023228225.1 Clostridia bacterium
TAAATCGTCTAACTTATGATTGTGTTCTGTTAGATTATTACTCATCGCATCATAATCATACGCTGTAATATTTCGTGCAATTACCTCATTTTCATCCCATGCCTTTGCTACACCTTCAAATCCCCGTGTAACGCTTGTTAAACTACCCGCTCCACTAGCACCTGACATTCCTTCATACAAAATAGTCTCAGCATCATCATCCTCACCAATTGTTGCTAAGTTGGGAGCACTTTCAAAATACTCAAGATTATCAACATATATAGTTGTATCACCGGCAGTAGCACCGGATGTTAATGTTGAAGGTGGTGAGTTTATCTTAGCTGGATATATTGTCTGCATCGCCATGATACTACCTATAAAAAATTAAAGATATTACGATAATGTAATATCAATATCACCGATGTTAAACTTCGGTGTGTCTCCTGTGCCAACTGCCTTGGGGGTTGTTAAGTCACCATGAATTAACATATTACCATCACTGCTTGCATCGAATACTGCAAAGTGGGATATAGTACCCCAAGAACCGGATGCTGTGTTGAATGTTACTGCGGCTTCATTCTCTAATGCACCACCAGATGCATCGGTCCAAAGATCCTTATCATTCGTAACACTCTTCCTTGCATAGTTATTTCCTGAAGGCTCTGCTATACCAGATCCATCATCTGTGGGATCTGCTGTTGAGAGTGCGAAATAGATTGTTGCGGGTGCTGAATATGAACTTGCACCAAACACATGATCTAATAACTTATTCTCTAAATAGTCACTGAAACTTCCTGCCATATTATTTCACCATTACATAAATTGTCCGTATTTCTTCTTGTTCTACGGGGGAAGCATCTGTACCACTCCTAATCTTAACATACCTGAATGGCTTTAATGCATTACATTTTGTAGCATCTAATCCAACCATCCTGTTAGTCCCCCCTACTGTAACACTAATCTCTGTTCCTCCATCTCCATAGATACTCCTGAATGTTCCACCGGATGAGTGTGAACCAGCAAATGTAATATTCGCTGATGTCCATCCATTAGGAATCTCAAATGCCATAGCATTAATATGAGCACCTATGTCTATCTCACTGGATAGTGATGCAGAAGCAGCAATGGTAGTTGTGATAACCTCATAACTACCAAATTGTTTTGCTGCAATCATATTACATCACCTATGGAGTAACAAACTCAGGTATTCCACTTGCATTGACGGTTAACACATCACCAGATGAACCAATTGTGATTACATTCCATGCTGCTCCGTCATAGTATATCATATCACCAGATGCAGCGGGTGTAACACCAGTAACTGCTGTTCCATTGAAATAGAGTATATCACCAGCAGATGGACTTACAACCTGCCAATCAGCACCGTCAAAGTAGGTCATATCACCTGTTGCTGCCGGACTTACTGTAACAACGTCAGTTCCATCAAAGTAGTATATATCACCAGCACCTGCCGGACTTGATACCTGCCAATCTGTGCCATCGAAATATAACATATCACCAGCACCGACTGTAGTAACTAGTACCCAATCAGTACCATCATAATATATCATATCACCTGTAGCAGCACCATCTGGATCCTCAATAAATGCCGATGCAACGCTGCCACTAACGACACCTGCTACATAAGTCTTTACTGCCTTTTCCGTGGGAACTGCGGTATCACTGTTACCTGCAAATGTTCCATCAGTACTGATTTCATCAATCTGTACTGAACCAATTTTTATGTACTTCGCCTTTAACTTGGTAAAGTACTCGGAATATCTAGACATAAAATATCACCGCATATATATTACTCTTTTACTATATATAATACTATGGCCCTATCTTATCTCTATTATATTGTACATAGAAACCATAAACTAGTACTTCACCCGTAATCTCATCTGATGTTGCATCAACTCGTCTTAATCTCATAGCCAACACATCATTCGCTGCTATCTCATTTCCTACTCCATCAATATCATAGTCAATGGTAAACTGTACATCATATGTAGTATATTGTGCAGCTGATGCGCCTGTATTAGTATCTATAGATGCCGCATTAGATGTAGTGGGTATAACATCACCTGTCGTTATATTTTCCCAGGCCAATTCTAATCTAAAATTCTTGGAATCATTAGCAGTATCAATTGCAACGTCACACCCAACAATAATATCCGATGCTCCATCCCATCGTTTAGGAACTGTTTGATTAATAAACAACTCTTCATTATCGGAATTATAGATTGGTAATGAATATGCCTGAAGTACTCCTCTACTAATTAATGTTGGCTTACTTGTAGCTTGTATCTTACCAAAATCAATCTGAGGACGCAGCCTCAATGTAGTATCAACAATCACATCTTCCATATCATGAATGTGATCTGTTGATGCGGCCCCCACATCAGTATACGTTACATCATGAGGATTACCTGATACTGCTGTTATATGTGTTTGTATATCTGAACTTGCTGGTTCATATACACCATCGTGGTCATGTCCTGCTGTTGCATACTCACTTGCAGACGCACCATTAAACAATGCTGAGTCATCTGCTGTGGCATGTAGAGCAAGGTAAGTATCATCATGGTTATGATCTGTAGATGCTGCCCCAACTTCGCTGTATGTTACGTCATGTGGGTTTCCTGACACTGTAGTAATATGTGTCTGTATGTCTCCTGAAGCAGGCTCATAAACACCATCATGATCATGACTTGCTTGTGAGAAAGTACTGGCAGATGCTCCAGCTAATAGTAATGAATTATCTGCCGTACCATGAAGTTCTAAGTAATCCCTATGATATGGTCTGGTACTCATAATATCTGTACTCCATCATAACCTACATATATTGTTGATGCTTCATTATTAGTGAGCCGTATATAATTCGTATAGGTTACATGGAAGTAGTAAGATAACATACTCTCAGTTATGGTGTCTACATCAATGAAATTTGTACCATCACCAAATTCTACAGATACGCTCATACCATCATCAATATATATATTATGTATAATCCACTCATCATTCACAGCGGCGGCTTTAATTGTAGTCGAAGCCCCTGCGGTTAATTCTACTGTATCACTTATAGTTCCTATTGCCATAATTAATCTACCTCATTATTATTATCTGCCATACCACCGTATATGTTGTTCCTGCAACCCATGACATAGGAGTAAATGTTTCACGCGCAAACATAATATCATCAGTAGATGTTTCTTCTAAATGTATGCCCGATTCTGTAATTGTATAATTACTGAGTGGTGTAAACTCCCCACTGAATTGTGCAGTATCTTCAGTATAAAATGTAGTTACTAATGCGGTTGCAGCCACAACCCTATCTAATGCCTCAGTCTCTAATTCTGTATCATCATGTTCAGGGGCAGTATCTCCAGTTCCTACTGAAACATATACATACCTTTCTACAATCATCCTTGCTACATCTGCAAGACCTTCATCAGTAATTAAATCCTCTGCAAAGTTACCTATACCAAAGAATTTTTTAATCCTATGAATAATACTATCAGGATTATACGTCTCTACTAATAACTTACCAGTGTCCTTCTCATATATCTTCAGGACTTCTTTCATTTTAAAACCATCATTACTCATCATATCACCTATACTATTCTTGTTTTTTCATCAAATGATGCATATGAACCATTCATCTTTATTGCAATACCATCAATGGTAGCTTCGGGATGTTGTCCCTTGCACCTATATACAAATCTATGTGTTCCCGGTTCAACTGCTGAGTATGCAATATAATTTGCCATATCATATGTTGCCCCTATATATGTATCAGGATCAGCCGCATCATATATTGTAAACCATGTACACATATCAACATATGTACTAGTATCTTCATCCAGGTATTGCATCTTCATTTGTGCATCACCTGTCTCTAATGTTGTGGATGGATGATATACTTCTGATTCATTATAATATATATTCATAGTTATATTAATACTTGATAACAATACATCATCATTAGTTGCTGCTACATTAATCGTTGGATATGAATATTCAACTGCTTCCATCTGTGGTACAAACCATCTATGTGTTATGGTGGTTTGATTACTCGATGAATACTTTGTACAATCTGCACCAAGGATATTTATATTCGGCCAATCACATGACCATATAACTCCTGCATCCACGGGTGTAGTCCTATCAAATACATACTCAACTAATATTTCCACCCATTCCCATGTCCACGGGAACCATGATTCACTTAACACAGGATAATGATCTAATACTGTACCAGATGCACCGAATATTATATCCATATCAGCAGTTACAGGTATTGATGCATCTATCATAGAACCCACTGCACTGTATATTGTAAAGTATCCTTCACCCTCTTGTCGTAATCCACTAAATTCTGGTGCTAGGTATAAGTCACCAAGGAAGGTA
>JALOBO010000089.1:4402-6041 GCA_023228225.1 Clostridia bacterium
CAAAATCAACCCCCACTTCTTCACCATATAAATCTGATGTTCCAGCAGATGCAGCCACATTATTATAATCTGTTTCAATTGGTGTAGCAGTATAACTTAGTATCCCACCATCTATCTTACTTAATCTATCATTTAATATATCAAATACTGTAAGACTTGCGGATCCAATACCAACAATAGTCTTATCATCTCTGACCTGTACATCCTTTACACCATAGCCTGTTTCACTTTCTAATAATCCTATTGATGTATCATAGATGTGTATGCGGTCCCCTTCATTAATCTTATAGTACCCTGCTGGAAATTCTATCTCGTATCTAATCTGTGGTTCTTTCCTATCATCATATAACTTCCTTGCAACCCATTGAAGTTCTGATAATGAATTACACCCCGAATATCTATATGCTACAGTTCTACTACCAGCAGAAACATTTCCATATGTCTTATATAATGAATTATCTGCACCATATACAATAACACCATCTACATTATGATCAACAGAATTCTCCTGCATTGTAATATTTATAGGCGTAGGATAATCATAATTATATACATCTCTATTATACTCCCCATATCTAATACATTTTTTACCTGCTGGATATTCAAACCACATTCCATAGTTAAAGATGGTAACGATTAATCGTTGTAAGGCTGTCCATACTGTACACGTACTAAATCCCATGGATGGAATATAATCACTTGATGCACCACCGGATACTATAGTCTTATACTTATATGTACTATCACTTATATCACTCCATGTAAAAGGCAAAATATAATCAACATATTCAAATAATCTTTTATTATTACTTGTATTATTAATATATAATCCAGTATAGTTTGTATCCGTAATATAAATATTAGTAAGTTCCTCTGCTAATTCTACAGCCTCTATATCAAACTGTGCAATATCTGTAACGGATCTTGCAATCTTCCTGCATTGTGTGACTTTACCAATAAATACATCATCAATATCTAAATATTTCAATGTTATACTACTACCAGATTCTATATATACGGGCGAAGTAAACGTAACATAGTTAAGGTCTGTTAACCGTTTATGTAATACAAAGTCAGATATTACCTTACTATTATACGTATATATCTTATAATCATTTAACGTATTAGTCATATCCAACACCTAACTAATGTTAATTCAATATCTGCCAATTCTAAAACTCCAGGTCGTGATGATATAGTTATCTTATCCACATACCATAATGATTGTATAGGCAATCTCTTATATACCTTTGCATTAATATCATGTTCACCCTGTGCATTTGTCTGATTACTTTCAATTAATAATAGTTGCCCCGTATCTACACTTTGCCAATTATAAATCTCATCCCAATCTTCACTCATATACTTCAGTGTACCCTGTATCTTTACTATCCACCCTTCCTGTCCTATGGGTTGCCACACAGTTTCATATGACACCATATCATTAACCGTCCGGGTATATGGCACACTTACTTTCTGTGCATGTCCTTCATTAACAATTCTTGTTATGCCTGTTATAGGAAGCAATGGGATATTAACAGAATCAGTATACACTTGTATTTCTGATACCAATGCACCCGTTGATAATTTCCGTGTTGTTATCTTGGCTCTATTAAACTTCACACCCATTATCCCACCG
>JALOBO010000090.1 GCA_023228225.1 Clostridia bacterium
TCTTCTCTTATACCTCCTTATAGGAAAATCGTTTAATAGTTAAGTATTTTTAGCGTTATAAGGTGAAAAGAGATGTAAGTGGTTATATAGAACCTTTTTGTTATGTTTTGGTATAACTTATCGGGTGTTGTGTGTCTTTTGTATATCTTTTGTTATGTGCTATCTATTTGTCTGCTGATTATAGTGTATATTGGTATATAGAGAGCAGAGAGGTAAAAAGAATAATAATTAAGTACGCATTAGGTTATTATGTGTATTAGTAGTTATAGGAGATTCGGATAATAGTTAGGTGTGAACAATAACATTGCAAATAAAATAAAAATATGTCTTGACAAGGTTGTTTATATGTGGTATACTATAGCTACATTAAGGAGATAAGAGACATGGTAAGATTTGAAGTAACTGATAAAGAATCGGATATCATTGAAACTGCGTTGCGTTATTATATTGCTGATTTAGGAACGGAAGAATACGAAATACAACAAAAACATAAAGATGCCGCTCCAGCAGTATATAAAGATTTAATAGCTGAAGTAAAACTTATTAAACAGAAATTTGAAATATAAAAAATAAATGTTGACAAAGTTGTATATAAGTGGTAGTATGTAACCATGGTTAGATAAACCAAAAGGAGATATAAGTATGAATAACGTAATTTATGGTTTGATTGTTGTTGCTTTCGGAATATGTATTTTTTCTTTTTATGGTATAAAATACATTGTAAACACAAAACGGGAACTTAAAGAAGAAAATTCTACGTTTAAGGACAAAAATTTTAAACGGTTTTTTTCTCATATATATTCCTTCGATAGAAAGGTAGAAAATCTTGTGAGCTTCTTTATAACCAATCCTGATAAAATAAAGATATTGGATGACTATTATATTGCTTTTTATAAGAATAATAAAGTTCTTTTAGTATGGATAGAAAATAAATATTATTCTTATGCAGGTATAGTGTCATTGTGTAATTCAGATTCTGTTAACGATCAACTTTGTCCAATCTGTAAATATGATGAAGTAAGACCCAGTTATAAAACCATGAAAAGGATCGCAGAAATAGAACAATCCCTTAACCGTATAGGCCCTTATGTGGCCGTTAAAAAATGAACATAAATAGGAGCTAGTTAAATGAAAGATATGTATGTAGTGCACAATGGGAAAAAATATTATATAGAAGACTTAGAGAGAATGAATAATTATGATCTTACAAACGTTTCTCTTGATGTTCAAAAGCAACAATTAAATACGTCTTTGTTGATAGACAGGGCTGGTTCTTTGAAAACAAACGGAACACCGATAGACTCTCATGATTACTATGCACTTAAAAATAAAATAAAGATCCTTAATTATATAATGACACAAATATCAATAATAAAGAAAAAGAATAACATTGCAAAAAGTAAAGATCGCGATAAAATACTAATAGAAAAATTGAGATCCTTTGTAGGTGAAGACAAATTCTTTGAAATTGTTGCCGAAGTTGATAAGGAGGTAGAAAAATGAACGAAATGTCAAACAAAGATGCAGAAGAAGCATATAAAACAGGGCACACAAGACTTAATAATGATAAGAATGATAAAGCATCTGATGTAAGCAGATTTGTACCAGATGGCTTTTATGATAAAGAACTTACTTTTGAAGCATGGTTAAAACGTTATAATATAAAAATTATATAATTAATCATTGACAAAACTAACAGTAAGTAGTATTATATAACTATTAAGGAGGTTTGATATGTACAGAGTAGATTTTAATACAGGTGCAGGAAATCAGGACAATTTTGAGACAGTTGAAGATGCAAAACAGTACGCAGATGATGTCGCGGAATATACGCAGTGTGATATCTGCATATATGACGATGACACGGACGAGCTGGTATCCGTCCGTCGCTGGGTAGGACTCCCGCTTGACGATGAATTAGGGCTTGTTGAAGACCCGATTTGCTTTGATAAATTTGGTTATTATGACGACTGGGAAGAATATTAACAACTGTTTGGTGCTATATTAGCGTATGTTTCATAGCATTATTTATCATATTTGATTATTAAGGAGATTAACTATGTATAGAGTAGTATTCAGTAATGGCAGTAAATGGATGGTTGCATGTGATGATATGGGTAACACACATTTCCCATATATAGAGAAAGCGTTCAAAATATTAAAGGAAATAAAAGAAGAAAATCCTACAATAAAAGCAAAGGTACAGAGCCTTAGAGTCAGAAAATATCAGAGTGTATGAGCATTTATAAATGACAAACATATAATCAGTTCAGGAGAAAATAAACAATGAAAACTTTGTATAATAAAATATACGATTCTCTTTATTCAGACTGGGACAAAAAAAGAGATTCACAGAAAAAATCTTCAAACGAAGTTCTTGATAGAATATTATATCACAGCAATCTTACAATTAAACAGGCAGAGGAAATAACAGAATGAACGACGATATTATTGAGAAATTCGGAAAGTGGCTTGCCGATAAAAGACATACACAGGAATTATCTATCAGGGCTATGGCGGCCAAGATAGGCATCGAACCGTCATACTATTGTAAAATAGAAAACGGGCTAAGAAACGATTTAAGATTATCTACGATTAAAAAGATAGACAAAGCTGTTCCTGTTAAAGATTTTATTATATCATATTTTTCAACAAATGATATTGACAAAACTTGCAATAAGTAGTATTATATAACTATTAAGGAGATAAATATGAAAGATTTGAAAGTACAAAAATTTCATAAAAATGACCACGTGATGATTGCAAAAGATTTAGGTAAACAAATGGCACATTTTCCAAGTGGGATTGATGCAGTCGTAATTGGTTCTTACAATGACCAGTTTGGATCAGGAGATATTGAAAATTATACATTGTATGTGAACGGGCATGGTGAAGTTTCATGGTATGAAGAATGGCAGTTAACACTTATAGACAATAATGGAGAGAAACTTATTGAAAATTGGAAAAATAAAGAAAAAGTTATAGCTAACAGAGAATCAGATATCAACTGGATATTCAAACACGGTAAATATGTTCTATCACATGCCAGCGGATATAGTATAGAGTCTTTAGCTGCTTGTATAGGTATGACAAATATGTGGGGTTCAAAAGGAGAAGGATTCGTATATTATGAAAATGCTATGTATTTATTATCTTTAGCAAAAACATTTCTTGAAAACGGAGACAGGATTGGTTGGCTTTCTTTTTGTGATAACATAAAAGAAAATAAACCCCAAAATACCAATTATATAGGAGATAAAAATGCCGACAAATAATGCATACGAATGGAATATGAACATGTTGCGCAAAATGATTGAAACGGATATTTCTACTTTCGTAATATTAAAAGAAAGGGAACCTAATGGACGAGAATTAAAAAACATGGCAGAAAAAACAAGAGAAGATAACAAAATTGTTTGTCCTATTACCGATGAACAATTCAATTCCATTCTTTATGGAGTGAAACATGAATAACAAACTTTTTTGTCTTTCTTCAATAGCCTTGTTTGCAGGATTTTTATTTGGTTGTATTCCAGTTATAGTAATTTCTGGAATTATAGATTCATACTGTTTGTTTGTTATATCTAAATAAAAGGAGATTGATATGAGTGTTAAAAACTTATTCAATGAATGGAAAAAGAATACTGAATATACAGATGAAGAAATTAAGTTTTCAAAAATCAATGATAATGGAAGCGACGAAGCTAAATGTTATTACGCTGGCTACATGGATAGAAAAAAGGAAACCATGAGTAAAAACTTTAGCAGATGCTATATAATATCAGGTATGGTTACAACGATATACTCCGATGGAATAGATAAATATATAATTATAGACGACGGGAGGAGGTCTGTTCCGATATTTGTTGACCAATCTATAATAGATAAAATATGTGAAAAACAAAAGGAATTTTCACTAATTAAAAAAGACTTAACAGTTAGTGTTACATATGACCAATTCCACAGAGTCTGTTTATTTAAGATTGGTGAAAATAATGATGATAAAGAATATCAATGTTTTGACATGCAGGAAGATGCATGGTTAAATAGTATCTATTCATAAGGAGATTTATATGCGATTCGATGGAGATATTGTTATTACAGACCCGTTATATGTTGTAAATATAGAAGACTGGGACAAATGCAAAGATGGAAAAGACTTGTCTTATATTGGATTAGAAAACTTTATGGTTACTAATACACTTTGTGGAGACTGGGAGTGTATTATCATAAATGACAGCAACAAACAGATAGGACATATTCTTGCCGATACAGGATTAGTAGGAGTATTCAGTTTAAGTGAAATAAGAAAATACAGTAAAACAAGAGAAGCGTCTATTAAAATAGCAAAACCGATAGTTACAATTATTTATGATTTTCACGGTGATGTACAGTTTTATAAAAGTATACAGGATGATATTGAATACACTAAAATAAAAGGTGTAGGCAATATCAATTTTCAGAATATTCTTGATATATAAGGAGAATACAAATGACGATAATGGCTTTTAAGAAACTACCGGAACATATGCCATCGTGGATTGAAAGAGAAATATGTGATATAAATAGAATTGAACCCCCTATCATTGATACTTCTTTTTATGACCATAATAAAGTAGCAAAGCAGGTTAATGAGGCTTTGGTTTCTGCAAAAATGGCAGTAGAACATTATGACCATCTATTGAAATTATATAAACAGACTGTTGAATTTGACGAACGGCGCATAACAGATATATGTCAGGCTTATCATTATATTGCAAAAGAGAAACGTATAGAATTTGATGATGTGAAGAAATTTTTAGACGAACAGGAGAAACAGAAATGAAAATAGAAATAACAGAACTTGAAAAAGAAATGCTAAAAGCTAGAACTACTGATTTAGAACACTTTTGTGAGAAATATACAGAAGGAATGAATTGTAATAAATGTCCTGTACACGATCTTTGCTTCGATGTTGCAGGACATATGGAAGTAACAGAATGGTTAATTAGCAACGCAAAGGTTATTAAGGAAAATATAAAATGACTAAACCTGTTTTTTGTATATCTGAAAATGATAATTCGTTTGAATACAGAGCTATAATAAATCATACGGGGACATTAAATAATTATGTAGAATTTCTTGGATGTGATTCTATTTATAATCTAAAAAAGTTCATTAGAGATAATGGTTATGTTTCTGCATTAATATCATGCAAATCTGGATGTTTATCTTATGGTCAGAATATAATATATGATTATCCATATCTACCAAGAAGGAGTAAGTAAAATGACAATAGAAAATATATTAAAAATGCTAAGACTTGAAAATTCTGGAGGTACTTTTTTACATGGCTTTTACGACAATCATAATAAATATTATTCTTATAAACAATTTATTATTGATTTTTGTAAAAATAATAATATCGATGTGACAGAAAAAATCATAAAAGATTTGCTTAATTTTAATGAATATGGAAATATTGTATTAAAAGATTTTGAAGATATGAAAAATAGTTTGTATAAAAGCAACTAAATAAAAAGGAGTAAGTAAATATGAAAGATTTTAACACAGTAACGGAAGCAGTTATTTATGTTATTAAACATTACCGAAAAGGACATAGGTTTCACGGGAACGAACTTCATGATGATGTATCAGCAATTTATAAACCTGCAATAAAAAAGTATCCTGATACTATTATGAGAATAATGAGAAGATATTGCTGTTATGATTATGAACTTGTAGACAGAAACAAATCGCTGTATAAAAAGATTTGAGGAGATTAATATGATAGATGAAGATTTGAAAAAACAAATGATAGAATTACGTGAGAAAAATACTGTAATCAAATTAGTGCCGACAGAATACGGGGATTATGATAATGAAACAACATTAATGGTAACTCACAATGGACATCAGTTTCAGGCAATAGACATTTCACAAAAAGAAGCAGAAAAAATCGTTTCTTTGTTAAAAGAACATTTTAGTATTTGATATTTATAAGGAGGTTAATTATGTATGGTTATGTTAACAGTGTATTAAGTGCCAACTGTGCACC
>JALOBO010000091.1 GCA_023228225.1 Clostridia bacterium
GCAACAGAAGAACAGCTCAAACTTCGTGATAAAATTCAGGATAATATTTCTTTACTTTCTGATATTATAAAAGATAGAGAAAACCTTATTGATATATCTGTAAAGAAAGCCAAAGAAGACAAATAATGATAAAATCACCTAATTACACACAAATTCCTAATGAGTATTTTGACTCAATAATGAAACAACTGAACGGTTCTGAAAATATTATATTCCTTGCAATAATGAGAAAAACATTCGGATGTAATAAAGAAAAAGACAGAATATCATATTCACAGATAATGGAATTGACCGGAATCAAATCTAAAGAAACAATATCAAATTCTCTTAAATCACTTGAAACAAAAGGATTTATAACAATTGAAAGAACAGGGCAACAGTGTTTTTATTCAGTTTATAAATTAACTTGAATATTTAAAATTATATTTAACAAAATAAGTTAGGAGTAATAATGAACAGCGGAAATGAAATAGTTGATAAAACAAGTACACTTCAAATAGGTTATCAAAGTTCAAACTGGTATAAAACAATAAAAACAGACAAAGGTAACACTAATTTTCTAGCAGTTTCCATGTTGCAGGATTTTATTTATTGGTACAAATGGACGGAAGTAAGAGATGAAAATACGGGTAATGTAACAGCATACAAAAAAAAGTTCAAAGATGATTTATATTTGCAGAGAAGTTATCCACAGCTTGTAGAAGAGTTTTGCAGCTCAAAGAAACAGGTCTATGATGCGCTCGTTATACTAGAAAGTAAAGGTCTTATAAAAAGGCATTTCAGGGATATAACCGTAAACTGTGCTACATACAGAAACATAATGTATATCGAAATAATTCCTGAAAACATATATAAAATGACATATGGAGAAGAGGTACCTACTTATAAGTTGATACCTAGTAACTCTAAAGTAGATACGACTTCACCTATATGTCCGAATTACAATTATATACAACAATTACCTCCTACAAATACTACTCCTTCAGATTCGGTTGTAACCTCATCTGATGATGCAGAGAAAAAACAGAAAAATAAAGAAACAACAGAACAACCTAAAATTGTAATAGGTGTACCACCTTCTCAGCCTCTTTCAATAACAAAAGACACCACTGATACAAAAAATACCGAAAATACAGAAAAGACAGCAGAAAGCCGTACAATGCAGATAGTGCGTGAAACGTATGAGAAGTACCGTACAAGCTGTCCGCGTATGCCGGAGTGTAATATCACGGAATCTCTCTGCCGGTGCGTTATAGCCACGATTAGACGCTATTCCGGGGAAGAAATAAGCAGATGTCTTGAAACAGCAGGTAAGTCTCAATGGCTTAACAATCCTACTACTTCATTTCGATGTGATTTTAAATGGATATTCAGAAATACGGCGAAAGGACTTCCTACAAACGTTGACAAGATACTTGAAGGTTATTATAACAGAGGGAGTAAAGGTATGGCATTTCAGGAAGGAAATAAGAATTACAGTGATACTACATCTTGGAGAAATGAACCAGAAAATGAAACAAAGCATTATGGACTTGATGACTGGAGGAAGTGAATGGAAAACTTATTCAGTGATATTATTGCAGATTCATTTGAATTATCAAAACAACCTAGTAAATATATAAAAGAATATGAAAAAATACAAATGAAAAAAGAATATGATCGTTATGTTTGTAAACACTTCGGTAAATCTATGGACAGTTTTGAATTAGCAGGACTTGATTATCCAGTTGAAGAGAAAACTGAAATAATTAAATGGTGCAATAATCATGACTATCCGATATCGAAAGTGATTAGTTTCCTTTCATACAAAAAGTATGCACCTATAAATCAAAAGTATTTCATTGAATTGGAATATAAAAAAGTCAAAGATGAGTTCCCAAACCTGTTCACAAAAATGATTCATAACATTTATAACGAAAATGAATTATATATGTTGACAAAACTAATTAAGCATGATATTATTTGATATAGAAAAGGAGTAAATATGGAAGCAGGAAAGTATTATTGGATAAGTAGGAAAGACGGATCTGACAAATGCCTCGTATACTGTTATATAAATCCTGATTTTGGTGATGGTAAGCAATTAGGCATTGGATTCAACATTGCTGACGGAGCAGGATGGATTCCATTATGGGATGTTCCAAAAAGCACACTTGTCAAAGAATTGAAAGACCTTAATATTTAATGGAGAAATTGTTGAAAAAATATCCATGTGAATTAGCAAAAGATGGTTATTGTCAATATGGTGGGGCCAAAAGGTTTAATTATGGATTTGCGTATGGTACGCAGTCATGGTGTAGATACCCAGGTATAAATAGAGCAGTTTTTCCTGTGTTAGGGGAAAAATTACAATGTCCATTACTTAAAAGTTTCAAAAATACCGAACAAACTAACAAGTCCGATTGATATAACAAATATAATTTTTAGCATAAGGAGAAATATAATGCTACATACATATGCAGATAATAATTTTATAAAAACACCCTATATGGGTAGTGACGGGGATGACTTTCGAAAAGAATTTGTTGAATATCTTGAGAATATCATCAAAAATAGATCATGGTCAGCAATGAGTGAGCACACATTATTTTTACAAGGGGGCAAGCGTGCTATCGAGGAAGTAATCGCTGAAATAAATAGCGTATAATAAAAGCTTCAATAATAATTAAATAAGGAGTCAATAAATGAACTTAAAATGTGAACTACCGCCAGCCTAAAGGCAGGCAGCTTTAATTTTCGCTTCAACCAGACTGTTTGCTGCATTACCGGTTTTCACCAATAATGAAGTATTTACAAGTCTGTCAGCGGAGGTTCGTTCCGAACACTCAGCTCTCTTAGTCGAGCCGAACAATTTTACATTTCTAGCAGCATGAATATCCCTGTCAAATTCATATCCGCAGTCGCATTTATAAATACGGTCGTTAAGTGTAATTCCGGTATTTATGCTTCCGCAGACGGGACAGGCTTTAGTAGTAGGCACCCATCTTGATATTTCAAACGAACGTCCAGACTTCTCAAGCTCTATAAGTCTTGCCTTTATACGTCCCATATATGAATGCTGTATGTTACGGGCAAATCCTTTGTTGAACTTTTTCCACTGGCTTATCTGTTCATCCTGAAAATAGATGATGTCATAGGTTTTAAGAAGGTACGACAGCAGTTTGTTGCTGTCATCATCCCTCTTGTTCACCTGATGCTCATACGCACGCTTTATCTGACAGAGACATCTGTAGTACCGCTTTGACCCTTTCTGTTTTTTAGCCAGCTTACGCTGTAAAAACTTAAAGTGGTCATCTTCTTGCACACTACAATTATATTTCTCACCGTCAGATGTCGTTATATTATCTTTTATGCCGAAATCAAGACCAACCGTCTTCCCCGTATCCGTTCTTACATTTTCTTTCGGTATATATACTGTTACCTTTATATAATAACCCGATGCTTTTCTTATGATATTTGCATTGGCAACTTCGTATCCGGGTATGTTTATAAACTGCTCAAGCCCGTATACAGCAATATTCCTGAACATGGGGATTGATACCCTTTTAGACGAAATTATTTTAAGCATTCCCGTCTTTAATGGTATACAGTTGCATTCTTTCCTGAATTTCAACCTGCCTACATGCCTGCCCTTGCTCTTAGCTTTTGATAGGTTCATTATATCAGTCTGTACATGCTTTATGATATTCTGGTGTATTCCCGTCTGTATTGTCAGCTTACGTTCTACAACGTTATGGTTTTTATCAAAGTTCAGTACTGTCCTATGGTCTTTATATTCATAATGGAATATATCTTTAGAAGCAATGACATCATTCTGTATCCACTTGGCTTCCCTGAACAACCCGGACAACTTCTTAAAGTCCTCTTTCGACGTATGATGACAGTCAACTTTCAGCTCAAACACTTTTACCGTCTGTGTCTTTCTTTTGAGTGAGGTATTTCTTAGTGTCTGCCGTATCTGTTCGTTCTTTGTCATCATCTATGTTATAAACCTGTCCTGCCTTATTGTCAATATGTTTTACTTATATTTACTATTTTATATGTAATTATATATTGACAAAATGTTGTTTACGTATTACACTATTAATAGTGCGTATTAGAAGCAGTTCATATGCCATCTTAAAAGAGTGGCATCTTTCCTGCTTTTCCGCTGTAATTTTGATAAAAAAGGAAATAAAATAAAAGACAGAGATAAATAAGAAAAGGAGATATAATATGGTCTATTTTTTAGTACACAAAGGAACGGAAAAAGTGTTTTTTGAAAAACGTGAAAACTTTATTGAAACACTAAAAAAATCTATTAATTTAGCAGAACAAGAATGTTTAGAAGGATTTGATTTTAATATAACAATAGGGTGTGCAAAAAATATAGAACAACAAACCATTGTTGCCAATATTAATCATTGTTTTCTTATAGAAAAACTTTGGATAGATGAAATGGAAAATAGAAATCCTTGTGGATATTCTCCATTTGGTTATGTTAAAACAGAAAAAGAGGCTAAAGACATATGTGATAACAGCAGATTGTTAAATGGAGAAGACTGTTGGGCATTAAAATACATTGGTTCTCGGAAAGAATATAGATATAAAGAGATTAAAGAAATAACTAAGGAGGTAATAAATGGAAAAAGAGATTACTATTAATAATGTCATAGATACTTATAAGTGTCTGATTTCATGTCTAGAATCATTTCCCGGTATGAGCCTAGAAGAAGCATTCAGTTATGACGCTATTCAGTCTATTAAAAAAGAATATGAATGGCTTCAAAAATTGAAATATAAAGATGTCAAAATAGTTGAGCAATATTCACAATCTGATAATGAAGAAAGTATTTCTAAAAACCATGCTAATTGTATGCCTATCGGTATTCAGTCAGGATTGTGTAGTGAACCATGCTGTTCTATTTTGCCAATTAACTTAACATTCATAGGAAGTTTAAATATGAGAATAGAAGAACCTGATGAATTTGAACAGGCAGGAATAGAACTTACTGAAAAGCAGAAGGAGTATGCATATAAACTTGTTTCACCAAACGGGAAAAAAGATACAAGATTGCTTCATAATCTAATTGTTCTTCTAAGTTCAAAACATAAAAAATAGTCAATATTAGTATTGACAAAATGTATAATTTGTATTATATTATATTAACAAGGAGATATAAATGAAACTTGGTTTATTTGTGATTGATCCACAAAACGATTTCGTAGACCCGAATGGTTCGCTGTATGTTCCCGGTGCCGAAAAGGACATGGACAGACTTGCGAAAATGATTAACAGACTTGGAAATAAAATCAAGAATGTGTATGTGACTATGGACTGTCACCACAATTTTGATGTTGCCCATCCGAGCTTCTGGGTGGATAAAGACCTCAATCCGCCTCCGGTTTATACCATTATTGATGAAAAATCAGTAATGAATGGAACATGGAGAGCATCTATCCCTACGTTACAGAAATGGGCAGAAGAGTATGTACAGGGGTTGGCAAAACTTGGACAAATGCAGTTGTGTATCTGGCCGCCGCATTGTCTTATTGGAAGCTGGGGAAACAACATTTATCCTAACCTCTATAAAGAACTCTGCAATCTTGAAACAGGTTCATCTAAGTTGTTTGTACAGTATCTTACAAAGGGTTCAAACTTCAAGACAGAGCACTATTCTATTTTTGAAGCAGAATATCCAGACCCGAATGACCCTTCTACAAGTTTTAACAGTATTTATGCTGATGCAATTAATTCGTGTGATAAAGTACTTATCGCAGGAGAAGCAAGGACACACTGTGTAAAGAACTCTCTTAAAAGCATCATTAAATACACAAACGAAGAGTTTATCAAGAAGATGATTTATATAGAAGATGCATCTTCAAACGTACAGATACCTGCTGTTGTAGCTGAAACAG
>JALOBO010000092.1 GCA_023228225.1 Clostridia bacterium
AAAAATTGGACTTCTTATACTTATTTTTATTCTTTGTTATGCGTGTGGTTACGTATTAAATTTATACATTTCAAATCATTTTGTATTTGAATTTAAAATATCACAAGAATTATTGCTGGCACCAAAAGCATTTTTATATGGATTTGAAATGTTTGCAATAATATGCTTGATGATGATGTTTGCTTGGTATAAAGGCATTGGAAAAAATCCAAAAAAAATTATGCAAGCAAGCGAAAAAGATAAAGAAATCTATACTGGTTTGGAAAATGCACATTTCCAAACTGACAAAGAAATATTTGCAAATTACAAAACGATTGAATATTCAAAGTTATGTAAAACAGATATTGAAGGAATACCCGTAAAAGCGGAAGAAACAAATAAAGGATACAATATTACATTTGCAAAATCAGCCCACACAATGATTATTGGAACGACTGGTTCTGGTAAAACAACAACATTTATTAATCCTGTTGTGCAAATACTTTCTCACACCCAAAACAAGCCGTCTATGCTTATTTCAGACCCCAAAGGAGAATTATACTCTCTGCATGCAAAAAGCCTAATTAAGCAAGGATATGAGGTTAAAATACTTGATTTAAGAAACCCATATTGTTCTATTAGGTGGAATCCACTAGAAAGACCTTATATGATGTATCAACAAATACTTGAACTTGATAGCAAAGTCAAAGTAAATGAAGAAAGTGGCTATTATATTTTTGAAGATAAAATTTATTACAACAAAGACGAAATGATTGCTGCTGTTCAAGTTAGAAAACAAGAAATATTTGATGAAGTATATGAGGACCTTAATGATGTTTGCTCTGTATTGTGTCCTGTTACAAATAAAGGAGAACCAATATGGGAAAGTGGCGCTAAAAACTTTATTTTAGCTATCACTCTTGCAATGCTTGAAGATAGTGAAAAACCAGAACTTGGAATGACAAAAGAAAAATTTAATTTTTTTAACATCATGAAGATAGCAACTAATACTCAAAATGATTGTGAAGATTTGATTGAATATTTTAAGGGTAGAAGTCCTATTTCAAAGTGTGTTAGTTTGTCTAAACAAGTGCTTGACGCAAGTGATAAAACCAGAGGTTCTTATCTATCGACTATATTTGATAAATTGGCTATGTTTAGTGATATGAGTATTTGTTCTTTGACAAGTGCAAATGAAATTAATTTTGGAAGTATTGCAACAAAACCAACTGCATTATTTTTGCAAATACCAGATGAAAAAGAAACGCGTCATACCCTAGCCGCTATGGTAATTTTACAAGCATACAAGGAGCTTGTTGCAAAGGCAAATACTTGTTCAGATTTAGCGTTGCCAAGAAGTGTTTATTTCTTACTTGATGAGTTTGGCAACTTGCCTAAAATTTACAAACTTGAACAAATGATTACAGTTGGTCGTAGTAGAAAAATTTGGTTTACTTTGGTTGTTCAATCATACGCACAACTTGCAAAAGTTTATGATGATAAATCTGCTGATATTATCAAATCAAACTGCAATATACAAATTTTTATTGGAACTACTGACCTAAAAACAATTGAAGAATTTTCAAAGAAGTGCGGTAACTTTTCAATTATTCAAAGAAATGTTAGTTTTTCATCATCAAATGATGGCGTAGGAAGTTCGGTTAGCGTTAAAGAACGCCCCTTAATATATCCAACCGAACTACAACAATTGAATTCCCCAAATAATATGGGAAATGCAATTGTAAATGTATTTGGTTTTCCGCCAATCAAAAGTAAATATACACCAAGTTATTTGTGTAAAGCTTTTACATTGCAAAAAACAAATCAATTACTATCTGCTGGAAAATATTTTAATGAAGAAAAAGTTTTTTACAATATGCTTTCAAGAAATCAAGCAATTAGTGGAAAAACAACAAAAGAAAGCAAAACAGAAATAAAAGATTTCATTGAAAGGCTAAAAATACAAATTGAAAACATTGATTTTGAGTGTATTGGCTCATTTGAAATGAAACCCAAACTCTTAAATTCAATTGAAAATAAAGACTACAAGCTTATGTCATCAATTTCAAAAGAATTGGAAACCACGGCAAAAAATTTGAATAGTGAAAATTACAAGGATTATCAATTACTATATCAAAAAATTGATGGACTAATAAAGTTGGTGAAACTATGAAAAAATTATTAATTTCAATTTTATGTGCTCTATGCTTAATACCAACTTTCTTGATTGCAAGAGGAACGCTCTCAATAAAACATAATAGTGGTCCGTCCACAATGGGTATAATTATTGGTCCTATTGTTGGACTTGATGATATCATCACTGATGATGGCTCATCTACTAATGATTGGAGTTCATCTACTGGCGTTAAACAAGACACACCTTATACAGATGGTGCATTAAGACCTTACTCATCTTTATTTGTTAAAAACGATAAATTCAACACAGATTATAGTGGCGGTTGGCAATATGCTTCATTTGTTAAATATCTAAAAATTGTTAGAACAGATGGAAGAACAATTTATGATGACGATGGTGTGTTAGATGTTAATTGGTGGAACAATGGTAATTTTGGCGGAAGTGATGAAATTGTTGATTATGCTGCTGACCTTTACGTAAGAACACAAATCATGCCATACAACTTTAAAGGTTTTCTTGGAAGTGTATTAAATGGTAAATGGCAATCAGGTGCTTTTTTTGATATTACTTGGGACGGTGGCGAGGACCCATGGGATAGTCAGTATTTTTCTATTCACGATAAAGACGCGAATGATATGGGCTCTGGTAACTACCGAAATAGCGGCGTTAATCCCGGACCCGAATATTACAAATTATGTGGCATGGATTATTGCAATGCCCCTTATGTAACAGTTGCAATACAAGGAAATGCTTACTGGGAAAATGGCTGGTGGGGTGGCACTGGAAATGGAAAAGATGTTTATTCTTTTATTAGTGGTTTTATGCCAAGAGCAAATAGAAATTGGAACAACACATTAAAAGTAAATTCTACTATTCCAACTGATACATACAACGGCAAAATTGCTTACTATTCCCCTAAATCATACACAGTAGTAGCAACTAATTTAAACAATTTTATCAAAATAAATAGTGTTCAAGCTACCCCAAAATATGGGACAAGTGTTGTGCCATATAAAGATGGTCATCATATTGATATTTCAAGTGAAGGATACACTTTGGTTGAAATTGAAAGTGGTAACGAAGAAGTTTACACTCCATACTATTGTTTTGTGGATAAAACATTGCCTGATATTGAATATACTTATCATAATTCCAATGCTCTTGAAAACAGAAAAGTTGGTGTGATTAATACAAATGCAAATGGCGCTAAAAGTCAAACCATTAACGAAGGTGTTTTCAAAAGCCAAGTGCAAGTAAATTTTTCTGCTGACCTTTCAAAAGAAAGCCCAGAAACTGCAACATATACATACAATGGAATCACTAATCCATTAACAAGTGGAAGTTGGTTAAATCAAGAAGGAAGTTACACTGTAACCATAATAGATAAAGTTGGAAATACTACAATAAGTAAATTTTTAATTGATAAATCTACCCCACAATATAATGTAAATAGATTGGAGAACGATACAAGTTACAAAGTTGCAAAATGGTATTTAGTTGATATTCCTTATGGATACACAGGTTATGGCAGTTATTCATTTGCAAAATATGATGACGCTTTAAGTTTTGCATGTAGTATTGAAAAACAAAATACAATTACTGAATACACATTAAACAACATAGATGACTTTACAAGCACACATTTAATAGCAAATGGAAATACTGTTAAAGTTGGAAAATATTGGCATTACAAATCAAAAGAAAATCCTAATTTATATGTTTATTATTTTGATGAAACATCACTCGATGACGCCATAAATTACCATGCAAAATCTTATGTTTCAAATGAACAAGTTTATAAATTAAACACTTTGCTTGCAACTAACAATTATGGAAATAAGATTGATAAAAGTGTATATTATAACATCATAAAATCAAATGAAATAAATGCTTATATTATTAACGATTTTATTTTTAGATATTTAGACGATAGTGAAACCTACAAAATTTATTATGATTACCAAGAAGATAAGCAAGAGAACTGGAAAGAACTCATTTATAATACACCATTTAAAGAACAAGTAAATTCGCATGGACTTTATAAAATAAAAGAAATTGACTATGTTGGCAATGAAACAACATATTATGTTTACTTGGATTTACTTGCACCAATGCTTGAAATTGAAGCTAAAATATATGGCAAAGATAAGATAATTTCTCAGACCATATCAAATAGTGATATTCCAAACAATGGTGAATTAATCTTCTATTATGAAAGTTTTAAAATAACCAACATTATTGAAGATTACAAATGGTGGGCTATGGAAATTAAATGTCCCAATGGCTCAATTCAAAGATTTACTTATTTAGATGAAATTCCAAATCTTGAAACTCTTGGTTCTGGTGAATTTACCATAACCATATCTGACCGTGTAGCAAATGATTTTAAATTTAAGGTTTATATTTTAGGAAAAGCACCCACAGTTGATTTCACAACAATCAATGCAAATACGCAATTGAGAGTGAAAATCAATTCCGGGGAAAGTTACAACACGTTAACTGATTTAAATATTTATAGAAATGGAATCTGCTTAAATTCTGACATTGGATATGATGAGAATTTGCTTGATGAGACAAATGAAATAATCTTTATTGATGTTACTACATCTAATTACATCTTTAATAAGGGCGGAATTTATGTTGTAGAACTTACTGATAACTTTGGAAGAACTTTATCCTACGAATATAAATTTGAAAAGGATTTACCTACTGGAATATTGGTTGGGGTTAGTCATAATGGCAAGACAAAAGATGAAGTTAAATTCATTTACGATAGCAATAAATACTTTGTTGTTGTAACCGAAGATAACAACACTTGCTCGCCAAACCAATCTCAAAATGACAATATTATCACTATAACATTCTCGCCTATTGAAAATTCAAAACATCTTTACAACATTACATTATTAGATAAATTTGATAATGAAAATTACAACATATATAATTTCACAATCAAAACAATTAAACCAATAATCAATTTATTTGGCGCCACTAACAATGGAACAACTGGTGGAAATGTGTATGCCACATGGGAAACAAATGAGGAACAATACACTGCTTTCTCAATCCTAAATGGCAACCAGCAAGAATATAAGAAAGGACAAGTGCTGTCCGTTGAAGGTAGTTATTCAATTACCCTAACTGATGAAATTGGAAACAAAGCAACAGTAAATTTTGTAATAGACAAAACAATTGATTTTATAATATCTGACACAAGTGGAAAAACCTATGAAATAGAAGAAATAAAATATATCAACTTTGATATAAGACTAATTGCACAAGAACCACTTACAGTTACCATTACAAACAACAATAGCCCTTATGAATATGAATTTGGTTTAATGATTACAGAGGAAGGAAGTTATTTAGTTAAGCTTTTAGACGAATTTGGAAACTCGATATTCTTTAATTTTGAAATTGATAAAACTCCACCCGAAGCTTCACTTTATGGAGTAGAAAATTTTGGAATTACTGGCAATCGTGCATGGATTACATCACTTGAAAGCAACCTTACAAGCTGGTATGTAATAAATGATTTATTTACAATAAATTACAAACTTGGAACTGAAATAAAACAAGCGGGTAAATATAAACTTTATGTGTTTGACAGAGCAAAAAATTATATTAGTTTTGAGTTTGAAATTGATAACGAAATATCGTTTGATATTAACACTTACTATGGAGGTATTTCAAATGGCGGAGTTAGAATTATCGCAAACGAAAACTTGAAAATTGTTATGTATAAAGATGGC
>JALOBO010000093.1 GCA_023228225.1 Clostridia bacterium
TCTTATTTCCACTGCCATTACTAAGTAATAGAAACGCTTAAATAGAATAACTGCGTATAGTATATTGCAGAGTGAAACTGCAGGATTTGATAACATGGCAAAATTTGAACCACAGTACACAGAAGAAAATTTTATAGAAGCATTGGGGAGAGGGCTTAAAACTACAGGGTATATTACTAAAAAAGTAGGGTGTGCCAGAAAAACAGCCGAGGTTTACCTCAAGACTTTAGAGAGAGAACGAAAGGTTGAAAAGGTTGAGATTGACGACGGACAAAGCAACGTTTGGGCACTAAAAAAGTAATTTAACAAACTTAGGGGGTTAATCAAAATGGCTGAGGAGTGGGAAGATATAGATGGATTTCCAGGTTACAAGGTTTCCAACGAAGGGAGAGTATGCTCAGTGAAAAAAGACAAGACTATTATGTTGAGGGGTGGCAAAAGCAGCAATGGGTATTTACAAGTGGTTTTACGGGATAAACATAAAAAAACATATGGTAAAACTATTCATCGCTTGGTGGGTGTGCATTTGTACAAAACACTGACAACAAACCAGAAATTAACCATCGAGATGGTTGCAAGATTAACAACAATTCCAATAATCTAGAGTGGGTAACGCCATCTGAGAACGCAATACACTCGTTTAAAATAGGCATACAGAGTCATTTAGGTGTTAAGCATGGTCAAACACATTTAACAGAAGCACAAGTGATTGAGATTTATAAACTAGCATGCGCGGGCATGTTAACACAAAGAGAGATTGGGAAACTATACGGTTTAGGTGCGGGAGCCGTATCATCTATAAAACAAGGAGTTTCATGGAGTCATATAACAAACAATATAATCCCAAAACCTGAAAAACATGCTGTGCAGACACACAGACACTTAGGAGTAAAACATAATCAAACAACACACCTGACAGAAGCACAGGTAATTGAAATCTTTAAACTTGCACACTCAGACACTTTGGTACAAACTGAAATAGGTAAACTATATGGGATAAGCAGCGGGGCAGTATCATATATAAAAACAGGCTCGCGGTGGAGCCACTTAACCAAAAGCATAAACACACATTCGTGTCAAGCTAATTGACATTATCCTTGATACTACAGGAACAGAAATTCCTGATTCTTCTTTTTAACCAAACATTCTTTAATTTCCTTCTCTTTTCTCTTTTTCCAAGGTATAAACACATTAGACTTTTCTAAACGTTCAATGTAGAGCCTCTCAGAGGCTTTGATTCGCCTTCTACTGATAGCTATTTAATCAAGCATGGAAATGTAAGTATAGTCATAACAGCGTATTAGCATAGTCATAACAACGTAATAACAAAATCTTTACGGCGTATGTACGCTTTTAAGAAGTTTGAGTATCTATACTAACTTCCTAGTCAGGGCAGAAAGAAACTTTAAACTGTGAATATTTTTAATAATTATCTCTTTTTCAGGATTTTTACCCATTTACACATACATTTTAATTTATAACGTCTGTATTATAGTCTTACTCCATTTATTTTAAAATCTACTGATAGCGTTTTTAAACTTAAAGAAATTAGAGTATTTTCAAAACACATACCTTTTTATATTATGTCTGCGTATTACTTTATAGGAATACTTGTAGTGTTCCTTTTAATTTGGAGGTAATCATGGAAAATGGTTTAACAACGGGAGAGGGGACAAGAGTTCTAACAGTTCAGGAGTATGATAAATTTATCCAGGCTGTTCCTGAAAGGTTCAGGGCAATATTTGAAGTGAACACAATAACAGGGCTTAGGTATATTGAGCTTCAAAGGCTGCACGCAAACCCTCAATGGTATAGCAAGGAAAGAAACCAAATTATCTTACCTAAAGAAGCACAGCAGAAAGTAAAGCAGAAAATGTCTAAAAGAACTATAGATAAACTGCCTTCTACATTTGCCTACATATTCAAGCAGTTTATTGAAGGTCCTAAGCCACCCCACAGAGCAAGCTGGCATACAGATTTAATAAGGTGGTCAGAGAAAGCCGGATTAAACCCAAAAGTAGGAACTAAAACGCCTAGAAAAACTATTGAGTCATGGATGTTAAAGTGCAGAGTACCAGAGTATGAAGTTTATGGCAGGCAAGGACACGACCCTAAAACGAGTTTAAGGCACTATCAGAGTCTTAGTTTTACTGATTACGAAGAGAGAGACATTAGAAACAGATTGAAAGAGTGGGGAATTTTAAAGCAGGAGGTTGATTAAGTGGGTTCTTTAAAACAAAAAGAAATTGGGCAGCTTTTCAGTGTTAAACCGTGGGTAGTTTCATGTATAAAAACAGGGGAAAACTGGAAAGAACTGACAGCAGGCATAAACATTCAATCACAAAAGCAGGAACAAACAACCATTTGTTGTGGAAGTGATTGAAAATGAGAAAATACGAGTTTGCTACATGTGAGAGGATCCATGTGTGTAAGGCTGGTGTTTGCCCTTTTGGTAGATACAGTTGCCTTGCTCATTCTATTTGCTGTGATGTGAGAAATTACACAGATAGCAGCAAACAGGCAGAACCGATTAAAAAAGAAACTATCAAAATGAAACATTGTGATAATTGCGGAAGCTTATTTAAACCAAAGTCAAACAGGGCTAAATATTGTAAAGTGTGTGCTAGGAGAATAAAAAATAAACAAGTCTCTGAATCAAAGCACAAAAGCAGGTCAAAGGTAACCATTAGAGGCAAAATTTAAACTTAGCCGATAGTGAAAATTTTAGACAGCAAATTTAGGTTGGTATGTTTGTATAGGGTAAGGCAAAAACGTTTAAAATAAGGCGTTTGAGATAATCTCTAATGGTGTCTAAATCAGTATGTAAAGACATTGTTAATGCCTTCTGTAAGTGCTTTTAGTAATTGTTTGGAGAGTGGGCAAATGGATATAGACAATATGTTTAACAGTATTTTGGTAGTGTCTGCAGGATTTATGATTTTATTTTTTGTTTACATGTGTTTAATAGTTATAGGAGTTGTATAATGTGTCTCTGTGGATAAATAAGTTTCTATATTTTTTCGCTGTAGAGGTTGCTAGAGTAGTATGCCTTGCAACTGTAATAATATGTTTAGCAATAGTAGGAGGTGTTTAAATTGCCAAGACCAACAGACGAGGAAATAATAGAAATGCAGATATTGTCCTTTGGTCCTTTGACCTATGCAGAGATTGGAGCGCTGCACGGCAGAAGTGGTTACAATGTATGCAGATACGTTAATGGCACATACAAAAAGAAAGAAACAGCAATGAGACCCCGCAAATGTTGCATTAAGTGCAACAGTCTATCATTAGCCAGATGTAATAATAGGAAAAATTACAGGTGTGGAAGGTGTGGAGCTGTGTTTTCTGTGTTTGCAGCTAAAACGAAAATGGCAGCTGATGGAAACAGCCACCCAAACTATTTAAAAATCAAGGGAGGAGCATGTTAGCTGAAAGGAAAAAGAGGCAGTTTAATTTAACAATTTTCGAAGACAAGATCCCTGATTTTATGGAATCATTAGAAGTAGCAATTGTAACAGTGCCTAGAGAAAACAGAAGTATGCTAGTGGGATTCCAAAAAATCATGAAAGAGGCATTAGCAAAGAAAGAGCCTGAAACTTACTTTGGATTTAGAGCACCTGAAAGATTTAATTATTGAGGAGTTGGTAAAAGATGGAAGAAAGAATTGAATCTAGAAATGAAGAGCTGAAGAGAGCAATACTTGAAAGATATGTAGACTTATCATGGAAGGTTGCAGACTTATCTGCTGCAATGTCAACACCTGGACACACTTGTATTAATGACATTAACTACAGAATTAAAAGACAGCTTGTGGACCTTTCGACTTTAGCAATGTTTAACGCTAAATTTGCAGAGGTTGCAGGTCCTATTTGTGACCAGTACAGGGCTGGAAAGCATGTTACTAAGCCAGGAGCACAGAAACAAAAATGGGGGCAAGTTTCAAAGGCTCCTGATGTACTGAGGAATGCAAGAGACACCATGCTAGTGTGGAAAGTTGTTTCAAAGGCTCTGACGGAATCAAAATTAGTTAGCCTTTGTGAGGTGTGAACATGGCAGATGAAAATAACTCTTTCAATATGCAGACGCCAGCCAGTGTGCTGGCACCTAAACAGCAGTACCTTAACCTTATGATGAACTCAATTTACAAATATTCAGAGCTTTGTTGCAGTCCTGAACCTACAAGCATTACACAGGCTAAGATAGGGCTGTTAACTCAGATGATAATTTCCTATATTCCAAATCCTGTGGAAAGAGCCAGGCTGCTAAATCTACGCACGTCAAAGCTCAAGGAAGCGTTACAGATTAAAGGGATTGATGAACAGAAGGAAGCAAAGTTAAAGATTGACTGTGAAATAATAGGCGAGATAATGACTTTAATGGACGATATACTCGCAATTGTAGAAAGGCAGACGGTAGCAACTACACAATCAGATATAAGCAGTCTTGAAGCAGAGTTTTACCCTGATGGTTTTAAAATGGGAGAAGTAGAGGGAGATGATTAAACATGGGATTAAAAGCAGATTCAAAGTATCCAGTACCTTCATTTTCGCAGATTATCGCAGATAAGATTTGTGGAGGGCATAAACAGCACCTGATAGTGCTAGCTGAGGGCAAGACAGGAAGCGGTAAGTCATATGCAACCTTAAGACTTGCCTTTGACTGTTCTCTTCTCTTTGCTAAGAGATTAGGAGGTAGACCTGAAGATTACTTTACACTTAATAATGTGGGTATTCTCACAGGAGAAGAAACTCTCAGAATAGCTAAGAACATTAAACCCCATGGAATTTACATTCTTGATGATGCAGGAGCAGAGGGTTTAAGCTCTCGAAAGTGGCAGTCAGAACAAAACGAAGTAATGACTAAACTATTGCAGACGTTCAGGACTAATGAGAATCTTCTCATAATGTCGAGTCCTGATAAGTCATTTGTCGATAAGATAGCAAGGACTTTGATACACTATAAGATTACAATGGCGCAGGCTCACTTTGATAAAGGGTTTACTCTTGGCAAGCTCTCAATGGTCCGGAAGATCTACACAAAGGACGGCAGTACTAACCTTTATCCGTTTATTAGAATGCATGGCATGGTAATTAATTACGTTAAGTTTATCCTGCCTCCTAAAGCTATGTGTGACGCTTACGATAAGAAGAGATCAAGGATTGAAAGAGAAATGAATTTAGATTCTATTGCTAAAATGGAAGGCAACCAGGAGGAGAGGGAAGCTAAGGCAGAGAAGCAGGAGCACAAAGCAGAGGTAGAGGAAGCAAGGAAGGTTAATGCAAGAATGTACAAGGACCTTATGAAGAAGGGAGTTAAAGCTGTTGAGGCATTAAGGCAGGCTTCAGAGGCTACAGGAGTTAAATTAAGCCAACCGACAGTGATAAAAGACTATAATAAGTTTTTTGGTGATAATTAGAAATCTGTTATCATTTTATCACCATTTTTTTAAAAACCTAGCCTCTCTATAAGTTATATAGTTAGGTTAGTGTCAAAAGTTGATAATAATAACAAAATAAGCATGATTAAAGTTTTGTCGATATGATATCGATATTTTACACATGATCGAAAGTTATTTAAACTTATAGCGCGTATATAGTTATTGTAAAAGGTTGAGCTACCTAAACAGCTCTGTCATATAATGTACACCTCAAGCCTCACTTGCCATGTGGGGCTTTTCCTGATTAAGCATGCAACTGAATATCTCTCTTCTAATGCCTGCACTCACCATGTATCCCACAGGCAGGATAATCTCCTTTCCTGCCTTCACTGTTCTTCGAGTTGTCAAATTGATAACTCGGTTCTGTGCATACTGTTTTTCTTTGCAAAGTG
>JALOBO010000094.1:0-3441 GCA_023228225.1 Clostridia bacterium
GTATTACTGATTTGATTTATGGCAGAGATGTAAAGGCGCTGATTGCAGAGATGGAACAGTTAACTGGAATGTATAGTGACGCAGAAGAAACAAATGAAAAATTAATTTGCCGTGCAGAGAAAGCAGAATCAGAGGTGGAACGGCTGACAGACCAGCACCAATGCGACGTACATAATATTGCCGCTATGCAGACAACGCTCAATCAGCAAGCGAAGAACTGCGAAAAGCTGTTATCGGACGATAAGCAACATATTACCGCGCTTGAAAATGACAAAATCAACGCAGATATGAATTTAGAAAATCTGACGGCAGAAGTGGAAGGTCTGAATACTATAAACGCCACACTGAAAAAGGCGTTAGGACTGGCGTGCAACTGTATTGAGAAGCAAGAAAGAGAAAGTGGAAGCGAATATATATCCGAAGAAATTAAAGATTATTTTATGAAGCAAGTCCAGCAGACGCACGAAACGCAGGAGGCAGAGAAATGATTACAATTCAAGATGCTTTGGAAATATTGGAAAATTGCCCTATAAAAAGCGGAATAGTCTATATCCCGTTTGAAGTCAAAAATGCCGTTGCTGAAGTCCTCCGCCGCGTCGTATCCGGTGAACTGGTAGAGGTGGTACACGCACACTGGATTGAAATGGACGATGATTGCAGTAACCTTTGGAAATGCTCACATTGTGGGCTTGTGTGGGAAATGTCAAATGATGATACGCCACAAGAAAATGAAATGTTTCAATGCCCTAAGTGTGGCGCTCTGATGGGAAAGGGTGATAGCCATGAGGCTGATTGACGGAAACGCGCTGTATGAGTTTATCCAAAAAGAAAAAGCGTGGAAACAAGGCACCATGCGCCGCCCTCAATATGATAAGGGCAAATATGACGCCTACTATGAAATGCTTGAAATCATAAAAAAACAGCCGACCATTGGCGCTATTCCTGTACGGTGTGCAGAATGTAAACTACACGGGAGTTGTACATTTGAGGAAACGTTTATCACGGCTGGATTGGCTGAAAACCGCAGATATTGCGGAGCAGGTGAGAGAAAGGACGGAGAAAAGTGCAATATATAGCGTCGTTAAGTTACGGCAAAGACAGCATTATCATCCCTGACGTTTGCAAGGAGCATGGTTTGCCGCTCGACCGCATTGTCCACGTTGAGATTATGGCAACCGATACGATACCGGCTGATTTACCGCCAATGATGGAGTTTAAGAAAAAGGCAGACCGGATTATCAAGGATCGGTACGGGATTGAGGTTGAGCATTTACACGCGAAGAAAAACTATGAAGAATGTTTTTATCATAAACGCGGACAAAAAACAAAATATTGTCCGGGCGGTGCAACTGGATGGCCTATGCTTTCGTTTCACGGCGCATGGTGCAATAAAACACTTAAAATGTCATGCTTATCCAAGTTAAACAAACTGGATATTATTCAATACATCGGAATAGCTGCCGACGAGCCAAACCGTTTTCACAATCTCACTGACCGTAAACGATCTCCGCTGGTCGAGTTTGGAATAACCGAAGCAATGGCAAGAGAACGAGCGGAAAAATTAGGATTATTATCTCCAATTTATACACAGTCAGCGCGTGGTGGCTGCTGGTTTTGCCACAACCAAAGCATAGGGCAGTTAAGACTTTTACGCAAGCAATACCCGGAATATTGGGCGCTGATGCTGAAATGGGATAACGACAGCCCGGTAACATTTAAGCCTGATGGCATGACGGTACATGATTTTGATGAGCGCTTTCGGAATGAGGACGCACAACTAAAAATGGAGGGATATGAAGATGCCTGATATTATCCAGCACCTAAAGGACGCATACTCCGAAAATCCGGCTAAAGCACTTGAATTGTTGCCGGAGCTGTTTAAACAGTACAATGATGGAAAAATCGTGAATGTAAATGAACAGCTTGCCCTTGCTATGGACGCAGGGGCACGGACAATTAATCAGGGTAAGCAAGGAAAATATGGAATGATATATGTACGGGATATATTTGGTGAATGTAAAGAAATCCCATATTGTATAGCAGCAAAGCGATTAGAAGAATCTGCTGAAAAAGCATTGGAGGACAAAAATGAAACCGATATTATTTAACACAGAAATGGTTCGGGCGATTCTGGACGGCAGAAAGACGACTACAAGGCGGGTGATTAAAGGAATAGCACTTGATTGGCTTACAAAGGGTTGCTTTACATCTAAATTTGTGGCATCCCCTGATAATTATTTAGCCCCATATACCGTGGGCGATGTTCTCTATGTGAGAGAAACATTCACGGAATTATGCAGAACTGACGAAAACGGCTATACCCATTACAATGAATCTTTTTATCTTTATGCGGCAGACAGCCCACAAATTGACCTTTATGATGGCGACGGATTTTTACTTGATGACCAACGCATTAAATGGCACCCATCAATTCATATGCCAAAAGAAGCCGCCCGCATTTTTCTCCGCGTGACCGATGTTAGAGCAGAACGGTTGCAGGATATTACCGAGGATGGAGCAAAAGCGGAGGGAACAGACGCAGATGTGCAAATTGCTGGTGGATATGTTCTTGATGGTTATTATCGCAGTAGATTTGCAACACACCTTTGGAACACCACCGTCAAAAAATCCGACATCGACAAATACGGCTGGGAAGCCAATCCGTTCGTGTGGGTTATTAGCTTTGAAAGATGCAAAAAACCGAAAGACGAAAATTAATATGCTAACTTTCAATAACAGTATTACAGACTTTTTTCAAGAATATATCCATTTTCCAAAAGAATATTATACAGAATCTGGAGACTTAACCGATAGCGCAACGAATATAGCGGCATTAATGCTTTTGCATGACCATGTTTTTGAATCAAAAAAAGAAATGAAAACAACGGCGTTAAAAGATTTTAATGTAATTTTGCCAGAACACATTTTTAAGGAGGCTTAATATGACAGATGAACAATATCGCAAACGGATTAATTTTTTATCCCAATACAAAGTGCTCGGCAAAAGAATAGACCGGCTTGTGGAGGAAAAAGACAAATGGTGGAGGTTGGCAACAAAAAAGACTACTGTTATAACGGATATGCCGCATGGAGGGAACGGCGAAAATCAAATGGAAATAGCAGTAGAAAAAATTGTTGAATGTGAGCACAAAATAGATGACAGTATTGACGACAAAATTAAAAAGCGGATAGAAATTCAAAAAGCTATAGACAGTGTGGAAGATGAAAATTTAAAGTTGCTCTTAGAATACCGTTACATAGATGGGAAAGAATGGTGGGAAATATCAAAAAATATGAATTATGATTATACTGGAAGAAATATTTATAAACTCCATGGCAAAGCAATAGCTATGGTAAAATGGACACCCAATAACACTCCATGATGTGGTATTATAATAACGTGATAGATTGATTACAAGAGGTTCATTTCTTTTTCTCCTT
>JALOBO010000094.1:3451-5802 GCA_023228225.1 Clostridia bacterium
TTTAATATGTCAACATAGTTAATCCAAAGGGATTAGCAACGGCGCATGAGCCGAATGTTGGCGCAAAGCCACTTAATGTGGTTACAAACCGTGTACATAGCTTTGCACGGAATTCCAACATGCAAGGCTGACAGATGCCAATAGGCATTAGTGAGGCATAGGCACTATTAAAATCTATGCTCAACGTGCCGGGTAGTGACACTCCACACGAGAGAATCAGCCCGGCGCAAGGTTATCGGTGGCAAAGGTGGAAGTCCTTTGCCCGATAACCTTTAAATTTTAATGAGGCTGTCCGTACCTCCTAACAATGTGCCCCAGTGACGGACATAAATAGATTATAACATTCCTCCATTCAGCGTTCGCAAAAGCGGGCGCTGACTCCTATTTAGAAAGAAGTTTAATTATGATTTGTGACAATTGCGAAAACAGTAATTATATCCGTACCGGAACATTATCATGCTTTTTACCACATTGCACAAAATCACATGAGATATTGGCAAAACGGTATGGGGAGCTGTCAAATAAGCGACTTAACGATGAAGAACTTGCTGAATGCCGAATGATTAAAAAAGAACTTGACCTTGTGCGAATTGGTGGAGAATAAAGATGGATACTTTGCAAGAGAGAATAAATAAAAATTGTGAAGAGCGCATTGAGTTGCAAAACAAAAACTGCTTGAATATAGCTCAACGGATAAGGTTAGCAGATTTAGAAGTTGAATATAATAATCTGCTTATAGAAAAGTTTAAGGGTAAAAAGATTTAAAGGAGAAAGATGAACGCATTATCAGGCATTTATATTGTCTTGATTCTTGTACAGATAGAGATGCTTGTTTTTTACAATGGAATCGAACATAAAAAGTAGGTGGTAACGATGGATAGAGCCTTGCGCCCATGCAAACACGCTGGTTGCCCTAATCTTACGCGTGACCCGTCGGGCTATTGTGAAGAGCATATAGAGGAATACAGACAGCGCGACCATTACCGCAGCAATTCAAGACAGCGCGGTTATGATAATCAATGGAAACGGTTTAGGCTGTCATACCTTCGCAGACATCCGCTGTGCGTGGATAGTTTAGCAGAAGGAAAATTTGTACCAGCAACGGAAGTCCATCATATCAAGAAGCTTAGAGACTATCCAGAACTCAAGTATGAAGAAAGCAACCTTATGGCATTAAGCCATGACAAACATTCGATAAGGACGAGGCGGGGAGAATAAGCATGACAAACTATGAAAAGATCAAGACAATGAGCATTGACAAGCTATCGGAACTGTTTTCTTCTGCCGACGGTGGCTGCTACGAATGTGCTATCTCTGATTTGGGTGCGGCAGACTATGGCTGCAAAAATAATTTGAAATGCAAAGAATGCGCAAGGCATTGGCTGGAGCAGGAGGAAAACAAAAGTGAAGATCAATAAAGCTTTTATTGCTGCTACTTTTATAAGCTTAGTCGGCATTGTAACTGCAATCATTGGTATTGCTATTTGCCCGGGGGCGTTTCCATTTTTGCTTATTGTGATAATTGGATTTGGTGGATGCCTCTATATATTTCTGGATGAACTTATATGCGAGATAAAGGCTTGCAAGCGCGGAACGCATGGAACACCTACAAAGCCTACCATTGCGCCGATGCCAAAAGTGCCAGTGCCGCCAAAGTTCAAACCATAAGCCGAGAAAGATGGAGAAGGGGAAACAACATGGAAGATAAATGGAGCGTTGAATTGACTGACGATGAATGGGGATTAGTATATAAAGCATTAATCCACAGCAATGATACTACACTCCCAAATCTACACGCTAAAGATATCGCGCAGAAGGTGCATTTCAAAAGGATGGCAATAGCGGAACTTAGCCCATCTAAACCAATACAGCCTACCCATGTAACGACGCAGGAGAAGCCACCATTAGGGATAATGCCTGCAAGGCTATTCTATGAAGAAAGAACCAATCAGATTATTGAAGCAATGAACCGATACATACAAGTGAACAAGCCGATACCTAATGAATGGGTAAAGGAATACAATGCGATCGTTAGTCAATGGCAAACGTAATGGCAAGCGTAACAGTTAACCTATTGCACAATGATTTGACGCATAAGATGGTTAACCTTTTAATCAGCATGGCAGAAGACAAGGAAGTGCCTGAGAGATACAGGCAGCAGATCATGAAGCTGGTTCGATGCAACGACCACGAAGAGACAAGCGGGAATGTTGCGATGGAGATTGAACAATAATATAGTAAGCACATATGCGCCAAAAGAAAAAATATTTTTGGGAAGAACAAGCAATGCGATCATTCAGAAGCTCAAAGGGTAGGGGGAGTAAAATCTCTACAGAAATTGACTTTGGAAC
>JALOBO010000095.1 GCA_023228225.1 Clostridia bacterium
TCAATCCATTTTTGTGCGCGCGCTTGTGTTTTTACGTGCCACTCAGGCGAGATGTCTAATGCAGTTTTATACACAGCTTTTACCGCATCGGGAATAATGTCTATTTCCTGCAAACTTCCTTTTTGATAAATTTCTGTAATAATTTTTTCGTACAGTGCTTTATCATCACCAATCATTTTCTTTAAATCTGCATCAAACAAATCATTTACCATCAAAAATTCTTTATTTACAGTATTTGTTCGTTTGTAAACTAAACTAAACAATGGCTCCAATCCCGGACTACACTGCGCGATTAGACTAATTGAACCGGTTGGCGCAATACAACACACATTTGCGTTTCGCATTGGTTTTTCCCACTCAGACAGTGCGTGTAGTGGGAAACTGCCAAATTCAAGTGCCATTTTATGCGATTCTTCTTCAGCTGTTTCACGAATTAATTTTAAAATGCTATCCAACACATTCAATGCTTCATTTGAATCATATGGGATTCGCATTTTTATTAATAAATCATGGTAACCCATAATCCCCAGCCCTATTTTTCGTGAGTTATTCGATGCTTCTTTAATTTTATCAAGTGGAAATGCATTTTTATCGATTACATTATTCAAAAAATGCACACATTTTTTAGTATCTTCTTTTAACGATGTGGTGTCAATACTTCCATTTACAAAATATTTTGATAAATTAATGCTTCCAAGATTACATGACTCAAAGGGCAATAGTGGGAGTTCTCCACATGGGTTGGTGCTCTCTATTCTTCCAACTTTAATTAACATATTGTCGTTGTTTATGTGTCCATCAAACAAAATAGCAGGTTCACCATTCTTCCAACTACCATCAACGATGCCGTTCCAAATTTCTTTTACCGTGATTGGTCTTTTACTACCATCATCTAATATTTCTTTTGTGACTACTTTATTCCAACGTTTATTTTTAACATCGTCCATAAATTCATCAGTTATCATTACGGATAAGTTAAAATTTCTAATTTGACCTTCTACAGATTTACATTTTATAAAATCCATAATATCGCCATGATTACATGGTAATGACCCTAAAGCCGCGCCTCGACGTTTACCGCCTGCTTTAATGGCTTCTATTGCGGCGTCGAAGACCCTCATGAAACTTACGACCCCGCTAGCCACGCCATTATTCTCACCAACAGCAGAATTTTTCTGTCGGAGTTCGCAAAATGACATGCCGACCCCGCCGCCCGATTTAAAAATCATTGCATCATTTTTTATCGCATCAAAAATGGATTCCATTGTATCGTGAACAGGGGTCACGAAACATGCCGAAAGCTGTCCAAACTGCATACCCGCGTTAAATAAAGTAGGACTGTTTGGTAAAAATTTACAATCATTCATCAAATTAAAAAAATCTTTTTTCTGTTGTTCATCGTCGCCAATAAAATTACTAACCCGCGCACAAACATCAGACCAGCTTTTTTCATTTTTACCATAATAGCGAGCTGAAAGCACACTTTCAACAATATTTTCAGAAACCATAGATTATTATATTGACATTCAGTATATATAAAGATATTTAAATTTTATTAGTTAAAATAAAAACTATCGATTTTAACATCTCTCAAAATAACATCTATTTTGAAACTTTTAAAAGGCTTATACCACAACACAAGTTGGTTGATGATGACTTATATCACTCACACCATAATTGTGTATTCTTGATAGTATGGTGACGCACACTGACGACATATAGCGCGTTGTTTACACAATTAAAAATAGTTAGTATTAACAAACAACAACACGAAAGTTAGCACAGGACTATAATTTTTTATTGCTCGCGCAAATTGGACAACCATTACCCTTAACGCGACTATATATTACTGCTTGCCATTCGTGCCCCAACGGGCAAATCCACCAAGCTTTTTCACTAGAACCTTTACTGAACATTTCTGGTGTTTTATTGCCATTTTTTGTTGGGTGCCACTGTTTTGCCAATTCTGGGTTGGTTGTTGCTAAATCGTTGTATCCGATTAATACTTTTTGACCTGCACAAATTGGACAACCACTCCCGTTTGACCTATCTGCGATTCTGGCTTCCCATTCATGTCCCAATGAGCATATCCACCACGCGCGTTTACCAGACTTGCTTGTAACCATTTCTGGTGTAAATCTTCCATTTTTGGTTGGATGCCACTGTGTTGCAAGTTCTGGATTTGTTGTTGTCAAATCGTTGTAACCCACTAACACTTGTTTATTTGCACAAACAGGGCAACCCACTCCTTTAGACCGTTTTGCGATTGTTGCATTCCACGCATGCCCTAAAGGACATATCCACCAAGCTTTTTCATTTGAGCCGCAAGTATACATATCCGGTGTTAAATTACCATTTTTTGTGGGGTGCCATTGTGAAGCTAATTCTGGATTCAGTGTAGCTAAATCATTATAACCTGCTAAAACTTGACGCCCATAGCATATTGGGCAACCATCACCTCGTGACCTACTAGATATTCGGGCTTCCCACTCATGCCCTAAAGGACAAATCCACCAAGCTTTTTCATTTGGCCCTTGTGTAAACATTTCAGGAGTGAGCGTCCCATTTTTAGTCGGATACCATTGTGATGCTAATTCCGGGTTTGTTACAGCTAATGAGTTGTTTAGACAATCTTGTTTGTATAACTCCAATATGTTATTTCTATCTTGATTTAAATTAACGATGCTTTTTATATTAAGCTTTCCAAATATTAGGTTAATCAATTCCTCAACAACTTCGTTTAATCGAATATAGTTGTTTTTTACAGAGAATTTAATAATGTTATTTTCAATACAACACCCACACGTTTTGTTTTTTAATTCTTTAACTCTAATTAATCGAATTCCACAAGTTTTCAAATAGTCATTCTTCTCTTGCTCTTTTTGGTTATTCTTTTTACCAACATGATACCTACAGCCGTCATATTCTATTGCGATGTTTTTAGATGGAACCCAAACGTCCACTTCCCATTTATTGTTAATCTTTTTTCGATTTTCCACAGTATTATCGATTTGTTTTAAATAATAATATATAGCTTGTTCGGGGAAGGATGTTTGTGATTCTGATGCGCATATTGGGCAACCGTTACCAGCAACTCTAGCTGAAATAACAGCTTGCCACACATGACCTTTATAACAAACCCACCAGATTTTTTTGTGCGAACCTTTACTATACATTTCTGGAGTTAGCGTTCCATTTTTTGTAGGATGCCACTGTTTTGCAAGTTCTGGATGTGTTGTTGCTAAATCATTATAACCTGCTAAAACTGTATTCCCTGAACACACTGGGCAACCATAACCATTTGACCTATCATTAACGGTTGCTTGCCATTCGTGCCCCAAAGGACATATCCACAATACTTTTCTACCAGAACCACTCGTCACATCTGTTGGTTTTAAATCACCATTCTTTGTAGGGTGCCATTGTAAAGCTAAATCAGGTCGTAGTGTTGCCAAATCATTGACACCTATTATTAATTTTACCATTTAGTATTTATATATTGGTTTTATACACATAAAAAGATAATTATAATACAAAAAAGTTTAAAAACATATAATACGTAGTATGCGATTAAAAAATAATATTAGTGTAAATACGCGCGCACCGTATTTTTAACAGCAAAGGTAATTTTGTGTGTATGTCTACTTCATTAACTTTTCAATTTGTTGAATAGCTACTTCGAGTCCTTTGATATAACCATCATAAAACACCCTGTCATCATGACTAATGCGTTTTGTTTTATTAAAATACAATACTGTTTTTTCAATTTCTAAAGTTAATTGATTAATTAATTTAACGCGGTTGGTTTGTGGTGTCATGTTAGTGGGTTTCCCAATAAGCTTCGTCTACAGATTTATTGTGGGTGGCAAATGCTTTTTCAGATTTCTCAATTGACGCCCATTCAGCCACGTGGTCTTTTTTAGTTTTAACTACAGGTTTAACAACTCTTTTTGGCTGTTTATATAAAACTGCCCATTCATAACCTTCCGTCATACGTTGACCAGCTCTTGCCCCTACAGCATACATAACCTCAGCATGTTTGTGCGCGTTTTGACAGTCATCCCACGCCTGTGCTAATTTAGCAGATTTCCGCATAGAAATGGTTCCCGAACCTCGCTTAAAAAGTTTATAACCTTCGGCTGAATATTTTTCAATTTCTTGATTCATTAATGATTTTCTTGGCATTAAGTTTTCCTCATACAACATAGGTTTAACATATATTTAAACCTATGTATTACAGTAAAACTAACAGTTAACAACAATTAACTATAAATAGTATTACTTACATATAAAATAATAGCGATATGGGGAAGTGGATTATCCCAGCAGGCTCATAACCTGTTGACCGTCAGTTCGAATCTGACTATCGCCATTATTATTCTTCAAATAAAGCACTACATTGCAAATAATCAATATAGTGTTTTATCATATTGATTTTCAAATAAAAAAAAAAAGAAATTAACTTAATTTTTAGTTAATCGCAATCAAGATTCATCATATGAAATTACCTTGTAATACGTATCACATTGCCTGATTTATCAGTTCTATACAACTTCTCTTTTACAAATACACCATATCCATAATCTAAATCAACAATTCTAGCTAGATATCCCATTTTACGATAAGTTTTAGCTGTTTTTTGAGCTTCAGATTTAGTAGAAACAGGGTTTCCTACAGAATGTAGCGTTTCACCATTAAATTTTCTAGTTGACATTTTTAATTCTATCACCATTAATAAATTAACGCAACGTATATTTAAACGTATATTTAAACGTATGTACGCATGTCATCACACATTTGCATAACATTATCAATAACTTGAAACGCTACATTTGCACCATGTAATTTTACATATTCAAATACTTCTTTACTACATTCAAAAACTTCAATATTGCCCTCTATTGCGTAATCGTGCGTTTCATCAAATCGGTCAATTTTAGTTTTTGAATTATTCAAGGCATTGTTCCGCGATGTTCCAATTCCGTATAACACATACTCATTGTCTCCACCACCATAAACAGCAACACAATAATAAATTGTTTCAGTTTTTATATCGTTCTGTTTGTTAAACAAATCTACCAAAGGGCAACCTTTTGGAAAATTATATTTCGATTCACACTCCATACTATACGTTTTAGGGTATCGACATTCGTCATTATAATCATCATTTCGATATGGGCATTCACTCGGTGAGTTAATCTCTATTGATACGTTCATTTCAAACAACGTCCTTGATTTTATACAACACTACCCATCTGCGCATTTTATCGTTTACATCAATAACGTATTTAACATCCGATGTTGGATATAATTTTTCACATTCATTAACAGCTTCTTTTGCAAGGTCTACACCTTCACCAAGTTTAAAACTTTTATAACCAAGTTTTAAATATGTTTCAACTGTAAATTCAAAAGCATGCTCATACCACAAAGTGTCTGTTTTTTCTGTCATATTGTTACCTTTTTTAAATTTTGAAATTAATTCATTAATCATTTTAAATTATACCTTTTCACAATAGTTGGTTTATAAACCCCTAAAATTTTATAAAACATAGCCCATTCGCATTCATCATCCAAATCATGCGTTGTCACATTATCACGAATATGCATGACGAAGGCTTTTGGGTGTTCTTTTCGACAAACAGTGTATGCGTTTTCTAAACGTTCCACCCCTCTTCCGGTTGTTACAAAAATCCAACCATCACCTTTATAGATTTCAATTTGTTCAAGTAATGATGGAGTGTTATTCATCACAACTTCAGTTTCTTCAAGTAAATCTTGTAAAATATCTATAATGG
>JALOBO010000096.1 GCA_023228225.1 Clostridia bacterium
TATGATAAAAAAATAGAAATGGGCGGATTCGAACCGCCGTCTTCAGCTCCAAAGGCTAAAAGGATTGACCACTACCCTACATTTCTTCACTATTCATATATACAGGCTATTCATTTAAATGTTTCGACATGAGTAATTCCTTTATTAATCAAATCTAGAATCTGGATAGGTTATCCCTTTATTAACTATTCTGAAATCAAACGCGCATACAGTTTGGTAAAATCACATTTTCTTTTTCTTCGTTTTTTCATCAAAAATTTTCGCTATCGTGGAAAAAATTTTTTACACTCGCCCACGTAACAATCATAATAATAAATAATCCGCGCGCGCAAGATTTCTCAATCCAGTTTCTTAAATTAATTAGTTTAATAATTGCAGTATAATTTGAACGCCAAAATAAGGAAAACATAAATCCACAAACCAATAAACTTAAACTTAAATATAGATTAGACATGTTATATAAACATGCCTAATCAATCATCATCGATAGCACCAGTAGATATTGGAAATAATACTACTATAACACCTGAATTTTCAACAAATCAATTAAATGACGAATTCGTATTCAATTATTGTAGAACAACAATCATTAACATTCTAAGAGAGCGCATAGATGTAGAAAACGATTCCCGTCTATTCACACTAACACTATATATGATACAGTTCATTCCAGATAGAACAGTTCGCGATATATATACAACCACGTTCCTACAAGAATGTACAAACAAGCAAGGGAAATTATTAACTAACCATAAGGATTCCGCAACAACATGTGTAATGGCTACAGGTGTAATATGCGATTTATTCCATGCAGGCAACACCTCTACTAATTTAGTTGGATGTATTGTTCCAGATTATAAAAATGAAAATACCACGGATGAAGAAGAGGTCAAAGATGAATGATTTATTAACTACCCCTGGAAATACCCCAATAGATTTCTTATTAAAAAAGTTTTACGATATTACCCCACTACCTAATATGAAGCCCAATGTAAAATCATTATGCACCCATTTAGCGGAACGTGTATGTGGAAAAGATTTGCAAGATGCATTAATCATATTAAGTGGAAAGCGTGGAAGTGGAAAATCAATTTCAGCTCTTTCGTTAGCCAAAGGTATTAGTAACGAAATCTCAAGATTAAAATATGGAGATTTTTCACAATCAACTAATATCTTTAATATTGACCATGTCACTTCAATCGATGAAGAATCATTGTTGAATATAATTTCAACAGTAGGAATTGAAAACAGTGTCATCATTCTTGACGATGGGTCAATCGCATTGAATTCTAGAAATTCGATGAGCGCTATCAATAAAGCGGTTGTCGATTTAATTACAATTTCCCGAACTAAACGAAATGTCGTCATAATCACTACACCCGCGCGCGGGCAAATAGATGTACAAATCAGAAACATGTGCTCACACTGGGCAGAAATCACCGATTCACATCATGAAGATGGATATAACGGAATGACATTCCGTCGTGTATTTTTCAATCAGAATAATGGAAAAACATTTACTGCTAATATAACAGCTCAGGATTTAGGATATGAAGGACCTAATGCGAATAAAATCAAATTCAATCGATGGATTGTTCCCAAACCAAATGACCCGATTCTTATTCAAGAATACGAAAAAATGAGGTCAAAACAAGGCGATGTGCTCATTGAACAAACAAACGAACTATTGAGAGTAGCAATTCAAAATAAAAAAGAAAAACAAGGATTACTTACTAAAAAAACAGACATCAAAAACGAGAAGCCACAAGCAAAAACCGAAAAACAACGCGAAATATTAACTAAAATTGAAACAATAGACGATTATCTTGCTCGCGGATATTCAAGGTCAAGTGCTTGTAAAATAGCTAAATTAGATGTTAAAACATATACTAAACATAAAAGAGGTTAAAATGGCAGATAATAGTATGAAATCTGATGTAAAATCAATGCTGGGAATTCAACGGATAATGCTGATGCAGGAAATGTCAGATTTCACGGCTTATATTTTAAACAGTAGAGGATTCGTTTCTACGGTGCGCGCTAATCTATTATACAAAGTTGATACTTATCCTGATAAAGATAAAGACATCGCATTTTTAGAAAAAACATTAATTAATATAGGTGAAATCTTGGAAAATCATAAAAAAGGCACTATGGGAGGAGAAGAATGGAAAAAACAAATAAATATAATTGACAGTGCGTTGAATGAAGTCGATTGTATTACCTGTAAAAATGATATGTGCAACTATACAGTGAAAGCAGACGGCGTAATATAATATGCGCGCTCTTTACATTTATAGACGCGCACCACATCACAATATCTTTTATATTGTGTTTTAATAAAATCAACAAATACCCACATTTTTTAATCGTTATTTTAAAATATATATGATTACATAGGTTAGTAGTCATATATAAAGAGTATGCATACATTTAAATATAAGAAAACTAACGTATATTATGGTAAGAAATATGACCTCATTTGAAACAGCAAAGAATTTACTTGTTCAGTATCATACTACTGGCAAGGCAGTGTCCGCAGTCGAAATGGTTGTCGGTCTCGGCGTTACCGTCATTACTCTGTATATCATCATCCTCATTGCAGGTTCCTTCTCTGGTGCCGCAACGTCTATTACTACGATGCCTCAGGCATGGCGGGATGTGCTTAACTCAACCGATGCAATGGCTGGTTCGACTTTCAACATTGCCGCACTGGCTCCATTAGCAATTGCCGGCGTTGGTATCCTGTCCATTATCATCGGCGGTCTCTACATTAACCGTCGCTAAAACAAGGTTTAAACAACCTTGTTTTTACGAATCAATCAAACCACGCTTGAGTTTTTTCATTATCTTCTTTTGTAGCCATATCGCAATACTTTATATCAACTGGATAAATACCTAATCTGCCATCCGGTAAAATCATACATGTCATAGCTCCATCTGGTTGCCAAAATTCATATTTACCCACAATGTGTGTTCTTAAATCACGAACACATACCGTCATTCCATGAAATTCAATTGCATAAGCACATTTATTTTTACAATTCATAAATGACAGAAGAGGGATTCGAACCCTCGAAATCCTGCGATGATGGGTTTTGAATCCATCGTATTTAACCTGGCTTTACTACTCTGTCAAATTAATATATGCATTATTACTATTTAAACCTTTCATTTAATACAAAAAAGATAAAATTTAATACAGGTCATCCTGTCTTAATGTAGACACATCCCAATTAGCTAGTTTCGGTGTCCCCATAGGTTTCCGCTTCGCGTCAAGTTGTGCAGTTATTTTACTTTTATATTGACGTAACGAATTTTTTAATTCTTCATTTTCATATTGTAGTCTGCGAATAGCATCTGACGTTTGCATTTGCACATCCGATAAATCAGATTTCTTTTGCCTAGCCATTCTTTTATATTGATTCAATTCCAATAAAACATTATTTATATATGATTCTTTTTGTTTTAAAAGAGTTTGCAATCGTATTACTTTTTGACAATTATCACAATTCACCATTATAAATATAAACTCAGTTGTTGATATATATTAAGGTATGGTTTTATGAACATGAATAACATTTAAATATATAAACCTCGAATGTAAATAGCATGGACCTAAAGAAATTTTCAATGATTCAGTTTAAAGGAAATAATGCAAAGTATTTCATTTATAAAACTGAAAATAATGGCACTTTTGAAGCATTGAATGTAAATTACAATCCGCGCGAAATGAATCAACCGAAAATCGTCAAAATTAAAAAATTAGTAAGCGGTAAATATGGCATAATGGATGTATGTAATAAAAAGCATATTACCACCGATGAAATAGTTGCCTATATTCCAACTAGAAATGAATTTAAGGATATCGTTTCCACGCTAAATCAATATTCAAGATTAAAACCATTGCCATCATGGATTGATGAAACTAAACGTGATGTAAATTTCAGACGGTTCTTTAGTAATACCGGAAATCCAGAAAAGCAAGTCGATATTTATCTGAGGAATATGTTATGACGTTATTAGAATCAGTTGCCGCAGGAGCGGCATTAGGAATCACGGCGGCAATCGCTATGGACATGTATGATGAAGTAAGAACAAAAGACCCGATTAAACGGGCAAAAAAACATCAAAAAAACAAAAGAGTAGCTGATAATTTAGATGATTACACTAGAAAACTAATCTGGGGTTAATAAAATGAAACTGAAAGTAATTAAAAACCAATTAAAACCGTATAAAAGTTTACATCACAAAACATTTTTTGTGATGATAGTCAATGATATGAAAATAATGGGTTACAAATCCAGAGATAGAAATGTTCCAGGTTGGCTGGTATATATTTATCACGAAGATAAAATAACCGATAAGAAAATATACAAAACATCAACTGAAACAGTAGCTTATCTCAATGCCTATATCGAAGTCGCTAGAACTCCGGTGAAGTGGTATGTACAATGACGAAAGTTGAAACTAATATTAAAAATATTGCTAAATTAACAAAAGTTTCATATGAAGAATATATAGATGCAAATACACATAAAAATTCATTATCTCCAGCTAAAATATCTTTACCTAAAACAATCAGAAATGAGATATTCAAATTAGGAAATAAATTCGGAGCAGTATTCTATGGAACATTCGTATCAACTAATCAAATACAAATGCGAAAAACATATGATTTCGATATGTATATTCCACAATCAAACATGATGAATTTTCTAGAAACAATTCGTAAAAAATTTCCAAAAACAACATTACAATTAAACGCATATGGTATGTGGAAAGTGAAAATCAATAATCAAGAAATTGCAGATATCGGATATCTGGAACAAGTAAAAAAGAATAAAGATGGAACATATACTATTACATCAGCACCATTAAACATTCGGTCAAAATTACATCCTTTAGTAAAATATGGGAAAAGCACTGGTCGAACATTGGAAGTTGAACATTTAGCAAAAGCAAATGCGTCACTCTTCGATACACAAGAAAACAGAACACATAGATATGCAAAAGATACCTATGATTTTGGTGTAATGAACAGGTCAATGATAATTAAATTATTTGATACATATAAAAAGCAACCCACCCAAAAATTAAAAAATCATATAAATAAACTTGTCCGAGAAATAGTTTTATATTCATCTAATAAAGAGGTACTAGAAGCAAGAACTGAATTAGAAAAGCAATTACTTGCTACGAAAATGGTAAATTTCAAGTTATACGATACACAAAAAAATACACAATTATTAGCATTAAAACGGCAATTAAGAAATCCAAACTTCGATATCACTAAAAATATGAAATATTTAGAATATTTCAAACCATCTAAATAATTATCCTTTTTTAATATAACAAGGTATAAATAAAACCAACACCCATTTAATATATAAGGTTAAAGTTAGGGTAGCCATTATGCAGATTTACTGCATGGAGAACATATTGTTTTAAACCTACAAAAACCAAAAATAGTATAAATATAATTTATACTTTATATCAATGTCCGTTTTTAGTTTAGTTCATTCGAGTCAAACCATTTCTTCGCATAAGAAGAGACATTCCTTGAATCAACACAACCGCGATGTAGCACAATAAGATGATTGTCACTAATAAGAGAATGTTCAACATACATCACCGAATTAGCCCGAAGTGATCCTACAATAAAACCTGGCAGGGCATCGGATTGAATTTTAGTATAGGCAAGTGTGCAATATGATACACAAACATCTGAATAAACATAAATACAGCCTATCATCCCTCCCATGTGGTTACCGTATC
>JALOBO010000097.1 GCA_023228225.1 Clostridia bacterium
GCTCATCTATCCACTTGTAACCACAAGATTTGGAACAGATGATTACACTTTCATCTTCAAAATCAAGAAAGATGTATTCATCATCTAATGTTACTTCCTTGCCACATATATCACAACAATATTGAATCATAAGATAAATCTCCACGTGATAACATCTATATATTACTCATCTATTCCATCACTTCGTATACAGTAATTCATGTGATTGTAAACATCTGTTACATCTACGCCATACTTAACTGCCACACTTTTAACCTCGAATGCAAGATTCCAGATATCAATGTTATATGCTCCCATTTTAGACATAATATATTACCTCGTTTAATCGTTTAATGTATCCATCGTTTAATCATTCTATCCATCAGTCGTAAACTATCAATACCCGCGCTGGACCTTCAATGGACTTTAATACTACTTCATCTACGTTAATCCAATCATGTTCAACACCTTTCCGTTCACTAACTGCATCAACTAAATCACTTGTTGATATATTATCCAAATTAATCATGATGTACCACGTCCTCTATCTCTACATCTAACGATATATCCACCTTGCTACTTCCATTAACATCCTCATCGGTATTTACAAATCGAATGTATTCATCAATGATACCATGGATAGTTTTCTTACGATTCTGCTTATGCCAGTTGTGTTTATAATCTCTTGCTTTCTGTGGATCTTTATACATTGTAGAACTCCTTTGTTATAGATTACATTTCTATATAACAACGTTTCATAATACCTTCCCATCATTCCAGATTGATCGTCGTATTGCGATGGGCTTTAACCCTACTTTGTATCCATCGTCGTACATGATCACCTTCGCTTTTACGTGAATTGGATTCTCTTTTTCGATTGTGTGGAGAAACTTTGACATATCTGGAGTAATTTTCATCCATGCATGATCACTTATTAACTCATGTGAAATTGGATCTCGAACATTCTTTACACACACTACATGCTTTCCATTTGGTTCAGTTGACATATGCGAGTATAACACATCAAAGTCCACTGTCATACCCACATATGGAAGCAATCTTTCACGTTTGATACCTACACGAACATCACCAACATCATTTTCACCATTAACTATGTATGTCGCACGCCGTACATCAAAAGGTAATTTTTGAAATTTAGATGGTTTGTAATATTTTGTGATAGAACGCTCCTTTTGTATCTTATGTTTTCTTGGCATGATGCACTACCCACGTTAATAAATATACTACCCACTTTAATAGACTTTAATCTTCTTCAGTTGATATATCCACCGGATATGTAATTGTAGGTTCACTACGTTTATTCGCCGTGATACCCTCGTTAATTGCATCACGCTCTTCATCGCTAAAGATAGATAACTTACTTGGTGATTCTCGTGTGATAAGATGTCCACTATTAATAGTTGGAGTCTTATACTTTGATGCTGTAGCCTTCATATGTACACGTCTGAAGTAATCATCTCCCATCTCAACATATATCTTATGCTTTGGTGGTAATGATAACTCTGGTGTAACTGACTGTGCTTTCTCTTGTACACGATTACACTTCATCAACGTGCATTGTGCTAAACTACATTTAACACCGACAATGTATTGACATTCAGTGTTTTTATATACATTAAGAACTTCCTCGCGTTGCTTTGGTTTCTGTGGCGTAATAACACGCTTCGTATAAGGCGTGATCTTCATAACATCATTCGAAAAATATCTGGACGATACTTTACTATCAGATACTTTAACTTTAGATTTATCAACAACTTTATCAACATTACTCATGATAATACTCCTTGTTCAATTGTTACACTTTACATTACAATAGATCTGGAAAATAAATAAAGGTATGCTGTATTATTACATCATGAATCTCACCATATACACATCACCATTACTCATCAAAATCATCAAATGGATCTGTGTCCATTTGAAGTGTAGGTGTGTCGCGTTGAGTTCTATATTCTATGTCACGACGACTACCTACAATATAACTACCCCCATCACTTGGGGTATTTGTCATCACCAAATGGTAATATACCACCATCCAATCTACAGGATTATTTGACGACACACAAAGCACATCAGGGAGTGAGTATATACCTTGATACATTTATTTCTCCACATGATCAATTACATTTGTGATGTAATATTTATTTGCTATTTGAACTAAATAGCGCTCATCCTCACGTAATTCATTATACGTATTTATATTTGGTATAGCGTAATACTCCTCTGATCGTAATTCATAGAGGTAGCCCGCATCATCCTCAATTAAAAATATGTAATCACATTTAAACATCTTATGTGATACGTTAATGTATTTAGTATTTGCATCTGTTGAAATTTGATATGCTGTAGATGATACTACCAACACTAGCATTAATCCACAAATGAGAGTTATAAACATTCCAACATTAAAAAACTCTATTATATTACGCTTCATCACTTGTCACCTCAACTACATAATCAAGTCCTGCTTCTGTAAGTGTCCTGCCCTGTCCTGTTTTTAATAACAATCCACTTGAGATAAGAAATGGTTCGTGTTGCGTTGCAAGAATCTTTTCGTTTTGTCCAACAACTGAAGCAAGTGTCTCAATACCAGTTGGCATACATAAAAAGGTTTCATACAACGTTACAAGTATACGACGATCAGTGTCATTCAAACCTAACCTATCAATACCAATCAAATCTAATCCACATTGCACATCAGACTCTTCTACCTGCATAATATCCTTTGCAATTGCATAGTCGAGGATTGTATCTACGTAGTTAATCGCCACACGAGGAACACCCCTACACACCTTTGACAATGCTGTTACCGCATCATCAGTAAAGGTAATGCCTCGATCATTAAATGTATTCAATTTAATTATCTTACTTATATCTTCATTTGTATATAAATTTAAATGAACTTTAACTTTGAATCTATCCACCAATGGAGTAGGTAAACACTCCGGCATATTTGTAGCGCCTATAATGGTAATAGGTTTCAACTTGTAATTCATAGTATTGTTTCCTATTCGCATGGTGAGGAATCCATCCTCCATAACCGAATAAAGCATCTCAAATACATTCTTCGGTAATGAATGTATCTCATCGATGAAAAGAATCTCATGTGTTTTCATCTTCATAAGTTTATTAACTAACATCATGTCCTTTGTAATCGTTGGCCCCATGATAGTATGCATCTTAACATCCATCTCATGTCCAATTATATTACTTAACGTGGTTTTTCCTGTACCGGCTCCCCCCACGATTAATGAATGTGGACACGATATGTCCTGTTTCTTTGCTGAATCAATCGAAATCTTAATTAAATTTTTAATACTGTCACTCGCAATGAATGACTCTAATGTATAAGGTCTAGCCATTTTGTTCACAACCTTGAATTAACTTTATATACTTAAACGTTCTATAGGTAGAGTGCCGCAAGCACAACATGTAGAATGAAGTAGAAGAAATCTTTCTACTTCCTTTTCGTGTTATGAGGTTTTTGGCATACTCCACTCTTTTGTTCAATTGGTGACATCACGTTGTGTTTAATTAAAACACGTTGTTTAACTGGCACGTATTGTTTAAACGTGTCACATTGTTCTGTTTAACGGTTACAGATTAAAAAAAGTTAAAAATATATGTCTATGCCACGATGATAGGTGCCACTTTACGTGAGGTGCGTTGCCTAGTTGATTTAGTATTTTGCGTAACCTTCTTTGCTTGTGACACATCAACCTTCATAGTAATTTCCTGTGGTATCTGCGTGGTAATTGTCTCACGAGTTATGTGAGAATCGCTCACTGGAATAGGAGCAGGTCTTGGTGGTGGCACGTCCTCATCAACGTGAGCAGTAGATTGTGTCACTTGTGTAATCTGATATGATATTTGGACCACGTGTTTGTCCATCTCCTCATCACTCACAGTACCTCGCCATTTAATAACATCATCAGCAGTTGGACAGGCTCGTCGAATGGTTCGCACCTCAACAATCTCAAACACAGGATAGTGCCGTACAGATGCCACATTTTGTTTCACTGGAGCCACCATGTTAACATTTACGCTATCCATTGTATTGTCACCACCTTTGTTATCACCATCTATGTGGGTATCTGGCCTGCGAACTATCTCTGCGATCCTGTCGATATTTTTAAGGATACTACCTTCCTGCACGAATTTTGGTTTCTCGTTTTTGTTTTTGTCACTCATGGCTTCGTACTTGGCTAACACATCCTTCCAAGAACCCTTGTATAAATCTCTGGTCATATATTGTTTCGTCATGTTTGTTCACCCCTTGGGTAGTTGTTACATTGTTTCACTCACACTTTGTAACGTCATTTGTTCAAAAGTCTATTCAAGTTATATCACGTTAATTGTGTTAGTAATACAACCACATTACATTCTTACCACACTATTCATCCTTTCACCCCCACAAACGACACGCCAATGTTTATCACACGTGCCCTTGCATAACTAATAGTATAGGCCCTGACTTAATAATCCTTACGCCGAAAGTATTAAATAGTAGAAGTTTGATTGTTAATAATTGCAGTCCACATCACGCTCTATATTATCATCGGAGTTCGACTTGCGTTTAATCATGTCATTCAACGTTGCAAACACCATATGTAAATCCATTTCATCGCGTTCATTTAGATATTGTTTATCAAATAAACTCACTATTATCTCATTAATGTTAACGAGAACCTTTAGCGTTGGATCACTAGTTCCAATCATAATAATATCATCTACGTTGACAAGCATAAACATATCGTTTAAACCAATTAAATCGCTTTAATGCACGGCGCTCACCAAAAGGTACATACCATACATTTAATAAAAGAGTGTAGTTAATTTAAATATGTTAACTGGTTAAGTAGTTCACTCGTGGTAATCATCTACCGTCATCATCGTACACGGCACCTTCAAGTTGCACAATCCGCTTAATCAATAGGTTGTTATCGCGTTGTAGGTCAGCAATTGCCCCTCGCAGTTCACTAATTTGACTGTGTAAGTCACGAATACAATCAGTAATATCATCAATGCATTGTCTATCCATATGGTAGATCCTTCACTTGACACTATAATAAATGATAGTTACAAAACAGATACAATCAACGTATAGAATTTACCCGCGTTGAATCGCACGAGACCCGACCAAAACCTCATAACAAAATGGAAAGGAAAAGGAAAGTTGCTTCCTTTAACCTCTACGTATCATTTTGTCACTTGGGGTCACTCTACAGGTTGATCGTTAAGACATTTATACCTTTTGGTAATAGAGATAGTAATGTTATAGGTTCTCTTCGTCACATAACTCGTGGTACTCAATAATCTCCATGTCGTTTTCTTCACAGAATTTGCGAAGCCATTCTTCACTCGGAGCCTTGAATGGTCTGTGGTGGGTAATTCGATATGTTACATCATAGAATTTCATTATAATTACCTTGGGCAATTTGGCTTGTTAATACGTATCACATTGCATTGTTTAAACAGATAATTTATCTGTGGATGTCGAGTTCATCAAACCATACATCGTCAGAGTTTACATCGATGTTGAGGTTATATGTGTTGTTGAGATGTTCAATTATAACACGCTCTACATCACTCTCATCCATACCACGTGGATCAATGTCCAGATCATCAGCATAGGTAAGTGATGCTGTGAATGATCCATCTGGATTAGATGTGATACTATCAACGTGGTAATCAGTGAGTTCAATACACTCGGCGATCACCTGTAAATGATCTTCATTGTCATCATTAAAGTATGTAAAGG
>JALOBO010000017.1 GCA_023228225.1 Clostridia bacterium
CTATCATAAACCAACTTAGACCCCCACAAGAATTTATGAATACAACCAATAAACAAGGAGCTTGGTTCATGACAGTGAATTACATTTGCATTATAGCACAGACTACTTGCAAGAGCCATGGCACAGTTAGGTATATGATCTTTCATAGATATTTTCCCATCAAAGCCCCTTATTAACACGCCGTTATTATCTACATCCCCACAATTGCAAGATTTATCTATTGCTATAACTGTTACATTATGCTCTTTTGATAGTGTAACAGCCTCTTTATAATAAATCCTATGATCATGCACACCGTGCACGGTAGATAACATTAACACTCTCATAATTTAGCCTCCAGATCATCTAATCTTTTATTCAACCTCTCAAACTCCGTTTTTATAGGACTGTTATGTTTCCATGCCTGCTTATTCGAGTATTGAGACAGTGAAGGGTATATTATAGAATAGTAAGCAGTCCACCATGCAAGGGCACAACATACAACTATACACATTCCAAGATAAAAGGGGATGATCCCTCTTAAAAACCTATCATAGAGCAGCGTCCAAACACCAATAAAATTAAAAATATTAACGATAAACATAGACTGTGTTATCACCTGGATAACTCCACCTATCTGCCCTTTATCAATATGAATTTGTTTTATCATTTCTTATACCACCTAATAACCTTATTATATATGTTCTTAATAGTATTTAAAACATGCTAAAAAAGCGTATTTTGAAAACGTATATATGGATACAAGTAATAGTATAGTTTGGAGATGAAAACAAATGGTAGGAGAAACAACAGCTAGAAAGAATCCTCAGAGCATGAGAGAACTCGAAGAAGAATTTCACAAGAGACTGCTGGAAGCAAAACAGAAGAAAGTAGACCTTGGAAAACAAATGCTTGAGCTTGAGAAAATGTACTCTGCTGCTGAGGCAGAAGAAGACACATGGGATTCTGCTCTTTATTCGCTTCAAAATGTTGGCGTGTCCTCTGGACCTAAAAGCAGAAGAAGAAACGGTAAGAGTAATGAAGAAGAGGAAGGAGAGGATTAAACCTCTCTATTACTTTCTTGTTTTAACTTTCCTGTTTGCAGCCTCAAAAGCTGCTTCTCTTTCTGCAATATCTTCTGCAGGAGGAATGTAAACATATCTTTTTGCTGTATGACTGTACGAATAATATTCTAATCCTGTTCTTGTTTCAGTTTCCATTTATACCACCTATTCTTTGAAATTTGGACATTTGGCTATCTTTATCTTTGAGAGCTTCGACAATGTAAAAACACACGTAGAGGTTATGACTGCTGTAGATACTCCAACACCTACTAAAATTAGTGTATTATAAGTAGTAGGTTCAGAATCCAAGATAGTAGGCAACTCAAAAATTAATTCAACTGCAATACACGTTATAATACCTAGTATCATTGCACAAGTAGTAGATATACACAAAAAGCACACTATAGCAAGTATACCACAAGCTAATAGAGCAATTCCTGTTATTAAGTCAGTTGCTAAGACTCTGCACACATCTCCTAGTGTAATCTCTTTCTTATGCACAAACTTACATAGAAATTTATCTAGCATTTATACCACCAAACTTTAATTATAAAAAAATCGCTCCCATGATTAAACCGATTATAAAACACTCAGCATAATTAAAGAAGATATTTTTATAATCTTTAAACGACAGTAAAGAGCCATTCTTTGTGGGCATTACTCCCAAATCGTTTGTTTCCATTTATACCACCTTATACAGTTACTTTTATTAATGAGTTGTCAAACATTGCTGGAGCCCTGTGCAATTCTTTGTGGCACTCTACACAGACAGGTATTATGTTTGCAATGTCGTTATTATGGAATATTCCTATTGGCTCTATATGGTGTAGAGTAAGTGAAACGTCTTTTCTTGACTGACCACAAACAGCACAGCAATCACCATGAGCAGCATAAACAAGATCCCTGTGGGTCATAAAACCATTAAAAGCACCCTTACGACCTTGGGATTTTTTGCCCATTGGCAACTTATCATTAGCAGGACGGTTATTAATGTAATTTATGTAGTGCATATGAACTTTATTTTTGCTCTTTCCTGCGTTCCATGCTTTTAGGAAAGCTTTAGATTCTTGCCAGGTTATTTGTTGTGTCGTTTCTTAATCCCCCTCATTTCCTATACAAAGTAATTCTTTTCAATGTATATAAAATCTTCGGAGGTAGAAAGAAAAGGTGTGTTTCCACACCTATTAAATATTACAAATCTCACCCTCTGCGTAACCCTCGCAAGACTCATAATACTCATAATACTCATTTTTCTTTTCTTCTTCTGTCATAAGTGCTACTACAAATTCTTTCAATTTATCATCGTTTTCATCCCACCCTATAAGTTCCTGTAAATCCCAGTTTGAAAGATCAGACCAACTAAAATCTTCACCCTCAAAATACTTAGATATAGCCCTTTCAGTAGTTATTTTCTGTATGTAACTTCTTACTTTACTTACTCTCTCAGCTTCAAAAATATCTAGTATATCAAATGCATCTAAACCTCGCATAGCATTTGCTACTGAGCATGCTTCACAGCCATAATCAACTTCTACATCTCTAATAGCTGAGTCTAAAGATTTATAGCACATGCACATAACGACTTTTCCACAGTCACTACAAATAAACCTGTGCCTAAATACATTTTTGCATGTATCCCAATAAATTTTTGAATCTTCTATGTCTGTAAGCTCCCCATCTTCGTCATAATACTTTTTAACTTTCTGTAACATGTTTTCACCACCTATAATTAAACGCTTACCATCTCAAGCACTTTGTTTTCAAGAAGTTCAGTACTCTTAAAAATCTGCTCAACTGTATAGAAACAGTCATCCACCTGAAGCACAGGAGCGTTATTCGTGAAGACCTGGTTAAACCTGAGCTCTGCAAGATTTTCAGCTTCCTGCATGTCAAGAGATTCAAATGCTATACCATGAGCTTTGAAAAACTTTTTAAGTTTATTGCACTTCGGGCAAACTTCTGTAGAATATACATTTACTATCATTTAATCCACCTCACCAGTGTAAATAGCTTCTTCTAGCTTATAAAACACATAATCAATATCAGACTCAAACTCTAAGTAAGCTTTTGCAGCAGCTATAAGATTTTCCCACGCAGTATTTTTGTTCTCGTTTATCATTTCAAACACCTCTTTACTCGTCATACCCCTGTATAATCAATAATCCAATATCCCTATCAACATTGCCGCTTGAGGCAACCTCAGCCGACATAACACCATTAACAGACATGCAGGTAAATCCTGCAGTCGTTTCAAATTGCAATAGATCACCGTAAGGACTTACCTGCTGTATCACTTTTAATCACCTTTTCTATAACTACTGTAAGTAATAGTCACTTCACTTTCGAACGCGAATACCTTTTCACAGTGGTGACATTGAAACTCATCATCACTCTCACCACATTCCCAACTGTCTAAATGTTCATATCCACAGTATGGGCAAACAATAACCATTGTGTTTTTACAGTCAATTCTAGACATTTATTCCAACCTCCTGATAGCGTCTTCAAGTTCACTTATCTCCTTTTCCCACCTTTCAACACAAGATTTGTCATCATCTTTGTAGCACCTTTCAGATTCAGAATCTGCAACCCACTCAACATTTGATTTAAGAAGATCAAGCTCCTCTCTAAGAATTTTTATAGCATATGACATTTAATCCTTCCTGAAAACTTCTTCTTTAATTTTATCTGCTCCGTTAACGTTCCCATTCATAAGCTGTTCATAATACCCTGTGAGTGACAGGCTAAAAATTTTCTCATCCATCATTGCCATTGTTTATACCACCGTCTTAATTTCTATACTCTACCTACAACTTAATACTATTTAACAGTTATGCTATACAAAGTAATTTAATCCGTTTCCCACATCTCACACAGTAAGCACAAGTGCCTCTATAGTTCCTAAAAACGTCAATACGCCTGTTAAAGCGTGTGAGTGTAAATTCAGTACACCCACAATTACATACAATAGGTTTATGCTCTGCCTTCACACAATCGCCTCAATAAACCAACTTCTAAAATACTCTCTGTGTTTTCTGTAAAACGCTGTCCATTCCGGTTCTGTGATTATCGTATTTGTTATTTTTTTATCGTTTCGGTTTACTCTTCCATACTGCTGCATTACCTCATTAGCAGCTTCTACATATTCCCATTCTTTACCCTGATACTTCCATTTTGCACGGGTTAAGTGGTCTGTAGGATTCTGCCGCTTAACATATGTAATTACATTATTTAGTATGTCAGCTTCGGGTAAATCAATACCGCGCCCCATATTCACAGCAATAAGTATCTGTGTTTTATTCCTTGCTCTTTTAAATCTGTCTATTGCGTCACCGCGTAATACTGCACCCTCAATACTTGCCATAGTACTTTCTCTCGATTGCACAATAGGCTTTATCTTGCCGTGACTTACTCTATATATTTCAGATCCTAGTCTTTCAGCAATTGAGTAAGAGGGCACATGCACAATAGTCTTGCCTGGCAGAAGAGTATCTGAAGGTTCACTAAGCATTTTTGCTAGTTTAGGTATTGTCTCATCTCTGTTTTTCATTGTTAAGGACCCCACAGGAACAAACTTAAAAGGTCTTACTTCCTTTGGAAACGGACTTTTAACCTCTATGAACTCCCACCCTTCAAGCTTTTGAGGGGTTGCGCTCATTAATACTACTATTCTGTTTTCTGTGTCAAGTGCTTCATCAAGGAACCTTTCAATTGAAACAGGCTCAAAAGGTGTTGTTTTGCCGTTATCATCTGACACAATATATTTATTTCCTTCTTTTATATCGGTAAGTAATCTTTCTATTCTATCAATCTTATCGGTAAGTCCTCTTCTATGTCTTATGTTTTCAAGTGTTTTATCAAGACTTTCAAGCTCATAGGTATAAGCTTCTTTTTTATCCTGCAGGCACATTTCATAATCTGCAAAGTTATCAAAATGCCAGTAGTCGTCTATCACAAGTTTCCTGAACATTCTAATAAATGGTTCCATGTAGTCGCACTCGTCCACAATAACCACTTCAGGAGAGTTTGTTACACCCATTTGCAATAAAGTGAAATTACTGTTACCTATCATGTTTTTCTTGAAAGCTCCAAACGCTTGTTTATAACTGCAATACTTACAAGGACAGGCTTCAGCGTCAGGTCTACTGCAATTATCACATTCGCGTTCGTCAAACATTTTTAATTTGCTTCTTGAATCCATTGCCTCTTTATAACTCATTGTGCATATGCCTGCTGCACAAAAGCCACTATCACAAGAAACCTTTTCACCTTTTATACTTCTCATTGCAGCACACTCATAATGCTTTTTTCCAGTGAGAGATAAAAGAGGAAATTTATGGTCTCCTTCAAACTCTTTGTACTGATCCACAAGAGTATTGAGAGGCGATGTTATCAAAGTAGGCAACCCTTTTGAGGCTGCCAGGTTAGCGATACCTTTTGCAATACCGGACTTTCCGGCACCAGTGGGAGCACAAATAATAAATTTACGCTTTCCCTCAGACAACTTTTGCTCAAACCATTCTAAAACCTCGATCTGTTGAGGTCTTGGAGTGTTTATTTTTGCTGTCTGTGGGAAATAGTTTAAGATAGTCATCATCGCATCTCGGAGAATAGTTCCTCATACTTTTTGTACTCTTCAGTCATACGCTCTAAATCATTTTTAGCATCAAATAGTGCATTTTTATCTTTCTGTGTGCAAAAGCCTCTGCACTTTTCCTCAAGTGCAAAGATAGCTTTTTCCTTCTGTCTAATATCTCTCTGTCTAACAAAGCCCATTTATACCACCAGTTCATAATGTTTTATAACATAAATTAAGAATAATAGATTAGTTACAGTGATTGAGTAAGTTATACTTATTAATAATAATGTTTGAAGTGTGTATCCGTTCATTAGAACGCTTATTAGTGCGTAAACTTCTATAGGAAATTCAAATAAAACTATCAAATAAAAAGATAGTTTTACACACGCTTCTACAATTGTCATAATACCACCAACTCACACTTCATCAATCTTAAGCCATTTTGCAAGATTTTCAAACACATTTATTTTTTTTAATAAAATCCATACTATTCCAATTAATGTATAGATTGCCCATATGTAGAATCTAGTATGGTCAACAAAATCTACACCGCCATATATAAACTGTGTATTGAACATTGTTAACATAAATATACCACAGTAAAACAACATAGGTACTAGAATATCAGCTACATGGTAAACAAAATAACCTACATACCTAAGCACTCTAATAATACCTCTGCCAACAAGGTTATCAATTTCGGCATCTGATACTTTAACACTTGTAATTATACTTTCTTCCGTTTCCATTTATACCACCACCAAAATTTAATAATCACATGTAACAAAATCGAAATCGTCTTCTTCATCTGCAACTTTCAGCATACAAGGCTCAGGAAGTTCTTTATACTGCTTGACCAGCCATGCTACAGGAATTAATGTTACCAGTGCAAGAATTACAGGCATGTTGCATAGGTATAGTACTGTTTCAACTGCAATACCAACAAGCGTAACACCTATAATTATATTAGGAATATTTTCTCTAGTCAGTTTATCGTTTATCATACTCTTACCGTTTATCATACTCTCCACACTCCTTATACTTTCCACTTACAATAGATCCATATCCGTGTATTTCACAAGTACAAACACTTCTATCATACTTCTTACATGTTGAACAGTCTTTCCAGGTCATTCTTCCTCCTCATAACCAACTAATTCAGCTAGTCTATCAAGCTTAAAAGCTCTCCAGCCTTCTACTCTTTCACCCTTATTAAAAAGCAGCTTCATCTGCTCAAGCATTATTTCACAGTCTGCTATTTCCTCACACACATTATTCGGCTTGCCTCTTTTGTACTTGCAGAGTGCCTGGATAAGTTCAGAGCACTCTTCAATACACATGTCAATTTGACTTTCTGCCCCGTTTACACGTAGGACTTCTTTATACAGGTCTTGATCTGCCATTTTATCCCTGCTTACCTACACTGCAGGTATTAGTGTATAATACCCTTTTGTTAAAAAACTCAGACTTTGCCTCTCTGCATACGAAAACAACACCTTCAGAACACCTAAAAGCTTTTCTACAATTTGCGCATGTACACATTTTATACCACCTCAAATCTTTTCTGTACTTAAATTCCTGGCATTTCAGTCCTACATTTCTTGCATTTTATGTCAATTCTCATAAGAAATAATTAATTTTTTATAACAATGTTGTCAAGCTTGGTTAAAAACTCTACTAAGAAAGTATAATCCGTGTTGGTGTCTGGAGTTTCTATGTAAGTCTTTCTTAGTGTTCTTCTCAATTTTGCCATGTCACTCTCTGTAAGTCCACTGATACAGTAAGTTTTAATTTTAGTAAAGTCCATTTATATCACCTCATTTAGCTTAACTTACATTCTTACCTATGTGTTGTATCTATATAAACTTTTTGTCTGAGACTTAAACAGACTAAAAATTTATTTTAGTCTGTTATTCATAATGAAAGGGTCTATATAAAGAACCGTTCATTACAAACGAAGGCTATTTAAATCTCTACTCTTTTCCTGTCCTTAAGCTCCTGGCGTTTGCCAGCGTTCCAACCTTCTACAGCCTGGAGATAACCAGTAATCCTTGACAAGTGCTGCACTTTATCAGACCCACACTTAGGACATTTGTCATGCAACCCGTTGCTTACATACCCGCCATTTGTGCAAACTGTCATGTCTCTAGTGAAGGCAAAGTACCCAACCTGAGTATTCTTAGCCAGTTGCATGGCGAAATCCATCAGTCCTTCAGGTCTTGAGCTGCCCTCACCTAACCAGATATGCAGAATATTCCCACCATCTACCACAGGGAAGAAGGTATGCTCATAGCTTATTCTCTCAGGCAGCGTTATATTTGCGTTTACTGCCGTGTGTGTTCCGTTTGTGTAATAAATTGGTAGGTCCTTTGTCTGATCTATCTGTTGTAAGGCTGCCTCAAGATCCCCTTTTATCACAGTTGCCGCTTTGTCTCTGTACTCTGTGTGTAAGAGGTCACTGACAGCAAACCTTTGTGCTGTTGTCTCTGCAGGTGTGCGCGCAAGAGCAATAGTTATACCATTTTCTTTTGAGAGCTCCTGAGCGTACAACTTCATCTCAAACATTGCCCTAATTGCCAATTTGTAAGCTTCCTTACTTTCATGGATTTGTTTGCCTGTGTGATACTGGACCATCTCATTAATTCCTATTACTCCAATAGTGTACACAAGACTATCAAAATCTACTGCCATGGAACCTATTTCTCCAGTGTTAGGGTCTCTAGGATGCTGTGAGGCGAAAGGAATCCTACCCTTTACAATTAGGTTATCCATCCATTTTCGTTTAACCTTGAAGATCTCAATGGCGTTATCCATAAGAGTTCTCAACCCTTTGAATAATTTTTCATCGTTGTGTTCTGCTTCATATGCTACCCTGGGGCAGTTTAAAGACATTACCATCCATGATCCCATAGAGAAATGAACACCGTTTCTGAAGTACATTTTATCATCGAAATGTTCATCATCTGCTGGATTTGCTGAAAACGAGTACGCGCAACACTGGTAGCAGCTCACCCCGTTACCCGCACCTCTATATTCAGGAATCTGATTATCAAAGTAAGGAGTACCAAACTTTGCAGCCAGTTCAAAGGATTTTAGATAAAGTTCATGGTATGTAGGTAATTCAGGATGTGCTTTATTAAACTCTTCTCTTTCATTCATAAAGTCTGGCTCAACTGATATTTCAGGCTTTGGGAAACTAAAAGGCTTTCCTACTGCGTCACCTTCAAGCATAACATTCATAAGAGCTTTAAAGCCGAGTCTTACCTCTCTTTCAAATTCTCCGTAAGTCCTTAAGGGTGCCTGAACACCATTACATACTTTACCACGATACACCACAGGTTTATCTTTCCAGAGTGTTGGAACACCTGGCGAAAGTTGCACAGAGCTGAAGACAGTTTGTCCACCCCTCGAAGCTAGCATCTGTGTCATTTCGTAAACAAACAACTGCATAAGCTGTTCTATTTCCTTCTCTGTTTTCCCTTCCCAATAAGGTGCCATGAATGTAAGGAAATTATAGAAACCCTGCCCGCCTGCAAAATTACTCTGTGCAGATCCCAAGATTTTAGTGGCGTGAAGCATCGCAACCTCAGCGTTCTTTGCAGGTTTTGCTATACTTGTTTGCATACCTATGCCATCTGCAATGAAACCATAATAGAAGAAAAACCTTAAATCGTGGTCCATACAGAAAGAGCGTGTGCCGAAATATTCGAGATCGTGAACGTGACACATACCATCTAAATGCGAGTTCGCTAGCTTTTCAGGTAATAGCAGTAAATTCTGCTCTTTGCTCATTTTGTCGGCTTTTCTTTTGTGGGATGTCTCCGCATTACTTATTTGATTAGCGTTATCATTTGCCTCAAAACCATACCCTGAGTCAATCTCGTAAGCGTCATACACAGAGGCACCTACCCTGGTCATAATGTTACGCCATTCTGCCTTACCTTCTTCCAGCAGTACAGAGTTTACAACTTCTCTGATAAGTGGACCTGAAACCTGCTTAATATTCAATTTTAAAATTAAACCCTCTGCTTTCTGTGCAACTGCCTGAGCTTCTTCTATAGTTGCAGCAGGTTTGTTATAAAATATCTCACTCAGTTTAGTTTCTTTTACTATCTGATTTACAATTGTTTGTCTGTCCCATGGCATTATAAACCCGTCTGTGTTTTTCACAGTAATATTATTTATCATTATAACCACCTGTAGCCTGTTCCACCGTTAGAGTCTCTAACCTCTTCTATCAACCCTGCACTAAGCGCATCACTATACAACTTATCGTTATGTGAGCACTTCCAAGCACACCCACCAATTGAACACGCCTCACAATTATTTGCGTGCATCATAGATTCACATTCTCTTAATGTCTCAGGATAATTTTTGTTTACCTGTACTTGTTTCATTTTCTCACCATTCTATATAATTAATAAAATGTCTTGAATATGCTTCTCCTTGATCGTCAATTACACTAGTAGACAACCCTTGTACATCTGCACTCTTTGCCCACTTAACACGAACATTAAACCAGTTTTGATATACGCAAAAGCTTTTAGCCCACTCAACTGCAACTTTCTTTGCTTCCTTTACGTTATTGGCAACAACTGAAATACGCCAGCAATCAAACTCTTCCACATTATAGCCTTTTAGTACCATTTACACCCTCTCCCATGCGTTAAATTTGTCTGAATCACCTATTTTAAGGTGTGCGTTAATTACATACCTGCAATACTTTCCTATACCTCTGCCAAGCCTGAAAGCAAAGTATCTCTGCAACTGCCTAAATCCAAAGTCATCTGAAGGACTCGCCTGCCCACAGTCATTACTTCTGAAGATAGTAGTCATGCAGACTAAGCCGTCTATAATTTCAATCTGCAATCCTACACAACATGGCACTTCTTTTGTGGACCCTACGTGTTCAGGACGGAATAAAGGAATATAGGCTCTTCTTGTGTTAGGATTCTGTCGAAGGATTTTAATAGTTTTTTCTATGAGTCCTTCCAGCCACATTAACCACCCATAACCATAATCAAAGCCAAGCCCCCTAAGCCTAGCATGAGAAGGATAAATAAGACCTGCTGCAAAGTCATTATCTAGTCTTTCTGTAGTGCTGCCCATTGGTACATGAGCCATATCCTGTGAGTCACAAATAAAGTGTATATTATGGCAAAATATGCATGAATCGCCATTCTGATCTTTAGTAAGCTCTCCGTTTTCTCTTATGTGTTTCACGCCTGAAGAGTGAATACCCGCTAAGGTTTTTTCTACTATTTCCATGTTATCAGTCCAGAAGATCCTTGAAGCTTAACCAGCCTTTTCTAATGCAAATTAGCACTAGATAACCAAGCAGGTCCACAACATCATTCTTTCTTAACTCTTCACTGTTCTTTATTCTGCTTAGTTTATCATCTATCCTGGCATAAAGCAAGTCTTCAGACTCACTCTTAGAAAATACATTCATAGGTTCTAATGCAGAATTACCATACTTTTCATTCTTCTTTTCTAGGAAATACGATAAGTTTTCACACACTAACATAATTTTCTCTGCTGTTTCCTCAGTCATTTTACCACCTCAGTATAAATTTAACATTACAGAAAGGGCATTTGATAAATAACCCTCCTATAGCTGTTTTCCTGAACTCACCACCACAGGACGGACAGGTTATAAGCTTGTAAATTTTATCACCAAGACTAATAGACAGTAAAAGTATATAACATTTTTGCTTCTGTTCAGGACAGTTTAAAAATTAAAGTTTAGAGGGTTTTGATAGAGCATATCTTAGCAGCCCTACAACTGCAATGCATTCATACACAGAGAACAGTATAGCTGTGTCAATATCACCTAATACATATGCATGGTACAGCATCATAATATTCCCAAATACCCAAAGGACATTAGCTGTTACTGAGTGCCCGAAAGACACACAGAGCGCACCTGAAATACCTAGTATAACACCTAATGATAACATTTATACCACCATATAATAAGTACTCTAAAAATATATAAAGTTATTGTGAGTGTTCACCACTCTTTAAACTCTCAACTTTAGAGGGTTTATAATCCACATCATGCAGCACCCTCCACAACATTTCCCCTGTCTTTTTCCCTATCTTTCCTTTCATCCACTTAAGATCATACCCTAACAACTCTGCAAAGGTCATATCAGGATTACCGCTTAACAATTTATTCACAGTGTATAACTTAATCCCAGGCACTTGCATAAGCATTTTAAGCGTTAAATCTGCTGCACAAGGTTCTTTATACTCAAATGACTTATGCCCTGACTTAGCACAGTAATCTATCAAATTTTCTAAATTGATAGGAAAGTGTGCAAGTTTCTCAAATGTCCTGACGTGTACGCCTTGAGCTTCCCAGGTTGCAAGCCGTGACTGCATTAGGTCATATCTAAGTACGCTTTCACCTGCCCAGTTTTTGACATAATAGAAATTACCACTCTGTTCTATATCAATCCGTCCTTCCACAAAGAGCGCAACATCTTGAAACAGCTCTGCAGATTCCCATAACTTCCATGGGAGATCAGCGTGACTGCCAGCAAAATCATTTATGTGCTTATACTCTACTCCAATATTCACAGGAAAGCCTCTATGCTCACCTGAAATTTGATAATCGCACCTGTCAAGTTTCCCTATTGCAACCTCCGCGCCTTTTTGTGAGAAGTGTTCATAAACACTATAAATCCGAGGTCTTTTCTTTGCAAGTTCTCTCTTCTCTTCGGCTGAATAGTCAGATATAAAGTAGGTGTCTTTTTTAATAGCTGTCTCAGTTTTATGATTGAGTTTTAATGCGCTCTGCTCTCTTGTGTCGCAAGTGATAAAGACACCTGGATACTCATTTGACATTTATATCACCATATAGCTACTATCTGTCCAATTTTATTATAAATCTCTTTAAAATAAAAAAGCTGTCTATCTGACAGCTCTACTTTCTCCATAGGAGTTCTACCAAACTTGCTATCTTCAAGTTCATTTACTTTTAATAGAAGCCTATTTATTTCGTGAAGATCACACATTTAAACCACCTCACATAATTACTTCCTCAACACTAACACCATATTCTCTAGGATTAAGCTTAACCTTAAGATACCCTATTTTCAAAGGTCTATACCCTGCCTGCTCTGGATAAGATACACCGCTTCCCTCTACGATCCCCTTTAAAAAGCTTCCTGTGTTACAAAAATACTGCGTCTTAAGTCCAAGGTGTCCGAATTTAGTCTGAAACATTCTCTGCTGGCTTGTATAGAATAAATCGTGTGAATGTCCTGCTGCGGCAATGTCGAAATCTATGTGTGATGCAAGTCCTTCAAGTGAATTAACTTTTCCACCTCTGAGCCTGCCTGCTGCATGCCCGTGAGTTGAATAAAGATTATATGAAAACTTCTTTCCTCTTTTGCAGTATGACAGCCTGGAAAGTGCTGTATATTCTGAATAAGTTGTTTCAAGGTTCTCACAAAGATCTTTTACCATGTCTATGTGGCAGTATTTTGTAACTGACTGGTCATGGTTCCCTGAGTGAATCATAAGAATCTGGTCTGCAATGGGTTTAAGCAGTTTTTCTACACTCTTATACTGCCTGCCTATCATATTGTCGCCTAAAAATTCAGGTGCAACAGTTCCCATGTCAAACCTTTTGTCTCTAGATGAAATACACTCGCACAGGTCACCAAGTACAATTAAATTATACCCATTTTTTCTAACGTCTGAAACCATCTTTTTAAGTGCTACCATATCAGTATTTTTGTTGCCAACGTGAAAGTCAGAAGCAAGTACAGTTGTCTCAGATTCAAGGTTAAACTCATTGCATATCATTTATACCACCCACCTAAAATTTAAGAGCTGTATTACAGCCCTTCCACCCCTGCAAGTTTCCACACATAAAAAGTAACTTCTCTAGGCTGCATTGTTTCAGCATCCAACTCTTTAGGATCAGGGATAAACGTTTTAGTCTCTACATTGAACGAGCACTCTTTTCCGCACAAATCTGGAGTGGTTGCAACCTCTGTGTAATCTGTGTTAAACTTCACTGCAACCTTAAATTTTTTAAATGACTCAAGGAACCTGGACATAGTACTAAACTTTTTAGGCTCAAGAACACCCTTATTCTCCACCCACTTATCAAGCTTCATATCAAGTCTTAAAGATGGTTCCTCACCCTCAAAATTAATAACAAGATCTGTTCTAGTTCCACCACCGTATTTAGGAGCATCCTCAAGTATTATTTCAGATACTACCGCCTTGAAACTTTCTGTTCTCTTAAAAAACTTGTTCTGGAGAGGAACAACCTTTACCATCTTATACCACCTCAATATTAAGCATCTTTAAAGTTCTTACACAAACTCTTTCTGTCTGTTCATCAACGTTCATCTCGCCACACACAACACGGACTAAGACTTTCATGAGTGCTGCGCTTTCTTCATAAGTAAGGGAGAGTTGCAGCATTACTGCATCTCCGGCTTACCCTTGTTAAGATTCTTCTTCATATCTGCAATAACTGCCTTAACCTGTCCTGACAGCTCAAAAAAGTCCTGCCCGACCATGTCATAAACTTCTAATGAATCACCCTCACATTCCATGTGCCTGGTGATCCTTACCTTTGCATAAGGCTTAACTTCTCCTTTTGCGCCTGTGTCTGCCCCTACTTCCGTTTCAATGGTTACAGGCTGTCTGATAGTTGAAACTGTCTCAATTACCTGGTCAGGTGAGTTTTCTTCTTCTTCGTCAAATTCCTCTTCTTCTTCGTCTTCTCCTTCCATAATATCTGCAAGTTCTTCTTCTGTCAGGTCTTCATTTGAGTTAATTTCATCTGCAATCTGCTTTGCTTCTTCTGGTGTCATTTTCTACCTCTTATGATCTTTCATGTTAGATTTAGTTTATTTTATAAGTTTGCTCATTACTGTTTTACTGTCAGGCTTCTTACACAGTCGATAAGAGCCTTATAATTATCATACTGTGCCAGGGCAGTATTTACTGCTGAAATATCCCCCAATTTAGAATATTTCACAATATCCTTAAGTTTATCTCCAGCTCTAACATGTAATTCAGCTAGAGATTCAGCAACAGAGAGCTTGTCTCCCATTTCACAAAGTTCTATTATATCCATTCTATACCACCTTTCAAATTGTCATTTTAGTCTGTCGCTTTAGACTTGCTTACTCCCGCAATTCTAAGCAACACTTACTAGGATACGATAGTATAAAAGCTTTTCGTATGTAGATGGAATCCTTACCTAGCTTATATACCAAACTTAGATTTTAGCAGATTTTCAGCCTTACATTATACTGCCTTAGAGCCAGTTACGTAAACGTTATATACTACCTGTGTGCATACTTTACAGAAACGGAAAAGAAAAATTAAAGCTATAAAATCTACAGAATAAAAAATTAAATTATCGTGATAGAATCTGAAAGTTTAGGCGGTTTAAACATGATGCACACAATGAACATGTCAAAATACGTTGTCAAGAATGGACCAATAAGCAACCTGCAGAGCACGCTTAATGACCTGGATGAACAGGGTTATAGTTTTATGAGCCTACACCAGTTTTTGACTGCAGACGGGCTGAAATTCTCTCTTGTTATGTGCAGGTGATTTTGTGACCAGATCGAGAAAAATAGAAAAGGCAATTAAAGAGGATTACAATTTTAGAGCAATTGGTGAAGACTACACAGACAAGGACCCTGCAGAGTACACTAATATTGATGCAGTAGGCTTCTGTCCACACATAGACAACAGTAGGCTCCAGAAAATTATTCTGTCAAAGAAAGGTGAAGGTATTATTCACAGAAAATGTGTTGCCTCGAATGGTACTGACAGGTTTTACCACTATGTGCAGTTGCAAGATTTCAAGCCTGTACAGTTTTGCAAATTGCAGCGAGATCCTGAAGCAGATATTGAGAAATGCGAGAAGAACTTTTTAAAGTGCCCTGCGTACCTTGCAGAAATGGCAGAAGAAAAGAAAGCTAAAAAGAGGGTGGTTTAAATGGCAGAGAAAATTTACATGGATGAAACAATGAAAACCTACAGCTTTATAGAGTGTCCTGATGCAGTGATTACAGATATACTCAAAGAAGACCTGACAACAGTAGAGCTTGAGCTTTACAAAGTTGTGTATAAAAAGTTGGCAACTGTTTATATTGTGTCTAGGAAAGAGCATGACTGTGGGGAAACATTCGAGTACAAAACTAAAAAATCAGCACAGAAAAAGTATGATGCTCTTCTTGAGGCAGAGCTCCTAGCAGTGGCTGAGTGGGATGCTGAGGAATGGAACAGCTTCAGAGAAGTTGCAAAAAAGGATTATCAGAAATGGGGGAGCTGCTGAGGTGTAAGCATGAAAATTAAACCAGCTATACTCACAATTATGGCACTTTCGCCTTTCCCTGTGGGTATGTATGTTGAATATGCGTACGGTGAGAGCACCAGCTTAATTTTTGCAATCGGTATGCTTTACGGAGCTGTTGCAATGTTGATACTAAACCCAAGAGAAAGTATACAAAATGAAATAAATGGTGTGCTTGAAGAGGAAAGAGAGTGGTTAAAAAACAACTAGAAAAGAAGTGGTGGTATAGAGGGAGATTAAACCTCCCTCTGGTGGTATAAATGAACAACGATTCTTAAAAAAGATTTGTTGTACAAATACTATATACGCAGGTATTATATTTAAATCTATCTATAGGAGTGGTATAAATGTTCAAATGCGATTACAGAAAGAAGTGTGAAGGGTTTACAAACGAATCTAGGTACTGTACTAGCTGGTGGGAGTGTCAAAACTGTGGAATCTGGAAGCGTTTTGATAGAGGAGAAATAAAACAATACAAGAAAGTGATAGATTGAGCACGCTTTACAAAAATTATTGTGAGTACACTAATATTTGTGAGGCATTTTCTGAACATTCTTTTATTTGCCGTAGTTGCAGAGAAGAGTGCAGTATAAGAGAAAAGTTTGTGAGTGGCGAAATTAAAGAGTTTAAGTTAAAACTGAGTTAATATACACACAAAGTATTAAATAGAAATACAACATATAACTGTATCCTTTTAGTAGGAATGTTTGCTTACTAAAAGGATATATAACGTGGTGGTAAAATGGTAAAGAAACAGATTATTATCAGGAGCGAGTAACATGGAGAACGACAAAAAGCCTTCAAAGGCGTTTAGTGAAAAAGTCAAAGCGTCTATTGATTTAGTTTCACTTATTGGAAAGTCTGTTTCTCTACATAAGGAAGGAAACGAATGGTACATGGGCGCAACCTCTGCAGCAAGTGTAAGTGGCAAGTCTTTGAAGGTAAATTGCAGAGAGCAGTATTATAAGAACTTTGCAACGAATGATAAGGGAGATGCTTTCAACTGGATTGCATATGCTCAGAGCCTCGACATTACTAAAGATTTTCCAGAAATTCTTAAAATTGCAGCAGATGAAGCAGGTATACCTTTCGAAGGAGTAACAGAAAAAGATATTGCAGACTCTGCAGAGGCACATAAGGTACACGATGCCTTAACACAGGCAGCAGAAATTTATCATGCTAACCTTACTCCTGAGCACAGGGCATATGTTAAGGGCAAGTGGGGAATCACAGATGATACAATTGATTCTCTGAAAATTGGATATGCAAAGCCAGGAAACGGGAGCAACTTAATTAATGTGATTGATGATGATACACTGCTTAAAACAGGGCTTATAAATATTGTCTACTCTAATGATGGGACAGGCACCAATGTAGTAACAGAAATATTCCAGGGAAGAATAGTATTCCCGTACTGGAATTGTGGCAAAGTTGTAAATTTTGCAGCAAGAGGATCTGAGAAAGATAAAGAAGGGAAAGTAAAGAATCCTGAAGAAGATAAACTTCTTAAAACTCCGAACACACCTTATGAGAGTGCGAAGTATAAGAAACTGCTAGTACACAGCGAAAAAAGACCGTACATTAACAAAGCAATCAATAACAGGTACCTCTTTGGCGAAGACTCTATTCGAGGAAAGGATTACTGTATTATTACAGAGGGTATTGCAGATGCTATAATGCTTATGCAGAATGGTATTCCAGTGCTGTCTCCTGTTACTGTTCAGTTTGCAGAGAACGACCATGATAAGCTTGTTCATGCTGCAAGGAGATTGAAAACTGTTTACATATGCAATGATAACGAGCTCTCAGGTGCCGGAGAACACGGAGCGATTAAGACAGCTCTCCTATTGAAGAATGAAGGAGTAGACGTTAAAATAATTCTGCTGCCGAAAGAGAACCTGTCTAAAATGGACGTTGCAGAGTATTTCTTAAGGCATACAAAAGAAGAGTTCGAGAAAGTAAAGGACCAGAGCAAGGATATTCTGGTTCACCTGCTTAACAAAGTTCAGCCTAGCACTTGCGCAGATGCGACAATTGCAAAGACTGAGAACTTTAAGAAAGCTATAGAATTTACGGAAACAGTTTTAAAGAACGTGACTAATGAAGATGAAGTAAATTTATTCATAAGAAACAACATAAAAAATTACTTTAATAAGTTTACTACAGAAGATATAAGATCAATAGCTAAAGCGTACAAAAATACAGTTGCAGAAAACAACAGTAAGAATCCTGACCAGGAACATAAAATGGTTTTTGATTTGGATTCTGAGTCTGGCAGGAGTACCATGATTCAGGTGCTTGCTAGAGAGATCATGCAGGAAAAGCACATGAAATATGTAGCAGGTATGTTAAGGATTTATGATAATGGTGTATATCCTGACGATCAAACAGCAATAACCAGACTTAAGAGAGATATTCTAATGCTGGCAGGCAAGGAGCATAAAACACCTATTGTAGAAAAGCACGCCAACAATGTAATAAAAGTCCTTGAGATTTTAAATTCTGTATGTGAAGCAGAATATAACTATGATCCAGATGATTTGGCAGTTGGAAATGGAGTATTAAACCTTAAGACATTTGAACTGCAGGAGTTTACGCCTGATAAAGTATTTTTCAATAAAATACCTATAAGCTATGATCCAGCAGCTCCAGAACCTAAACTATTTCTGGACCTTATGGATAAAGTGTTTAAAGGAAATGAAGAACAGAGAGTACTAATGCAGGAGATATTTGGCTTCTGCCTGCTAAATAACTACAAGTACCAGTCAATAATTTATTTGTTGGGTGATGGTGGTAACGGAAAAGGGACAGTAATAAAAATTTTAACTTACTTACTTGGAAATGAGGCAACTTCTTCAGCCACACTTAACCAACTGACAGACCATAACAATGTTGACTATTACCTGGCTAAACTCCATGGTAAGCGTGCAAATATTTGCGGTGACATTGGAGCAAAGAAAATAGAGAATACTGAAAATATTAAAAAACTGTCTTCAAACACTGATAAAATTAGTGCAAGGTTGCCTTATGGAGTGCCTTTTGATTTTATCAATAATGCAAAATTGATATTTGCATTGAACAAGATGCCTAAGAAGGACGCTTTCACTACTGGAGATAAAAGAAGAGATGTAATTATATCTTTCAATAATCCAATATCGGATACAAAAGACGATATAAAAGGATTTGCAGAGCTAATAAAAGACTCTGGAGAAATGTCTGGAGTGCTCAAATGGGCTTTAGAAGGACTAAAAAGATTAGAGAGAAATCAGAGATTTACTGATAAGAGGACAGTTGCACAAAAAGGACTCGAATATGATATGAAAAGTAATCCTATGAAATATTTTGTTGACGATTGCATAGACCAGGACCCACTAGGCGGAGTTATACCAAATGTAACAGTCTATGAAGCATACAACAAATATAGGAAAATACATGGTATGCCTGAGCTGTCAGAGCAAGAAATTAAAAACGGTTTGAAATATTGGTGTGGACAGATAGGCATAACAGTAACAGAAAAAAGAGAACGTATGAAAAAACTGTGTGGATTTGTAACACCTGAAATTAAATCTATCCTTGGAGATTCTAAGCAGGTTAGAGTTTTCACAGGAATAAAACTAATGGAAAATGAAGAAGGAGACGAAAAAGGATTAAATACCTTTGCAAATGCAACACACGTAGAAGAAAAGACTTCTGTGCTAGACGATTTTAAAAATGCTCTGTGTGATTGAACACACAAGCAATTTTTTTTTAATTCTAGAAAAGTATCTTTAGAGCAACATTTGAGTAATTTCTTTAGAATTTTTGAGAATTTTCTGAAAATTTCTCTAAAATCTGCTAAAATTCACTAAAATTTTTCTGTGCCACCAAAAAATTGCTTTGTGTCATGGCATGTGCCAATACCTTGTGTCGGCTAAAAACAGTAAGAGTGCCAAGTGTGCCGAGTAAAAGTAGGTAAAACAATATTTAATTATAAAATAATATTACAGAATAAATGCTCATATGTAAACATACGTGTAAACATACTAGAGTCTCCTATGTAAAAAAAAGTCGGCACAAATACGGATTTTCCGTTATGCAGTGGCTTAAGTTATGGTCGGCACATATGTCCGCTTCTCGATTGTATACTACTGATAGTGTTTTTGGTCGGCACAAGCAAAAAGGTCGGCACACTTTTTGTTTAGAAAAGTATTCTAAAAGCAGTTTTGAGCTTTTGAGCATTTGCACAGGAAATTAACAGGCAAAAATAAAATATTCCGTTTATCTAAATTTATGCTCATTTGATCCTCTGAGAAGTTCAGACATACAAACATACCAACTTTAATTATTTTCTTTACTATGGGCTTCTCCGTAAGCCTCATGCAACTTTAGAGAGGTAAATCTTTACTATGATCTTTGACAGGCTAAAAGTTTTACTTTAAACTGTCTCATACAGGTTTCATAATATTAGATAGTTATTTATACTTTCGGGTACTATTAGGTACTATGGGAGAAATAATAAAATGCGGAGAACGCACGGTACAGACAAAATGCAGAGTAACGATTAACGACATTGCAGAGAAGCACGGCATATGCCCTGGCGATACTGTGAATGTAATTATTCAGAAAGTTGAAGAACACACAGAGGAGTTAAGCAGTGTAGATTCTACAATTGAAAAGCTTACTGATCTGCTTAACTATACAATGGTTATTAGAGGGGATCTTAAAATCCTTGAAGATCCTGAAACAAGTGCACAGTACAGAGGTTTCTTGTTTAGAAATATAGAATTTAGTACAAATTACCTTGAGCGCGAAGTTAGATCAGCTATTAATATGCTTGGTGGCTGTGTTGGTAGTGAATGTGTGAATGATGTTGCAGGTGAATTACCTTGGCACGGTGATGCGCTCTTGAAATAATTTACTTACTTTTCTTTTCTTTTCTTTCCTCCTTCCTTTCTCTTTTTGTGTTTAATTTGACAGGCTAAAATAATATTTTCAGGTTGTAACAGTAGTAAGTAACAATGTTTAAATACAAGAACAGCCTATTATTCTGTGTAAGGTGGTATAACAGTAAAACAGACAGAATAAGTTAAGGTGGTATAAATGATAGAACTGAAAATAGATAATGAGTTAAGAGATTTGATTCCTCCGCTTACAGAGGAAGAATACAAAGGACTTGAAGATAATCTTTTATCTGAAGGTTATGATGAGACACTGCCTATTATTGTTTGGAAAGGGCATGAAACCATAGTTGATGGGCATAATCGCTATAGCATCTGTCAGAAACATAATATTCCTTTTGTGACTGTTGAGCGTGAATTTAACACTAAGGAAGATGTTAAAAGGTGGATGTGTGATATTCAGCTAAGCCGCAGGAGCCCGAACAAGAAAAAGAGGACTTACATTATTGGTAGACGGTATTTGATAGAAAAGTTAGAACGCGGTGTAAATAGATATACAAATAAGACTCATCAAAATGATGAGTCTAAAGATACTAGGTTCAAGCTTGCTGAACAACTTAGTATTGGTGCAGCAACAGTAGAACGCGCAGCCAACTTTACAACAGCAGTAGACAGAATCGTAATCGTCACAGGCTGTAAGGTAAATGATCTTCTGGATGATTATATCAAAGGAACCATGGAAGAAATTAACAAACTTGCAGAACTTGACGAAGAAACACAGAAAAGAATAATAGCATACGCAATCACAGGAAAAGAAAATATTGAGCTTGCAGCCACAAGAGTAAGCAGAGAAAACAGGGATATACTTCTTAAAGAAGCTGAAGAAAAAAGGCATGCAATGGAAGCACAACTTAAAAAAGAACGTGAAGAAAAAGAAGAGTATGAACGTAAAAAGCTTGAGATTGAGCGTGAAGAACGTTTAAAACTGGAAAAAGAGCGCATTGCAAAAGAGAAAGAAGACAGAGAGAATGAACGCCTTGCAGAAATTGTAGAGCAGGTACTTTCAGCCGAAAAAGAAGATGAAGAGGAAGAAGAGATATTAGAAGATGGTGAAGCTATTGCAAAAGAAAAAGAAGCAATTGAAAAAGCAAAGCTGGAAGCTGAAATTAAACACATGCAGGAAGTTCAGAGGAAGAAACTTGAGAATATAATGCTTGAACAAAAGCGAGTAGATGAAGAGATTTTAAGAAAAGCAACATTAGAACGTGAACGCCACGATAGAGAGAGAGTTGAAAAGGCTGTAAAAGCTGCAAAAGCTGCAATTCCAGTAACTCCCTATGACCCATATATAAAATGTGCAAAAGTAATTATGGGTGAAATTACGCTTACTGCTTGCAAGTCAAAGAATAGTCTATACATAATTGATTCACATAATGAGTACGAAGACCCACAAACACTTAATAAAAATTGGTCTGGTAAAGTGTGGTTGGATTTGTTGTCTCCAGAGGGTGAACCTAAAAAGTACATTGAAAAGTTAGTGTCAAGGTATCTTGACGGTGGAGTAGTGGAAGCCATTGCAATTGTAAGAAATGATACAAGTGCAGAATGGTTTAAGTTATGTGCTCAAAATGCAAATGCAGTGGTATTCCCTCTTAAGGGGGAACTAAAGAATCACGCTTTAATTTATTTTGGAAAGAACACAGAAACGTTTATGAGTGAGTGTTTAAAATTCGGGTGGGGAATAACTCTTAAAAATTAAAAAGGTTGGTGGTATAAATGACAAATGAGATTAGAAAACACATGGCAAAACTTACTGAGCTTAATGAAAAGCACGAATGTACTGTAATAACTATTGGAAATCACAAAGGTGGCTGTCAAAAGACAACTACCTGTTTTAATCTTGCAAACTATTTGTTTGAAGAAAACAATAGAGTATTGCTTGTTGATACTGATCCACAGGGAAGTCTTGGAAAGTGCTTTAATGTAAATGGCAACGAGCCATCATACAGAGAAAACACACTTTCAAATGTGTATACAGAACTTAAAAACATGCACGGAAATGCAATAAATGTGCCTATACATGTAAGAGGAGACATAAAACAGCCAGACGGTGCTTCAATATCTTTAATACCTGGCAGCAATGGTTTAATACCTACAGTTAAATTTGTTGAAGAAACTCAGGGAGGGGAAGACAAGACATGGAAGCGATTTGTTAATTTAATTGAAACTTACAAGCAGTATTTTGACTATATCATATTTGACACTACTCCAATTATTGAGAACAATAAAAGTTGCAGGCACGCATTAAGTGTTTCTGACTGTGTAGTTATTCCTGTTGATGCAATTGAGGCAATAGAAGAAATTGACTGGACTGTAGAAATGATAACAACCTACGGGAAAAAGAATCCAAATGTACTTTTTGCATTTACTAAGTATCAGGTTGATGATAAGGATCTTGTAGAAATGTTTGAAAGTCAGTGTTCAGTTAAGCACCTGCCTATGTGTCTTGATCCTGTGAGTGTAAAGGGCAATGGAAAAATCAAAGGTTATGACGAGCGCAGAAACACTTCTTACAGATTTATGCTTAAGGTATTTCCTTATAATATTTGTGTAACCGGAATACCTGAGCAGCAGAGACTAAACAACAACACTTATATGAATGTTGACAAAAAGTATAAAACTATAATTAATAGTCTTTGTCTGGAAATCAAAAGAAAAGCAAAAAGTAATGCAGTGGAAAACCTTTGTGATGAAAATCTTTGGAGTGTCAAAAGAGATTTGTTGAATAAATATGTCGGAATTGTAAGACATTATAAAATGAAAAACACTAACATTAAGGTAAATAAAGTAGTCTTTGAGGACATAGAAGAATCAACTGTTAGTATCTGAGTATAGATAACTATATAACCAATAACTCCAATTATAACAGGCTCACATTAACGAGCCTGTTAAATAAAATGGTGGTATAAGTGGACAAGGATTACTTTACAACTCAAAACCTAGTGTACCTAGACATTGAAACAGACGATTCTGCTGACTGTGGTACAGATCCTTACAGATCAAAAATAGTAACTGTGCAGGTGATGCTTGCAGATGGTTTTAAGGCTATCAAATGTAATGACGAAATAAAGCCTGAGAAATTTAAATTCCTTGAAAAAGCAGTAGTAGTAGGACATAACCTACTCTTTGAGTGCAAATTTATCAAGCACCATTTAAACATAACTCTAAAAAATGTCTATGATACCATGATTGCAGAGCATGTAATAACAGGTGGTGTCAGTGGTAGAACTTCACTTAATGAACTCACAGAGAAATACTGTGGAATCACATTAGATAAAACCCTGCAGCGAAGTTTTGTCTATGGCAAAGAGCCTTCACCTGCGCAAGTAGAATATGCTTATCAGGATATTGTGCATTTGGAAACAATAATGAAAAAGCAGCTTGCAGAAGTTGCACGCCTCAACCTATGGAATACATTAGAAATAGAGATGAACTGTGTTCCTGCAGTTGCCTGGATGGAGCTCTCTGGTGCAAATGTTGACATACCAACACTGAAAGAAATAGAGGCGACAGTCAGGGCACAAAAAGATTCTGTGGAAGATACTTTAAAAGCTGAACTAACTTATGAGCAGTCAGACGCAAAAGGAAAGCAAATGACGCTTTTTGGTGGAGTGACTCAGATAACACCTGATCTTACAAGCCCTAAACAGCTTCTTGAGGCTTTGCACAGGAAAGGATTAAAGAACATGGCAGGCACAGGAAAGCAGGAAATGTCTAAGTATCAAGGCAACCCAATAATAACAGATCTCAAAATATGGAAGGGTAATGAAAAGCTTCTTTCAGGGTTTATTAATCCATTGCTAGGATATGATAGGAAAACTAAGCAGTATGGAGAGTCTAAGTTTATTAATCCTGTAACTGGCAGGGTCCACCCAA
>JALOBO010000098.1 GCA_023228225.1 Clostridia bacterium
CGTTTGCCGCCCATTGGTTTTCCCATGAACCGGCATGAAAAACACCGCTTTCGACCGTCATAGGTTCAAAATCTGCCGCGCCATCTGTGTACTCGACAATGCCTGTGTCAATATTCATGCGCCACCCAACGATATGTGGTGTTGTATCCAGTGTTAAGGTTAATTCCTGCGTTTCGCCGCCTGTTATTGTAACAGTTGCCGCCGTGCCGTAATAGCTTGACGGATAATCCAAAAGCACTACATAATAGGTATGATTGTCAAGCAAGGAAAACGTTGTATTGCCTAAAGCGTCAATTGTCTGCACGTAATTAGAGCCTAATTGCTCATTGCGAATACGTACTTTTGTACCGTCAACATTGCCACTATCGGAAGAAGCAACGTGAACAATTAATTTACCCGCATAATTAGGTAGCTCAAACGCGCCGCCAGCTGAAATGAAATTTAATTTATCATTCTCGGAATCATAAATAAAAGGTAACCAAGAATCTGTTTTAAATGCTTCATTCGGTAAAAAGTCACCATTTGGGAGTATCGCGGTTGTTGCGGAAGTATATGTTACATCTGTATTTGTAGATGAATTCAATTCAAACAGTGATACGGTTAAATCTATTGTGTTTATAGTATAACGGACGTAATAGGCAGTCGCGGGAGCGGTATAAGTGCCGTTACCTGTTGCACCGCCATAATTTACGCCGCTGATATATGCTCCTGTGCTGTCATACCATGCTAATCCGACGCTTGCGACTGGTTGTGTATAGGTATGCCCGACAATTTTATATGCTACAGATGGGGATATAATAATCAATGGAGAGGAATAGTTTCCAACCGCAGACGCATTTAATGTTCCGTTAGTATTATTGATAAATCCTGCGACCGCGTTGTCGTGGTTAAAAAATTGGTCGGTTGGATTAATGCGGAAAGTGTCGCCCTCCGTATAATCTGCCACAGCTTGAAATTTGCCGTTTGTGGGGGAATGAATGTTTTTGAGGTCGTAAACTGTGCCTGTTTTAGTGCATGAATAAGTATCAATTCCCATTGCAGTAAAGGCAGTCCCTACACGCGTTTCAAGCCCATTTAGATTTGTCGCGTTAATTTTATCGCCCTCTGCGGTTATTACGCCCTCATCGCGGACAACATCATATGTATCCGTAATTCCGGTATCTTCAAGGCGGCGGCGGTTTGGATTTTCTGTTACTCTGTCTACCCATGTTTTGGATTCATAAGCCAATTAAATCACTCCAATCGTTTCGCCGGAATAAATCTCACCGGCATAAAATACGTCTTGCGCGTTCTTGTCATAGAGGGCTTTCATGTCGCTTAGGATTTGCTCAATATCATTTGCCTTTAAATATGTGTTGTAAGGCGTATCGGGCGTTGCGGGCGTGTTAACATATGTGTGGTATGCGTCCCGGACAGCATTTATATTGTTTTTAATACGGTCCATTTCGGATAGCGTTGGAAAGTCTGTACATACCCATTCTTTTGTTGAAATTGTGACATTAAAAAGGGCTGCGAGATAATCGCAGTCCTGTTCAATACGGTTTAAATCTATGTAGTTGCAATATCCTTTTGATGTTTTGTTTGTTACGTCTAATTGTGTCCTGTCATAAATTGGCGTTACCCACAATTTATATCACCCCTAAATCTTCGCCAATATATTTCTCGTTGAGATAATCAGCGGATAAAATATTTATTCCGTTGCCTAATGTGGTAATCTTTGCGGTAAATCCTCCGACTAAATCAATATCCATTTTTTCAATGGCTTCCATTGTGTAAGCTGTTCCGCTTGCCCTCTGTACTGCGACTTTTTCGCCGGATAATTCATTTTCTAATGCTATTTCTACTGATGTTTCATACCGCAATTGATAGTAAATAAATAACTCTTGTGCAATTTCGGCTACATTTGAAAGCGATATTAAGGTTGCGTCTTTGCAAGATATAGAATTTTTTCCAGCACCGGACGGCAAATTTGCCACACCGTAATTATATACACTGGAATTATCCTCGTATTTGTAGCCGGTTAACGTTACTTTTCCTGCCGTTCCAACAGTTATTATGCAATAGTTTGGATAGGATTCTGTAATCGTTGCGCCTGTTGCCGCTAAATCAAATACCGCCGTATCGAAATGAATTTCGTATGTGCCTATAGCATAAGTACCAGTCGAAATTTGTTCCGAATCATCTTTTAAAGCATAGTTGTGAGCGGTCAAATTAACGTCTGAAACATAGGTTAAAAGCGTTGTAGAGCCACCACTGAATTTACGGCTGCGGGGAATCACCCGCCCATAAGATTGTGCCCCCTTGTAAATTTTGATTGTGTTCCCACGACTATCGTCTACAATTGCGCCCAGCGCAAAAGCCACATGCTGTAATGCTTCGCGGTGAGTACATATCGGTATCCAGCCAGACAATGTAACGGATTTTAAATCGTCCTCAATTGTATAATCCGTTATGCCCGCCGATGCCATAATTGCATCAATAATATTTTCAGCGGTTTCGTTTGTATAGATTTGTCCTAATTTAAAATCGGTTTTATCTATTAGCCCAACTGCGTCAACCGCTGTAAATTCAGCGTTATATTCATTTGGGCTTTTCCATGTGTCAAGGTAAAACGTTCCCATTTGCTTTTCTTCTGTGTCAAACTTTTGAATTAAATGTACTTTTTGTGTTTGCTGAAACAGTTTATAAACGCCATGCAATCCGGTTAAATCATAATCCCCATTATCACTATGCAAGGAAAATTTTGCTGTGTTAATTGTTATTTCAGAGGATATAGGGTTAACTTCTTCGGTAATAGATGTGGCAGTGATTTCATCTTCTGAAAATTCTCTGTATACACCGTAATCTATTTTTTCCAGTTTTATATATCGATATGGTTTCGTTCTAATAAATTCAATTGTAATTTTGCCGAAATCCTCTATTTGATTGTCACAAAAATAATAAAGCGCGTCCGGTTCGAATGTTTTTTCTGATATTTTAACTCCCGCAAGCGTATACCATTTCACATTAATTTCAAGTGGATAATCTTCTAAAAAAGTCAAGGTTAATCCCGCACTTGTATGATTCTCTGTAAAGTCTATTTCAAGCATGGGATTTGTTGTAAATTCTCCGTTTTCGTCCGATTGAGAAGAACTCCAATAACCCATATCTTCACTTTCCGGTGTTTCGGGGAATGGTTCGAAAGTTCCATCAAGCAGAAAAAAATTATCTTCCAGTGTCGCATACTTTGGCACTGAAAGACTATCACTTTTTAATTGTGTTAAATCTACAAAAGGCTGCTTATCTGTTGAAGTTAAGGTACTGTCGGGCTTTGCGGAAACATCGATTAAGTCTAATGCTATTACTGTTTGTTCCATCTATGCTCCCCCTTATGGTGTACGTGCTGGGGATTTTGCGGTAAAGTCAACGGTTAATCCTGTCCAATGGTTTTTACCGTCTTTACGCTTTTTAAGGTTATCACTTATAGTCGAAAAATACGCTATAAAAGTAAATGTACTATCGTCGGCGGGAACTACTACGGTATGAAATTCCGTTGGTTCTGTAAGTTTATTCCAAACTGCTGTATATACCGCTGTTGAATCGCTGCCGCCAAGAGTTAACGAATAATTGAAATAAACTCCGATTAATTTCCGTGCTAAATTGCCGTCCTCTGTACGATTTGCGTATTTGTCAAGGAAATCAGCGGTACGTTTTAGCGAAACAATCGGAATATTATAATTTACCCCATCTATCGTAATCAATACCGCCCGCCTCCTGTTACTAATCTTGTGCCTACTCGGCTATTCTCTTTATCGAGGCTGAATTTGATATATTTTATTAACCCTGCGTCATCTCCGGAAGCATTAATTATAATTTGCTGTGCCCCTGTATTTGATGTTCCCGATTCCGAAAGTGCTGTCTTAAATGCGTCTACCATTGTGTTAAGCGGAGTTTCAATATTAGTGCCGCTTGTTTGGTCACCGAGTACCGCCATAAATTGGCGGTTCGGAGGGATTACAGCGCCTTGTGCCAAACGTGGGAGCGAAACAGGGGATATATTGCTGATATCAAATCCAAAATGTTTACCGCCAATTTTAGGTACCCAATCGGGGACAGAAAATGACACTTTATTTAATTGGTCTATCATCCAGTTGACACCACTGATTACTTTGTTTACCATCCATTCAATGCCGCTAACCATCCAATTTATAAAACTTTTAGTGCCGCCCTCAACTGATTTCCATATACCGGATACTTTATCGGGTATATAATCCCAGTTTACTGCTACAACTGTTGCAAGGCCTGCAGCCCCTGCTAATATTAGTCCTATCCCGAGAGGTATTCCAACCCCCGACAAGCAAAGTATAACGCCAAGGGCTAACAATGCTGCACTTGCCGCTGCTGTAATTAAGCCAATCGGGCCTTGCAGCGCGGTAACAATTGTATTCCAGTTTACAGCAATAACAGTTGCTAAACCTACCGCTCCTAATGCCATTATTGCAATACCGAGGGGTAAAGCAACCCCACTAAAAGCTAATAAAGCACCAAGGGCAAGTAAGGCTGCACTAATTGCTGCTGTGACTTCTCCAATCGGGCCTTGCAATGCTTCAATAATATTCTCCCAATTTAAGGCTACAACAGCCGCTAAACTTATAGCCCCAGCCGCCATTAAACCTATCCCGAGAGGTAATGCGCCACCGCTAAAAGCCAATACAGCGCCTAATGCTAATAAAGCACCACCAACAAGAGCTGTAATCGTCCCTATTGGTCCTTGCAATGCGTCTTGAATATTATCCCAGTTTACTGCAACTGTAGAAGCCAATCCAACAGCCCCAGCCGCCATTAAACCTATCCCAAGTGGAGTGCTGCCAGCTCCAAATACTAAAACAGCGCCTATGACTAATAAAGCAGCACTTACTAAAGCTGTAATTATAGATATTGTTTGCGTCATCTGTGTACTTGTAGAATTCCAATTTACCGCTACAGTAGCAGCTAAAGAAACCGCGCCTGCTATCATAAGTCCAATACCCAGAGGTAAACTGCCTCCGGTAAATACCATAATTGCACCAATAGCGAGCAAAGCGCCCGATACAATTCCGGCAATTAAACTAATAGTTGTTGCTACCTGATTACTTGTGCTGTTCCAGTCAACCGCTATTGCAGCGGCTAAAGATACTGCGCCAATAGCTATCAAAGCAATGCCAAGCCCTACATTTGCTCCTAAAAAACAAAGCATTATGCCTAATACAAGAAATGCACCTGCGACTAACCCTAAAATTGTAGCTAATTCGCCAGCTATACTTGAATCCATATTGCTCCAATTTACTGCTATCGCTGTGGCTAAATTTGAGGCACCCGCAATCATCAATCCAATGCCAAGAGGAACCGCAGCTCCTGAAAATGCGAGAATCGCGCCAATTACTAATAACGCGCCGCCAATTAATATTTGCATTTTGCTTACTTGTTCTTTTAATGCTTGTGCAAGTGAACCCCATTCTAAAGCCGCCGCAACAGCTAATCCCACTGCGCCAGCAGCCATTAGCGCAATGCCTATTACTGGGTGTCCACTAAACGCAAGGATTGTTCCAATTACAAGGAGTGCACTACTTGCGATTAAAATAGAATAAATTCCTTTCAATGATGTTTTGATTTTATCCGCAATTGAATTATCAGCACTACTGGTAGGAGATATTCCAAGT
>JALOBO010000099.1 GCA_023228225.1 Clostridia bacterium
CATAAACAAGCGCCATAAATACGAACGCACCCACACCGTCAATGGCATACGTGGCAGAAGCAGTTGTAACAACAGCGCTTGTCAGTAATGATGGAGTTGCATTTGTTGAATTATGGACGATTACAGGCACTGTGCCAGTTGTTAGCACCGTAAGGGTTATATTGAATCGTGCTGTATTTGCTGTAACCACTTGACCGGTTATAGCGTCCTGCGTGTGTGTCCATGTAATAGCACCGCCAAGATTAACACATATATTGTCTGCGCTATCGCTAATTTGTACCGTTGCCATCTGCATAATAACGCTGCCTGCCGCTGTTGCTGCACTTGTAAAGGCTGTGCCCCCGCCAACGGATACGGCTTGCGTTAAGTTACCGTGTTCATGCTGATATTTGCTTGAAGCGTTTGTATTCGTCCAATATACGCAGTGACCATTACCGGACGTATGTTCAAAATTGCATAACCGGCATTGTAAGTTTTGAACACCTGTACCGGCAAAATTTAATGTATTGCCGTCACCTGAAGTTTTGAAAATGATTCTTTCACAACATACTGTACCAGCAGTATCGAAAGTAACTGTGCCAACAACATAAACAGAAAATTTTGACTGTCCTACAAGATTCACACCAGGCTTTAGCGTTAAATCCTCCGTGTATGTTCCAGGCCATACGAATATTGTATCGCCGGAGTTAGCCGCTGTAATAGCCGCTGAAATTGTTTTATATGGATAAATTACACTGCCGTCTGCTGTATATTCATCAGTTCGTGAACCATCAACATAATGTACATTAGTCGCCATTGTTTCGCCAATTGCAGTAATTCCGTTCCCAATTAGATTGTTAACGCCCTCTTTATCGGGCAAATACACATTGTTTTTATTTGTGCCAAAGTAAACCCGACGCGGCGCTCCAGTTTCGGTTACTGAAAAAGTGCCGGGGGCTAAAGCCGGAACACGTTCGCCATCAGGTTTAATAAATTTTGCGTTTGACATATTATCATCTACTTTCCAGTCACCTGTAAAATAATCGGTGTGCCGCTATTACTCGCAGGTATCGCAACGCTTGTCACGCTATAGCATCGGTATTTTGCTATCATCTGCGCTTTTGTGGTAGTTGGCATAGTCTCAGCAGCTTCTCCGACTACAAAAAAATCATAATTTGTATTAAATGTGAAATAATCGGCTTTATCCGTTAATGCTTTCCACGCTTCATAGGTCAAAAATGTTCGGTTGCTTGTAGTATCTATATCCCGCAAATCAACTATAAGTGATGCCGTGTTTGTGGTACTTATGCCGCGTTTTGCCAGTTCCATCTGATATGCAAGGTCAAGAGATACACGTTGGATAGAAGTGCGCTGAAAGGTCATAACGCCTGCGCTTGTCGATACATAATTGTATAAAGTTACATTAAATGGTCTTGCCCGTCTTGATATTACTTTCATATCAAACACACCGCCCGCGTAAATCCACCACGCTGTAAATATGCCCATGCCTGTTGTTTTGCAGTTGCCAATGCCGCTGTAATGGCTGTTTGGTCAATACCGGAATAGCTATATCCGTTCACATGTTCGGACGATGCCATAAGTCCCGCGCTGTCTGTAGCTATGTCTATTTGTGAAAGAGATTCAGCGAATGCGCAAGTTGCTAATTTAATAGCTTCTTGCGCGTCATCGCTGTAACTCGTTAACCCATTTGCTCGAACGATATTGGCGGTAAGTTTGTCAAGCTCATCACTTGCCCGCAATGCAATGCGAGGAAAAATAGCACTGTCAATTGTAGTGCCTTGATACGTATTCGTATAAAATTCGCTGTCAATGTAAGCCGTATAAGCCATTAAAATTCACCGCCTTTTTTATTATGCCAACGGTACAGATGCTACATTGCCAACGCCAACTACAAGACCATCTTCATCGACTTCAACGACTTCAATGTTTACGCCGTCAGCCGCTGTAATTTTTGTTGTGCCAGAAGTAAGGGAAGTATATCCGCTGGAAGTATCGTCATGGTATACAGACGCAACAACTGGAGCAACACGATATTTCAGTGTAGCGCCCTCTGTGGCATTTGTAACAGTAACAACAGTCCTGCCGCTCGTGTCGGAAACCGCTGCTGTAGCTATCAATTCTGTAGGAGCATAAACGCACTGAATAGCAGCCGCGCGAAGTACTTTATGCGCATATACCATACGTCCTTGTACTGCGGAAGAACCAATATAGGCGTTAGTAAGATTGTTGATTGCTACCGGTACACTCCATTCGTTTGCGCGTGTCGCAAATTTCGGATGTCCTGCAATGCAAAGCAGGTTTGCGGTTGTATCATTCCATTCATAGACAATAAAGCCAGCATATTTGCCTACTGCACCGGTTTGTACAAGTTCCTGCGAAATATCGCCCTGGCGGATAAAGTTATCCGTGTCTTTGAGCATAAGCGCATAGCAATCCGGCGTAACAAGCAAATAGCGTCTACCGTCATTAGGCACATTGGCTTTTGACATGACTTTACGAATATCTACAATGGAACTGTAAATAGTACTTTTGGTTGTAAGCCCAATCCCAAGGGTAGTACCGTTTGTGATGAGTTCTGTAGCACCGTCTGTATCGATAGAATACTGTAAGGCATAAGCCGCACTGTCAAGACGTTCTGCGACAATGCCATCGGGCACGGCGGCAGCGTCATAGCCATCGATAATTTCATTTACGGCTTTATCCTTGTCGATTGTCATAGTACTATATGTAGTCGTACCAGTTCCGAGCGTCGCGCCGGTTGCCTTATCGTAGTTACTCGCGGCGACTTCGGTATCACGTACCGGAATTTTAACCGCGCCTGCTACAGCAGTACCCTGATAATCGTTGTTAAAAATAATGCCGTCTTTCAGTAAAAGTTCTTTGCGGAGTTTTGCCAAAACTAAATTGGAGTATACGTCAGGTAGAGCATGTGCCATATTAATTACCTCTTTTTAATCAATTTTTAGTCCGGGATTTCGTTTCAGAAATTCAGCCTCAACCCCGGTAATTTGAGGCTGTTCCGTCCCTTGCCGCAAGCCTCCCGCTTTTGGCGGTTGCTGTGGAAACGCCCACGGTTGGGATTCTTTCAATGCTGTTACTTGTTCATCAATGCCTTTTATTTCCCCATCTTCAATTTTGATTTTAGACGGGTCCAACAAGGCACTAACCGCTTTAGCATTGACTGCGCCCTCTTTTATAAGGCGGTTTTCGATTGTGTAATTGAGCTTTGTCTTTTCAAGTTCAGACTGCAACTTTTCAGCTTGTGTAGCCTGCTCTTTCAGCGTTTTAAGGTCGACGCCCTCAAACTGTTTCTTGACTTCGCCGGTCTGCTTGTCAACTTCTTTTGTCACGGCATCATTAAATTCGGATTTCAGCTGATAATCTGAAAGTGATGTGCCGTGCAAAGCCATGATTTTTTCAAGTTGGTCATCGGTAACGCCAATATCTTTTAACGCTTTACGTGAAAATGCCATAATTATTACTCCCTCTTTTACGTCCTGTGAGTGGACGAATTTAGGCAGTTTAACGACATAACTTATGGGTCGAAAAATGCTTTAACGCCTGCATTTAGGCGATTTAATCGACTATTTTCCAATCTTCTGATAGCATATCAGCTTGACTTGCAAGCCATCCAAGTTGTATGCCACTGGTTCCTATAAAAGCAATAGCTTTGTTCCCCATCTGCTCATGGTTTACATTGATAACATTGCCCTGGGAGTTAACATAACTAATATTTGTAGCAAGTTCTATATATTGTTCTTTGCCATTCCACCCTTTACGAGCTACTTTCTTGCCCGCTTTCAATGCTTCAAGCGCTTTACCAAAATTCATATTGTTTTACCTCTTTCTTAATTTTAGGCGTAAAAATACCGCCCTGTTTGGACGGCTAATGTGTTCGATTAAAAACCTGTGCTGTCTATTTCGATTTCTTTTTCAGAAATCCGTATATTATTTAGACTAAAAGCACATCCTTCTATTTTAATATCAAAATTTTTCTGTTCCTCTGTTAGCCCCGATAGATATTTGATAAGGTCATTAACTGTAATACTTTTTTCACCCACTTATTTTATCTCCTTTTAATAATAATCGTCTTCTTCGTCGTCCGCTGGGTCGATATTTTCAGGGTTTCCATATTTTTGGATAAGTGCGTTGACATCTGCAATGCGTTTTGTTTCCGAACTCATTGTTTTTTGTGCGACAGAAATAAATTCATTCTGTGTTGCTTCATCTTCACCAGAATCTTTAATCTCTGCGATTAAGCCAACACAAGCAGCTTGCGTGTAATTGTTGCTTAAACTTGCGAGCTTATCAAAAATCTTTTCAGCGTTTTTCAATTTATTTCACCACCTTAAAATGAAGTTCTTTAAGGGAAAGAATATTTTTATTGTTAGAATAGATTTCAGGGCGTTCATAATCAGTTTGATCACCATTTATTTTGCCGATAACAAAGATTTTATCATCGGCAATTAAGACTTCATAGGTTTGACCATCGCGTTCAATTCTATCGCCTGTTTTAACCACTATTACTTTCCCCCTTTGCCTTTATACCCATTGGCAAAAGCCGCCCTGCCTTGCTCTGCGGCTTTTTCTTTTGCGCCTTTGCCCTTGTACACCTTGCCGCTGTTGCCCCATTGATAACCGCCTTTATTTTTATGTACTGGCATTTTATTACCTTCATTTCAAAATAGGCGCTGCCACAGAGCGCCATCTTTTTAGTTCAGCCGTTCAATTGTCTGGCCGCTGTCATTCATTAGATAAGCTGCATGATTTGTTATTATCTGCACTGCGTCATAATCGCCGCGCTTTGAAGTAAAGAATGCAGTTATTGATTCTGTCGGATATTCAAGACTGTTTTCATCAAGGTTATTGACGGAATGACCGTTTACACCTTCATCGTCCCATTCCCCTGCGCAAACGGTAAATGCTTTATTGGCTTTGACAATGTTTGCGCTCAGTTGGATTCCGTTCATGTATTCTGCTGGGTCTTTGCCTTTTTCGTATTCGGCGCCATAACTGCGGTCATAATCTGATACGCAACTATCAATGTCGATGCTCCTGTGCTTAACCTCGCTAATGCCATCAATGATACGGAAATTTTCTCCGTCTTGATATTTTAAAATCATATTGTCTTACTTCCTCACTAACTTTCTATCTAACTGCCTGTGGCGCAGATAAACGACTATTTTTTCTTTTTGGTTTTAGCTTGCCTTTGCACACTATAGGCAATGGCTACAGCCTGCTTCGGGTCTTTGCCAGCCTTAACTTCGGTTGCTATATTCTTTTGCAATGATTTCTTTGATTTGCCTTTTGATAATGGCATTTTAATTACCTCGCTTTTATTTTTTAGCTATTCGTTCACGTTGGTACTGCCGTGTAAGCCCAGTTCCTTTCAAAAAGTCTCTCTGCTTTTTTTGCCATTCGGTTACTTTTGAAGTAGCAGCCGAATCATCAACGCCGCCAGCCTTTAATGTTTCAGAACGTTTTTTCCATGAGCGTATTTGCCTTTCGTTGTATCTTTGAATTTGCTCATTTTTATATGTTGTTTCATCGTACTTTTCTTCCGGGAGTTGCTCAGAAACACCCTCAACATAAGGGAAAAACGAATGTCGGCAGTTAGCACCGCATAGTCCAGTAACATCACCGTAATCTGTAGCTTCAACTAAGCTTTGATA
>JALOBO010000100.1 GCA_023228225.1 Clostridia bacterium
CTTTTTCACTAAATGCCTTTGAAGGCTTTTTGTCGTTCTCCATGTTACACACTCCTGATAATAATCTGTTTCTTTACCATTTTACCACCACTTTGTATATCCTTTTAGTAAGCAAACATTCCTACTAAAAGGATACAGTATTATGCTGTATTTCTATTTAATACTTTGTGTGTATATTAACTAAGTTACTTCTCAAATAATTTAAATTCTTTAATTTCACCATTTATAAACTTTTCTCTTATTGCACAGCAACCTCTATCATTATTACATGCAAAAGCATACTCTGAGTATGCCTCACAGGATCTAGTATACTCACAGCGTGCATTGTACATTTGACTCAATCTATCACTTTCTTGTAAGCTTTTATCTGCCCTCTATCAAACCGCTTCCAGATACCGCAGCACTGGCACTCACTGTAGCTCATGCAGTAGATAGATTCCTCAGTAAATCCCTCACAGTTTTTTCTAAAATTACACTTGCACATTTTCACAACTCCCATGAATAGATAGATTTAAATATAATACATGCGTATATAGTATTTGTACAACAAATCTTTTTTAAGAATCGTTGTTCATTTATACCACCAGAGGGGATTAACTCCCCTCTATACCACCACTTCTTTTTCTAACATTTTTCCCATTTCTGATAATCCTGTTTTGCAGCTTCTCTGAAGTTGTTCCATTCCTCAGCGTCCCACTCAGCCCTTGCCATGAGTTCTGCTTCAAGGAGAGCAGTGTATTTTTTCAGTGCTGATTTTTTAGTTTTGTACTCGAATGTCTCCCCACAGTCCTGCTCTTTCCTAGATACTATGTACACAGTTGCCAATTCTCTATACACAACTTTGTAAAGCTCCAGTTCTACTGTTATTAAATCATCTTTCAGCATGTCTGTAATCACTGCATCTGGGCACTCCATAAAACTATAGACTTTCATTGTTTCATCCATGTAAACTTTCTCTGCCATTTAAACCACCCTCTTTTTAGCTTTCTTTTCCTCTGCCATTGCTGCAAGGTACGCAGGGCACTTTAAAAAGTTCTTCTCGCATTTCTCAACGTCTGTCTCAGGATCTCTCTGCATTTTGCAGAATTGCACAGGCTTGAAGTCCTGCAGTTGTGCGTAATGATAAAATCTGTCAGTACCGTTTGAGGCAACACATTTTCTGTGTATAATTCCTTCACCTTTCTTTGACAGAATCACTTTTCCAAGCCTGTTGTTGTCTATGTATGGGCAAAAGCCTATTGCATTGATGTTAGTGTACTCTGCAGGGTCCTTACCTGTGTAATCTTCCCCAACAGCTGAAAATTCATAGTTTTCTTTAATTTCTTTTTCTATTTTTCGTGAGCGGGTCATTACCTCACCTCTTCATAACAAGTGAGAATTTCAACCCATCTGCAGTCATGAACTGATACAGATTAACAATTTCGTACCCCTGCTCAACCAAGTCATTAAGTGTGGTCTGAAGGTTGCCAGTAGACCCATTCTTAACAATATATTTTGCTGTGTTCATCGTGTGCATCATGTCTAAACCACCTAAATTTTTAGAATCCATTATGATAATTTAATTTTTTATTCTGTAGATTTTACATCTTTAATTTTCTTTTCCGTTTCTGTAAAGTATGCACACAAGTAGTATATAACGTTTGCGTAACTGGCTCTAAGGTAGTATAATGTAAGGCTGAAAATCTGCTAAAATCTAAGTTTGGTATATAAGCTAGGTAATGATTTTACTTACTAACGAAAAGTTTTTATACTATCGTATCCTAGTAAGTGTTGCTAAGATTTGCGGGAGTAAGCAAGTCCTGGCAACAGGCTAAAATGATAAATTGAAACGGTGGTACAAATGGATATAATAGAACTTTGTGAAATGGGAGACAAGCTCTCTGTTGCTGAATCTTTGAGTGAACTTCATATTAGAGCTGGAGATAAACTGAAAGATATTGTAAAATTCTCCAAAATCGGCGATGTTTCGGCGGTAAATACTGCCCTGGCACAGTATGACAATTATAAGGCTCTTATCGACTGTGTAAGAAGCCTGACAGTAAAACAGTAATGAGCGAAACTGATTAAATAAACTGAGTACAAAATGAACTATAATACGGAGATGTAGAAAATGACACCAGAAGAAGCGAAGCAGATTGCAGATGAAATTAACGCGAATGAAGACCTGACAGAAGAAGAACTTGCAGATATTATGGAAGGAGAAGACGAAGAAGAAGAGGAATTTGACGAAGAAGAAGAAGAAAACTCACCTGACCAGGTAATAGAAACAATCTCTACAATCGGGCAGCCTGTCACAACTGAAGTTGAGGTAGGCGCAGATACAGGCGCAAAGGGTGAAGTTAAACCCTACGCAAAAGTAAGGATCACCAGACACATGGAATGTGAAGGTGATTCACTAGAAGTCTATGACATGATCGGGCAGGATTTCATGGACCTGTCAGGACAGGTTAAGACAGTTATAGCAGATATGAAGAAGAACCTTAACAAAAACAAACCGGAGATGCAGTAACATGCTGCAACTCTCCCTTACTTATGAAGAAAGCGCGGCACTCATGAAGGTTTTGGTTCGTGTTGCGTGTGGTGAAATGGACGTTGATGAACAGACAGAAAGAAAGTGTGTAAGAATTTTGAAAATGCTTAATATTGAGGTGGTATAAGATGACAAAGGTTGTTCCTCTCCAGAACAAGTTTTTTAAGAGAACAGAAAGTTTCAAGGCGGTAGTATCTGAAATAATACTTGAGGATGCTCCCGCATACGGTGGTGGAACTAGAACAGATCTTGTTATTAATTTTGAGGGTGAAGAACCATCTCTAAGACTTGACATGAAACTTGACAAGTGGGTGGATAATAAGGGTGTTCTTGAGCCTAAAAAGTTTAGTATTATGTCCAGGTTCCTTGAGTCATTTAAAAAATTTAAGTTTGCAGTGGAGTTTAACACAGATTACACAGAGGTTGCAACCACTCCAGATTTAGTAGGTAAAGAGTGCTCATTTACTGCAGATGCACAAAAGTTTATTCCTGATCCTAAAGAGTTGGACGCTGAGACAATGCAGCCTAGAGAAGTTACTTTTTATGTGTGGAAACTTGCAGGGGTGGAAGGGCTGTAACTCAGCTCTTTAAATTTTAGGTGGGTGGTATAAATGGAATGTAAGACATTTACAGCAGATTCTTTTGAGACTGTTATTACAAGTGACTGGCATATAGGTGCACGCAATGTAGATAAAAAGGCACTAGCTAAAATGATTGACTACATAAAAAAGACGGGTTGCAATTGGACACACAATGGCGACTTATGCGAGTCAACACCCCACACACAGAAAAATTATGACCACAGAACCACAGACCCTGAGATCCAGGGCATAGGGCAGGAGTACGCATACGTTAAAAAGTTAATTAGACCAATTGCAGCACAGTGTGCAGGTATTATCACGGGGAACCATGACGAAAGAAACGCAAAGAACGCAGAAATTGATATGGTAGAACAAATTTGTGATGACCTTGAAATTCCATACCTTAGAAATGCAGCGTATAACAGGCTTTGCTATACAGCATACGGGAAAAAGTGTAGTACTCTAATGTACCAGGTTCACGGCTTTTCAAGCGGAAGACAAAGAGGAAGCAGGCTAAATTCTCTTGAGAATATCTCCGCCTCTCACTATGCAGACCTATATGTGTCAGGGCATACTCATGATCTTTTTGTGAGCAGTGCTGTAAGAGACACAATGACTATCAATGGAAACTATGGGTGTAAGTATGTGTACTTTGGAAATAGCGGTACTTTCTTACGTAGCTACATTGAAGGGCAGACTTCTTACGCAGAATCAGCAGGGTATCACCCTAACAAAGTCGGATACCTTAAGGCAACTTTCAATCCTGTTGATAGATCAATTAAAATGGAAGAAGTTATTTTGTGAGGTGGTTTAAATGTACGACTTCCATAAAATAAATAAAATTGTTCTTAAGCTCAATGAACTTGAGGATAGTAAACTAGGCAGAAACTTTGAAGAGAGGCTTGAGCTGTCAGATAGACAGCTTCCTCTTTTAAAAGAGCTTTACGTGGAGATACTGGAAATAATTAAAATATGGTGATATAATGATAGGATTAACACATTTCATAACAAACGGTAGAATATTTACTTTGAAAACACCTATTGAATTAGTAGTGTCAGAAATTAACGGTGATGTTTTTGCTGAGAATTACAAATTTGAACTTTTGGGTGTTGGTAAGACTGAAGAAGATGCAAGAGAAGATGCAAGAGAAGACTTAGGCAGAAAGTATAAATGGAAATTTGATTGTGTCCACCAGAGACTTAATTCAACTGCAGACTGGCTTGAAATGATTGATAAAATAATTGTGGAGGATCATGTCTAATACTTATCCTTCAATTTTCATAACATGTGACACAAGAGAGCAGAGCGCATTAAAACTCAATCACAAAACTGAGACAGCTATTAAAAAAGACACTTACTTTATCTCTGACTATTCAGCCGAAGAAAGAAGAGAACTCGCAAAAAAGAGACCTAGGATTTATAGTGTTTATGAACACTTCTCACAAAAAGGCGCAGAGGTTGCAATAGGGAAACTTGACAGGTGCGATTATCAAATTTCAGGTGAGCATAGAGGCTTTCCTGTGAATATTGGAGTAGAGTATAAGCACATAAATGACTTTGCTGGCAGTCACGAAGATTTACCGTGGAAACTTTGGGAATCTGCAGAAATGTATCAAGACGTAGCGCTCTTTGTGGAAGGACGAATTGACATAGAGCAGAGTGGAAATTTCTACTATGTCAAAAATTGGGCAGGTCCTAGTGTATTAAGGTATGACTTAATGCAAGCAAGATTAGCAACCTGGGAAGCTCAAGGCGTACACGTCAGGACATTTGAGAAACTCGCACACTTTCCTATCAATTTAGAAAATTTGATAGATTACTGTGCTAAGTCAGGGCATAAGTCATTTGAATATAAAGAGTCGTGTGCAGCAGATTTAACGTTAAAAATGCTTATGCAAGTACCAGGAATTAAGCTACATACTGTTAATAAACTGTTAAATGGTAATCCTGATATAACATTTGCAGAGTTGCTAGGGCAAGATCTTAAGTGGATGAAAGGAAAGATAGGGAAAAAGACAGGTGAGATGTTGTGGCGAGTGCTGCATGATGTGGATTATAAACCCTCTAAAGATAAAGTTTTAAAGAGTGATGAACACTCACAATAACTTTATATATTTTTAGAGTCCTTATTATATGGTGGTGGTATAAATGGAAAATGAAGTATTATTAGGAGATTGTAAAGACACATTGAAAAAGTACCCTGCGGAGACTTTTGACTGCATAATTACAGATCCTCCTTATGGCTATAATTTTATGGGGAAAGCTTGGGATCGAGCACTTCCGTCTATTGAGGCTCTTAAAGAGTGTTGCAGAGTGTTAAAGCCTGGTGCATTTGGGTTCTTTATGTGTGCTCCGAGACAGGATGTATTAAGCAGGATGATTATAAAGCTTGAGGATGCGGGGTTTAATACGGGGTTTACGTCTATAGCATGGGTTTATGCAAGTGGATTTCCGAAAGCTCAAAATATTAGTAAAGTTATTGATAAAAGAAATGAAAGGGATAGTACAGAACAAGCAAAAGAATTTAACGGTTCATATGCAGGATTCCAGC
>JALOBO010000101.1 GCA_023228225.1 Clostridia bacterium
TTGCAGAAAAAGTAGAGTCTATTGCTGAAAAAATAATGATGGCATATGCTGATAGAGTAATTGTTGTAGACGCTGAGATGAGTGAACAGATAGAAAACGATCTAATACTTCATAATTACCCTGAAGGCTTAACATGGAAGCTTAGAAGTGGTGTAAACTTCGGATATGTGGGCATTATCAATCACAGGAAAATACCTGAGTCTGTAGAGATAATCAATAAACTAGCTAAGCATATTCCTGAGATAAGTTATAAGATTGCAGGTATGGCATTTGATAAAAGCGATCTGCCGGAAGACAATAATAACATTCACTATTATGGTGTTATACCTCATAACACTATTCAGGAGTTTCTTGCAGATACCTCATTTGGATTCTGCTTATATGATAAAAAGCCCAGGTATGAAACTGCAAGGTCCACAAAAACATTTGAGTATATTATGAGTGGTATTCCTGTGATTGCCAGTAGGACAGTAGGGAATCAGTTTATTGAAGATAATAGTTATGGGATTTTGATAGATCCTGATAATATAGAAGAGTCAGTCAGGGCAGTACTTGAGGCAATACCCAAGTGTGTCGAATACTCTCTCAACTGCAAAAATGCAAAGTTTGGGTGGGAAGAAGAAGAGCTACTAAGTCTTTATGAGAGTCTGGAGAAAGAGTCATGACACACGATGAATTATGTGATTCTGTAGAGCGGTGCAGATACATACCCTTTGCAGCTTTTGTAGTTGCTTTCGCAATAATTACACTAAGGTGGGTAAAATGAAGATTCTTCACGTGGGAAATACTGCAGGTGTTGCAACTGCGTTAAGAGATAATGAGAGAGAGTCAGGGCATATTTCCAATATAGTAATCAATAGGACTAACCCTTTCAATTACCCTGTAGATTATAGCTTACCTATGAGTGGAAAAAACATTCACTCACTAAAAAATTTATTTAAATACCTTAAATTATGCTATAAGGTTGACAGAGTCCATTATCATAAACCTCCTGTGCAGTCCTGTGCAGATATGGCATTGCTTAAGCTGTTAGGGAAAGAGATAGTAATTCATTATCATGGGACAGATATAAGAGGGAAAGGACAACCATGGAAGCACAAAATACTAACTAATAAAGTCTTTGTGTCTACTCCTGATTTGTTGCAGTGGGCACCTGGTGCAACATGGCTCCCAAATTGTACTCTTTGGCATGGGTTAAGTAAAATTAATCGAAATGATGGTAGAATAATAATTGGACATGCCCCAACAAACAGATTATACAAAGGTACAAAATATTTTCTGGAAGCAATGGACCAGCTCAAGAAAAAGTATCCAAACGTAGAATGCCTGTTAATTGAAAACAAACCCCATAAAGAAGCAATGCAATTGATTCAAACCTGTGATATAGTTGTTGATTCTGTTGGTTTTTATGATAAAAGGCAAGTTGGGTGGTATGGAGTTCTTACAAACGAAGCTCAACAGATGGAAATTCCATGCTGTACATGGATTAAACCAGAACTTGAGCACTTCCTACAACAGCCTTGTGGAATTATGAGTGTAACAATAGAGAATATTACACAAAAATTAGAAGAATTAATAGTGGATAAGAACCTGAGAATAGAGCTTGGCAAACAAGGGTTAAAATATGTTAAAAAGGTACATGATAATAAATGAGGTGGTAGTTTGAAAGTAAAGTATACACTTATGCTATTAATTTGGCTTGTCTGTGTGTCTGTAGCAGGCTATGCTGCAACACAGAGCATGCATGAGGACTATTATAAAACAGGCACGCTAAACTGGCAAAATATGGGCTACTACAACAAACATGCTGCTCTATTTGTCAATGTTGATAATGAAGGTGTAAATAGCACATATTACTGGATTGGACAAACTACAGAAATAGCTGGGTTATCCCATGGGGATAAAGTAAGCATAAGGCTTGCTTACCATGAAACACAGTGCAGATATTACGTAGTAGATATTGTAAAATTAGGCGGTGGAGCAGGTGAAGCTTAGGGTTATAAAAACTTTAGTCAGGAAAAGAGTAAAAAATATTACAGACATAGCGAAGTGCCTTAACAAAAGGCTCCCACTTCGTTTAGTGTTTTTGTGTGATGTGGATATTGATTCTATACCTAAGGGTACTTTCTTTGGGCACCCGTTCGGCATTTGCATAAATGCAGGTACAGAGATAGGACAAGGCTGTGATATTAGGCACGGCGTAACATTAGGAAAGGTAAATCCTAAAGGCAATCCTGAAAAGATTACAATTGGGAATAATGTTTTCATAGGTTGTAATGCTTCTGTGTTGGGAAATGTAAAAATAGGTAGTAATGTAATTATTGGAGCTCATGCATTAGTCCTTAAGGATGTTCCTGACGGGCTGAAAATTAAAGGACTGTGGAAATAGTTAAATACTTAAACAGCGTTTAGTTATGTAGTAAGTTAATCGAAAGTAAAGTAAACTACTTAATGGTGGTATAATATATGATGTGTAGAAAAGTAACAGACAAGGCTTCAAAGATTTTAGCTGACGGACTCAAAAAATCAGGTATAACTGGAATGAAAGAGTATGTGCAGGGCATAGAAAAGGACATGTGTGAAAATGATATATTTAGTGCAACACGTAGAACTATTCCACTGCTGAGATGGTCTAAAAGACATGGAATGGACGCTTATGCAGATAAGTTAGAGATGTACCTGAATGATAGGGATGAGGAGAGTCTTAAAGCCACAATGTTAGAAATGCAGAAAGATGTAAAATCGCATATTTCAAAGAAAAAGAAAGTGTCTTCAAAGAAGAAACTTAACGCATAAATCATTTGTAGTGTGTTTGTACCAAATTACACTCTTTTCTTTGCATTTCCAAGGTACAAACACACCACCCACTTAAAACAAATTGAATGGCGAGGCTTAGAATGGCTTGTACTCCTACTGATAACGAAAATAAAGTTAAATATACGCTTGTGGATAAATTCTTTCTACTGTACGGCACAGGAACAACAATTCATGCACTTTTCTTTCAAGATCCTAACAGTCTGGTTTACCTTGTGGAAGTCCTAAGTGCATTTTATATGGTTTATCTTGCACTCAAGGATAAGAATGATTAAAAAGTAATGATTAGAAAAATAATTAAAAAGAGTGCTGAGTTTTGACTCAGCTTATTTCTTCTTGTCACCTTTAACTACTCTAGCATTTTTATTGCTGAACTGTTTATTTAGATTATCTGCATATGCCGTAGCCTGTGTTTTGGAAGTAAACTCTAAATTAGTACGTACACGTTTCTTTCCACTTGCGCTGTTAAATGATACTTCATAAAGTGCCATGTTTGTTATCTCCTTATACTGTTTATTTCTTATACGAGTTAAACTTCTTTTTGTGTGCTGCAATAAGCACATCTGCCTTAACCTTTGACCTTACAAATTTCATACTGTTTGAAATGTGCTTGTACACACCATTTTTCTTAGTTATTCCCATGTTTCCTATTACAACATAACCGATGAGTGCCTTCTTTGAATATATTTCGGCTGTGTACTTGTCGCCATTTGGTGCTTTAAACGAATAGTTTGTCATATGTGTGATCTCCTTTGTATTGTTAGTACCCTCTTCTATAGTATAATATGCAGGCAAAATATATAAATCTATTGAACAGATTTAAATACTTTCAACACCTATTACTATACAGGTGATAAAATGAAATCAGAACTAACAGTATTAGGACTGTTCAGCTTAATTTCTCCAGTTGCCGCAGAGATGACAACCACGGACATAAACACTGTTTGGATGCTCCTTGCAATGGGAATAGTGTTCTTTGTCATTGGTTTGTTTACATGGGGATCTGGAGGAGTTACAGCTTTATCCGTCGGAACAACATTAATACCCGCAATAGTCAGCTTTAAAATATCTAACCTGTTTATTGACGGGACTCTGACAACCACAGAAAGATTTTTAAGCTCAACTAATGAAGTTATAGTATCAACTGAGGTAATACGGAATAGTGCCGTATCACAGGTATTTCAACTTATAGGTATCGTTATTAGCATAACAATTTTGTTACAAATATATCAATTCGTAAAAGAGAGCAAGGTAGTGGAGGAAATATGAAACAGAAATTTGCAACCACGTTAGATTGGGGCTTTTTAATTTCGCTTGGTGCTATAGCTGCAATTGCCCTGACTGACGTGCTCTCGCCAGGAGTGGAAATATTGGCTTATATTACAGCTATTGTTTATTGCATATGCTATTGCAAATACGCATACATAAAAGTAATAACTGAAAATCCTGTATTCCTGCTTGATGTTGAGAGAGATCTAAAAGAAGCAGCAGCCAAGATAAAGAAAGGAAAAGGTGGTAAGAATGAGCTCAATGAGTAAGATAGTACCAATAATTTGCTTAATGGCTGTAATTATGGTAGGCATGAGTTACATGTATGGTGTACTCAGCGCGAATGATGAAAATATAAATGTTACAGGCACAGCATATGAACAGTCATATGAAAGCAACACAGCAATACAGAGCGCAACCTCTAACCTGTTTACTCCTATAGCTGCCATACTAGGCATTATGATGCTAATTTTCGGTATTTCCGCACTAAAAAACAAGAGAAGATACTGAGAGTGCCGTGACTCTCAAACTTTTTTATTTATTCTGTTTTTGAAAAAAGTTATTCTTCTGAGAAGAACCAGTCAATTGCTACGGCGTTTATTTCTTCCATACCTACCCATGTTGAATGGTTGTGAGGAATGGACTTGTGAAGCTCTGCAGGGATAAATAAGCCAATTGCACTATCTATGTTGCCCTCCATGTCTACATGTAAATGGTGGAACTCTGATCCCTCAAAGCGTTCATTCATTGGGTTGAATCCTAGTTCTCTGCGTTTCTGTTTGTGCTTTGTTGACGCTTTCTTTCCTGCGTCTGTCTTAAGCCATGCACGGTTTTTAATTCTTAAAATTTCTCTGTTCTCCTCTCTGTATTTCTCATGGTACTCTTTATAGTGTTCTCTGTTATTCTCTCTCCACTCTTTTTGTTTTTCTGTTAAATAGTCAGGGTGCTCTTTTCTCCACTTCTTACATTGTTCTTTTAATTTTTCCTTGTTAGCTGCCCAATACGCTTTATTATGCTCTCGGTTTGCTTCTTTGTTGTTTGCATACTTTGCTTTATTATACACCTGAATGTGTTCTTTGTTTTCTTCTCTCCACTGTTTGTTTTTAGCACACATAGTTTCTTTGTTTTCTTCCCAATATTCTTTATGTTTATCTGCCAAGATTTCTTTATTTTCCTTCCAGTATTTCTTATTATACTCAGTTATGTACTCTTTGTTATTTTCTCCCCACAATTTATTTTTAGCTGCTCGGCAGGCTTTACAGTCGTTCCTGTGCCCATCCTTAGCACCTTTCCTAGTATTAAAACTGCACAAAGGAAGTAGCTGCTTACATACTCTACATATTTTATACTCGTCTATCAAATGCATCACCAAATTCTTGTATAAAGTATATACGTCCTAAAAGACTATAAGCTTTTCGACAGTATTTCACTGCCTAAATACAAATTTTAAGCCTGTTGACAACTGTATAGAAAGTTTTAAATAGAAAGAGTGCGTATATAGTAGTAGGGTATTATTACCTAAACAAATAA
>JALOBO010000018.1 GCA_023228225.1 Clostridia bacterium
CCTGCTTCAACAAGAGCGTAACGAGATTTAACGGCAACTTTCGGAGTCATTGTACCTTCAGCAATTGTTTGGATAGTTTCAGCCATCAAGTAAGGCATGTATTTTAATCCTGGTTCTTCATCAGCACCTTTACGTCCTACTAATACACGAGTATCAGACCAAGACATGTTAGGGTCAACATATACAGTCATACCTGCAACAGCACCTACTGGGTAAAGTGAACCGTTGTTTTGGTTGATTGTATTTGCCATTGGAGCAAATGTGAATTGTGCAGAATCTTGTAAGATTGTAGCGATTTGAAGGTTTGTAACAATGAAGTTAGCAGGACCTCTACGACCTCTTTGAGAGATTACGTTACCACCAGCAAGAATTCTTGAGAAAACTCTACGTTGAACAGTCCATTGGTTTTCAAATGCTGCAGAAGGATTAGCTCCAGCGAACAATGACATAACAGGAACAGACATTGTAGTAGTTGCACCGTCTTTATTGTTGAATGTTTGGTAAGTTGTACTAGCACTTGGGTCAGTTTGCAAGTTGAAGTTTTGACCTTCTACTTCAGCAAATGTATTGTGGTTAGTCCATCCTAAAGCAAACGCTCTTGATAAGATGTGTTTGTTGATTGATTGAGATACTTCGTTCACTAATGAATTTTCAACCATACCTACAACATCGATACCGAATTGACGGTTAAGATCTTGTATTTGTTCAGTTGTTACAGTAGCAGCAGCTTGGTAAGTTTCAGCTTCAACGAACTTAGTGAATGTTTGAAGACCCATAGTTCTGTAGTAAGTTTGTTCACCAATACCTCTTCTCATTGGTTCTGGGTTAGAAGCACCATTTGCATAGTTTCCAGTCCAAGCATCACCATCTTGAGCACCAGCACCAGTATATCCTTGGATATGATCTTCTAAAGCTTTCACTAAAGAAGCAGTTGCAGTACAAGGTGTAGCAGCAGGAGAACCATCAGAATCAATTGTAAATGCAGATCCAGTGTTGAATACATCAGCAACTAATAAATGAGGAGTTGAGATAGAAGCAGTTTGCCAAGCAGAACCGATTTTATATTTTTCGCCAGATTTAAGAGCACGGAAGATTTTGTATGCATCGATACGAGATTTACCAATATAGATTAACTCTAAGTTGTTTGATCCTGAAGTTGCAACATATTTAGTACCTACTGTGTAAGAACCACCGATGTTAACTTTAATCATTGTTGGGTTTTCTGCGTTTGCATCAGATGGGTCGTTTGGTAATTTACCACCAGCATAAACGTAGTCAAGGTAAGTTAATACTCCTGAAGGACCGTTCATTGGAATTACAGGTACAATATCAAAACCGATTGTTCTAGCACCAACTTGGATTGCAAGAGGTAAAAGAGAAGGGAATTTGTCACCTGAACCAGTTGCAGCGCTATGGAAAGCAGCACCACCAGCAACTTGACCTGTAGCCACGTTACCCATACCTGGAGTGTTTTGTAAAGATGCAGCAGGCCATGCCCATCCGCCTACGAAAGAAGATTCATTCAAAGCGTGGAAGTGGCAATATTTTGATAACCAAGCAAGTTTACTTTTGTCTGTAATTTGCGTTTTTTCTTCTACGATTGGTGCCCATTCTTCGAAAATTTGTTTTTCGTTTAAAAGTTTCATTTTATTGAATTTTTTTATTTTAATGTTTGTTTTATCTGTTGAATCTATCAAGATTTGCTTTTACGCTTTCCATATAGCTTTTGCTATATCCACGTTGTGCAGCTCCAGTTTCTTCAACAATTTGAGCATTTGCTGATTCGTTCAGCGTACCGTTGCCTTCAACTTTATGCAATCCACGAGTTTGCCAGAAATTGATTACTTGTCGTTCAGTATTCAATGGGTACAATTTCGATTGTGAAGCAATTTGATTCTTTGCAGATTCAGTTAGAGATTCCCAAGTTGCTTTGTACTCCTCAGGCATTTTTTCTAACCATAGGTCAGATTTTGGTGCTAGAGATTGAGTTGCTGCTCTTTCAAGTAAAGCAGTCATTTCTTCTTTACTTTTGTGGTTGTTTTCATTGATAGACGATGCAATCTGTTGTTTTTGAATGTCTGTAAAAGAAATAAATTTCTTAACTTGTTCGCCATCTAAATTCTTTAAGAAAGGATAATTTTCAATGTGTTCATTGATTGGATTCATCTTTTGTGTTTGGATAGATTCCAATAAGTTGTCAATTTTGCTTCCTAAAGAAGTATATTTACTTAATATGTTTTCTTTTTCATTAACAACAGCTTCATTAACAATTGGAGCAGTTGTGTTTGTTTTTACGCTTTCAGAAATTGCTTCAGCAAAACCTGCAACGTTTTCAAGATCTTCACGAGTTGCAGCATTTTCACCTAAGTAATCAGCGTATACGTGAACTTCGTTTGTTTTCTCCATGATATAATCTTGGTAGTTCCATAAGTGATTAATTTTTTCAGTAATTACTTCTTGGATATAAGATTGTGTTTCATGTAATTCTTTTGCTAAAACTTCTTCAGCATAATTTAAACCGTAATTTGCTTGTTCTGCAATTTTCTCAGAGTAAGCAATATTTTTTTCAAGTAACGGTCTAATTTTATCGTTTAAATAACCAGCAACATAATTATGATCTTCAGCAATTTTTTCAGTGTATGCAGCAACATGATTATGATCTTCTGCAATACGTTGTGTATAATCTGCTAACCAGTTATGATCTTCACCAATCAATTCAACATAATTAATTGTATCAGAAACATATTTAGAAAGTTCATTAGAATATTTCTTGATTGTAACAATTTCACCTTCAAGAACTTTAATTCTTTCATTTGTTTCATCGGTTGTAGATTCTTGTGGCTTAACAGATAAAGATTCCATTTTCTTAGTCATTTCAGCGATTGCCGATTCAAACTTTTCCATTTGTTCTTTAACATGTAAAGAATACTTGTACATATCTTCAGCCGTAACAGTATTATTATTTTTTTCCATGCTTGATGAATTATTTTTATTATATATTGCTTCATTCAATGCATTTTTTTCAACTTGTGCATTTTGGGTTGAAGCAGGTTTTGTTTTCTTTGTTAAACTAAAATCATATATACTAAAATCAGCACCTTCAATTAATAAATCAGGATACTTATCAGTCACATCGTATAAATTAATGCCATCAGCACCATTGAATCCTAATTCTTTATTTAATGAAGGTAATTCAGTTTCCATTACTAATCCTGAACAGATAGATTCGTATACACGTTCCATTTCAGCATTATCGCCAAATCCGCCATCCGCAACTAAATCATAAGTGAAGATTCTTTTGATTTTAACTTCTTTGTTTTCTTTAACAACACCTGCAGCTCTAGATGAAATACTAATAGGGAAACCTGAATCAACAAGTTTTCTAGCATTTAAACCAGCAGGGTCAGTATCTAATAATCGAATACGTCCTTTAAGTGTACGTGTTTCTTTATCATACCAAATTTTTTCAACAAGATGTGAAATGTTTGCAAGACTTACATCGAATTTTTCAGGATGATCTAATTCACCAGCTAATTTATTTCTTTTGATTTTTTCTTGTAAATATTCCAAGTGTGGCATGTATTCGTCTTCTTCGTAAATTCTATGATTTACGTTTTCTTTACCGAATACACAAAAAATTCCTTCAAGAATATAATTGTCTTTATCAACAACTTTAAATTCATGACCAGATTTTTCAGTTAATAAAAATACCTTAGCGTTTTTTGACATGTGATATATGTTTTTATTTTATTTTATATATTCATTTAATTTTGAAGCTTTTATGTAAGTCTAACAGGATTTTCGATACATCCAATAATAGAGCACGAATCATTTTCGTCAGAATACTTTATTTTTGCAATTGCAAAATTATATATGCCACCAGTTACAAAACAATCTTTCGGTATTTCAATTCCTTCTGTTGGATTGTTCAATAAGTACAATGTTAAATTACCTTTTAATTCTTTTGTTGCCATTATACCTGTAATGTATCTGCTGTGTTGGTCCAAACCACCCTTACCTGGCGTATAATCAATATCGTGTTTGATTGGTACAATTTTAGTATATACCATGTTATCGTTTTTTAAATTTATAAATCAAATATATTAATGCGGAAATAATTAAAACTTCGTTAAAATATTCCAATAAGTTTGCGCTATTAAAATTAATGTTATGAAACATTGCAAAAAATTCGCCGATTGCGTAAAGAAGAGAGAAAAGAATAGTAACTTTAAGAAAATTGATAACTTGCATACGTGTTAAACATATCATAGCTTTAACATTTTGTTTAAATCTTATGTATGTTTTAATAGACTTTAATAATAAGAAAAATGATAAACCGATTAATAAAATATGCAATGCTGTGTTCATTATTTTGATTTTTTTTCAATGTATTGACGTGTTTCGTTTATATACGCCGCATACTCATTATTTAACATGCCAATTATATCTTTTGGATTGTAACCATGAATTAGATTTACGTAAAGATCTTGTGATATTTCAATGTAATTTATATGATTTTCCATGTATTCGTGTAAATGAACATTTCGATATTTAAGTTTACTTAAAACCGTAATATCTCTATCATATAAATTCTTTGTTATGATTTCCAAATTGCTTTTTATCAATTCTTGTCTTGCAGGGTCTTTAATATTATTCTCTGTATGAATTCGCATTATTGTTTCAATCAATGTAAACTTGGTTAACATGTATTGTGCTTCTATAATGTCGTACGAAGATTGTAATGTAAGATTGTTTGTATTCTCATCGTATAGAACTTTGTAAATCTTATCCAACGTTTTTGTTTGTCGAATAAACATAATCATGAATGCACTTAAGAACACCACAATGATTAATGCGACAAATCCCAACTTCAAATATAATTCTCCCAATGTTCCTAGCGTATATGCATTCATTAAATTGTGTTATTTTACGTATAGAATCACAATGTGATTGTTTAATTATATATTACATTCAAAAATGAACATTATTGAAGAATATAATGGTTTAGGACTATTTATATGTGTATGCAGCCAAACTTTTACCATATTTATCTGCAAATTCTGGCAACTTTGCATTTGGACATGAATCAATAATTTCTAATGGTTTTCCTTCAAACATTGGACGGTCGGATTGGTCTGCTTTAAATGATTGCGTTCCGCCTATGGGTTTCATTGATTTTTTTCCTGCCGTGAATACAACTATTGTTTTGATAATGTTTCCGTTGTAATCTTTATTTGCCCATATTTCAGCTGTTCCATCAGGCCATGTTTCATACACGTTGAAATATTTTGATGAACCGGTTTTGAGATTTAATGTTCCGATTGATGCAACAGCAGCACCAGAATTATAACGTCTGTTATTGTTTGCTTCATTGATAAATTCATCTAATGATGGTATTCTTCTTTCCATAATATTTATATTTTTATTTTATATATTTCCTGGAAAAAAAGCATAAAAAAACGGATTACCTCTTTCGAAGTAATCCGTAATTTTTTTGGAGCCGAATGAATTGTTCGGCAACTCCACCACTTTGTTTAATATTTTATGCGGTAAAACAAAGAAACCGCCTTTTCTTTAATAATATTTTACAATCTGTTGATTTCCGTTATATACTTCGTCAGCTAATTGCTTTAATTTATCGTTTATATTTTGAGTAAAAACATTTTCAGATATGCGAATAAGCCTATACGAATTAAGTATACACCATTTTTCTAATGCCGCATCTTTATCTTGTTTTTCTTTTAATTGATTATGAATGTTTTTAAAATGCCATATGCCATCGTATTCGATGCATACCTTTAATTTATTTGAATATAAATCTCGAGATATCCTATATTCATCAATATTTAAGTTTCCGCCAAATGTCCAATTATCGTCAGGATATTCAGATTTAAAAAAATCTCGTATAATTAATTCATTTTTTGATGAAAACCTTTTATTTTTTAAATGACTACTTGTTGTTAATTGCAAATTGCTATTAGTTTTCCACGCTTGCTTTAAACTTAAGCTCATCTTATTACGAGTTTCTATTGAATGATTTCGTGTATTGCTACATGAAACTGAACAATAATACTTTTCTTTGCATTTATTTTCATGCTCTTTTATCGAAAATGATTTCCCACAAATATGGCACGAAACGATTTTTTCTATAATTTCGCCATTAATCTTTTTATACCGATTAATGGCGTTTTCTTTATTTTTTGCAATGCTTGCAATATTGTCTTTATGCGCCCACCGTATATGATTTGCGTATAATGAATGATTTTCAAATCCCATTCCGCAAGTTTCACATTTTTTCATAACATATTTTATTTATCAAATTGGATGTGAAAGAACTCGAACTAATAAATAAAACGGTTGCCTACTGTTGTAAGCAACCGTTTTGTGGAGGTGCGGGGATTCGCAAATGTTATCAATATGTTTCCATATTGTTCAGACTATATCATCAACTGATTAATAACGATTAATCAGTGTCGGGCGCTTTATCCTGTTATTAAGGAAACTGTATTCCTCAGGTAGTCGTTGAACCTTCACAAATTGTAATTTGCGCTTGGCTGCTGATTGGCATATTCAATTGAACTTAGCGTTCCAGCAATTCACCCGATTTATTTTTACTTGGTGTCACCACCAAGGGGGTCCAATTCCCATTTAAACCCCGGTCCTAGCAAACGAGCCAAAAGCTCTCTACGTGCGTGTGTTATTTTTGGTATTCGACAATTTCATCAATGAGAATAACCTGAAACTCGATGAATTGGTTTTAACAACAAAAAGTCATATACAAAATGATGTTGTTATCACATTAAGATATGTTACCAAATTGTTTGAAACCCACATATGATTGCGTTAGGTAAATTGCAATCGAAGGTTGCTCTTTGCTTAATCTGATTAAGCAGCCATTAGCATTGACTCTCTTTCGAAAGTTGCTATTGAACGAAGTGCATTGTTAATAGTTTTGCCTATTATGGTTTTGTACGATATATGATTAGTACAATCATCAGCACGCGAACTTCGAACACTGAAAGCAGTCAAAAGCCGGTCACCCCCTTATTTGTTGTTTAATTTATATACATTAAGATTCAATAGTTTTTCTGTAATGAAAATCAATTGGTCTAGATGCAAGTGGAAGAATACTGAAACTATCAGTAATTTTTTCTGCATCTGCAATAACTTTTTTTAATTCAATTCCTTCAGATATTATTTCGCGTTTGCTATTTAAAGCAACGTATTTCGATTCTGAATTTTTTGGCGTAATTTTTATCGCTGTCATTTAAAATGTTGATTGCATAATTAGTTTTTTAATATCTTCAATTAATGCTGATTTAGCAGCATCTGCGCCGGGTTTCATATAATTTTCTTTTATCATATGTTCGACAATAACTGTTGCAAGTACTTGCGCACCAGCAGGTTTTTTATCGCCCGCAACTTGAACCATTGCTTCATTAACTGAATATTCTTCAATTGTTGGTATTCTTCTTTCCATTATCTTAATTATTTTTAAATTTCATTTTCATCAATTACTTTGCAATTCTTTGCATTTTTGTCAATGAATTTTAATAATCTTTCATCAAGATAATTGTCAAAAAGTATAACCAAGTTTTCGTTTTCAAATTTAACGATTACTTCAGGTTCTTTGAATTTTCGAGATGCTCTGTATTGCAACTCATGAAGTTCATTAATATCGCCTGAAATTTTCATTCTCTTTTGATGAACCTTTCCGTTCTTTTTTGTAAACTCGGAAATACTGTATAATCTTTTAAATGCCATTTGCGTAATTTTTATTATATATTCGCAAACACATTGATTAATAGCCGTATTTCGATATGTCTTCGTATGTTTCTTTCGGTAATGAACCTGATGTCCAAGAACCTGTACGAATTGACATACTGTTCAAATATAGAGAATGCAATTTTTTCATTGCCAAATTCGCAGAATGCTTAGCAAGTTTGCTGTATTCTTCCCATTTTTTATTGTCGCCATCAAAGTACTCTTGTATTTTAGACGGTATGAATGCAATAGCAATCGAATTTTCATTGTCATCAATAACAGCAGCAATTATGCTATTGTTGCAAATAATTTCACAATTGTTAAAATTTTCAGATGACAATTCCTCAGCATTTGTGTGTTCTTCTTTTGCACCTAAAATTTCGCAAACATCTGAAATAAATGAATCAATAAATTCTTCATTTCTATCATTCAAGAATTCTGTAATTTCGTTTTCTTTAATAACGATAGGAAGTAAACATTCAACGATAGTTCTTTTGCAACAAAAACATTTCTTTTGTTTTATTAAGTTATTTATTGCATCGCGTTTTTCATTCATGATTGCATTTTCAGCTTCTTCCCAACTAACGCCTTTATTTACATAGTACGTGGAAACACCTACATAATTAAAATTTCCTAATTGAACGTTTCCTTTTCCCATGATTATTTTTTAGTATATGCGTCAATTTGTTGTCCTACTTGCCACATTGCAAATTCTATAGTTTTCTTATCACCTATTGCTTTTATCGGATTATCCGATATTTTAACAGCAGGTAATCCATCGCATTCCGTTAATTTGATAACGATATTCATCGGTTTTATGTCAGGTAAATCATTTGTAAACCAAGTTCCGATTGCAGGTCCTCTTCGAATTTCGCCTACACGATATGCCATTACCTTTTCAACTTCTTCCCAATTCATTCCGTCAGAGTATGTTATGGTTTTAGTTGTTGGGTCGATTCCTAATTTTTTATAATGTGCAATCATTTTATCCATGTAAACTAATGGATCGCCAGAATCATGACGTGTTCCTGTGAATAAATTTGCAAACATTGAATCAAAATCGACTAAGAATGCGTCGGTTGTAAATGTGTCAGGAAGTGCAATTCCTAGGTTACCATTATAAACCGACACCCATGATTGCATTGCATGGCGATTTGGATGAGAATAACCAAACATTGCAGCATGAGCAGAAACCCATTCATGAGCAAATGTTCCAATTGCTTTTATTCCGTATGCGCACGCAAGTTCAACATTTGATGTTCCAAGTAATGTATCTTCAGCATAATCAACAAAAGTTTTTACAACGTTTTCATGATTACGTGGAGAATATGCTCTACGTGTTCCAAATTCAGCAAAAGGTATTGAATTCATGCGGAATTGGGACGCCTTTTTTCGATGAATTTCAGTTATTGTATCAGCATCAACATCAATAACTTGATTTGTCATTTTGTAAAACAAATCACAAATTGCAGCCATTAATGGAACTTCCCAAAGAATTGTTCTGTACCAGTAACCGCTTATTGTTAAAATCAGATGACCTTCATCATCTTGGATAACTCCAACTTCAGATGGGTCAAAACGATATACTTCAAGAAAATCAATAAATGCCATTGGCAAGAAAGGACATTTTTCAGCAAATTCCTTTTTACGTTGTTTCGACAATGTACGATTTCTGAATCCGTCAATAACTCTACGAAGTTCAACGTCAAATCCTTTTGGATATACTGTGTTATTGCGATCATTGAAAGTGTATTTCACCTTTACATTAGGGAAACATTTCAAAACAGCCCAACACATCGTAAGTTTATACAAGTCAGTGAATAAAATTGATTCATAATTCGCTGGTTCAATAGATGGCGTGTATTTCATAATTTATTTTTTAGATTAATTTAATTAAAATCAAATATACAACATTTAATTATCAATAGCAATAGTATTTGCATTTATTTTTTATTTTTTATTTTTATAATCATTAATTATTTTCCAATTATTTACAATTGCATCATTTTTAAGCATTTCATAATATACCCATTTCTTTATGTTAAGAAATTCAATTAATTTGTCACGCCCAAGAATACAGAGTTGTTCATTCGTTATTACGTTTTCAATAATGTAATATTTTTTATTTATATTTTGCAATGAAACCGCACGTTTTGCCAATATTTCGTCTGTTACATGTTTTGTGGCATCCCAAGCGTCTGCTAACGATTGTTTGTGTTCATCTGTTTTTTTAACATTTTTTAATTTATCGCGTATCTTATCTTTTGTTGATTCTTTTAAATGAGTACCTAATCTTTTCAATCTTAGTTTTTCTCTAGTTTCGTCAGTAATACCTGAATATCCATCACCGCCGTACGATCTATTGTAACCAACCGTATGATTTGTTGAATCAAAAAATTTTATCCAATATTTTTCTTTTTCATTTAATTCATCAAACGACAATGCAGTATCTATAATATCTTTTACGAAATTGTGTTTTCCATATTTTCTTAAAGCATATTGTATTACAATGCCAGATCCTAAATACTTTGGATTATTATTTTTCGATTTACCTATGTAAATCTTGTTATTAATAATGTTTGTAACTTTGTATATTATCATGAATACATTTATTTTATATATTCATTCATATAAACAGATTTATATAAGTTAACCCAATTTAATCTCTCCGTCGTTTCAAAATTTTTAGTTTTTAATAGCTTCCCATAAATTTTGAATTAGAACAGGCAATCCTGTTATTGTAATGCCGCAAAGAATCACAAACATTGTGGTATATGCAGATTTATTACATATAGGATATATTCCAGACGTAGTTAATAATCCGCCAAAAATCACGAATATAACAAATGCAATTGCAAACATGAAACATATCAGTGTGAGGACATTTTTTTGTTTTTTATTCATAATTTAATTTTAAAGTTTAACAATTTTATATTTCTCCGCCTTTTTCAAAATTTCTTTTAGCTTTTATTGAAAGTTCTGTAAGTCTTTTCAATAAATCATCTTTAGGATATGATACATCATAACGTTTTCCACCTTTTTGCAATGAGAAAAAACATGGAGTATTTCCCCTAAATTGCCATTGCAATATTCCTACTCCTAAACTGTTTGCTCGATAATGATTTATACCCGTAATTGAACTTGAACACCAAACGAATCCGATATTATCTTCATCATCGTGTGAATAAGTCATATGAAAAACTTTATTTAAGTGTTTTTCAAGAATCCTTTCAATTTGTTCCGCTGTTGCGTTTGATACTGATAACATAATTTTTGTTTTATCAATTAATTAAAATCAAATATACAACATTTTTCAAGCAATAGCAATAGAAATGCAAATTATTTTAAATTTTCAGCAAAAAAAGTATCATAAGAATCATAACGAATTAAATCAACAAATTTATTTTTCTTGTCAATTTTTGCATTTTGTTTTACGTTTTCGCATGGCTCTTCGTGTTCATCTTGTTTGTTATTTGCAAACAATTGAGGTACAACAATAACCATGTTATAAATCAGTACTTTTTGCAAATTTTATTCCTAACGATTTTGCTGCTTCCCATGTAGGGTCAGCAATATGTTCGAAACCTTGTACATTGCTCATGCAATCCTCAAGAATAACCAATTTTTTACGAACATCAGGATATTCAAAAAGTTGTTTTACCGTTTGTGCAACACAATGTGATTTTGCCTCGCCTGTGATATAAATATTATCATATTTATTTAAAGAATTGATTAATTCCAAATTCCAATCTGTACTTGGAACGCCAGGTAATGCAACTTGTGCTTTAAAAATTCCGAAGAACTCTGTCAATATATGTTTACCTTTTAGAACTGTTGTGTATTCTTTACCGGTTCTTGACCATTCATTTATTGCTTCTTGCAATTCTGGAACGATTGATGCGCCATCAGAACCTGCAATACAATGTTCTGGCCAAATCAAATGAAGGTATTCACCAGATTGTTCTAATTCTTCAAGATATGTTTCAACAGTAACTGGTGCAATTGCTGGTACGTATTTACCTGCTTTTACATCAGCAAGTGTTATTGCTGTGAATACTGCTGGCTGATTACCGTTTTCATCTGTCCAAAATGATGGGTGAAAAATCGAAAATGGCTGATGCCAATCAAGTGATACGATAATGTTATCAATTGTTTCTGTATTTTTCTTAATGAAATTTGAAATTCTTGTAATATCTTCAGGAGCACCGTTTACAAATAAACTTCCAGTTGGACTACAAAAATCTTTTTGCGGGTCAATGACAATGATGCAATTTCTCATGATTTATTTTTTAAATTTATAATTGAATTTTCGTGTTTGATTTTCCATAGCTTCCCATGTATCGTAAGCAGAATCGCGTTCCTTTATTTCTGCTGCTGTTAATTCTCTAACAATAAGTTCGCCTTTTCCGTTTAATGGATTTGCGTAATAACTATATCGTCCAGGTATATCGGAAAAATTAATAAAAGCATATCCTGTATCTTTTGACGTTGAATGTTCAACGCGATACCAATCAAGTTTCGGCTCGCAAATAAAGAACATTGTTGTTCTTTTATATTTCATAAGATAACTTTTGCCAAATTCAAAAGTGTATTTATTATCGTATGATTTTAATTTTTCTGCCATTATATTAAGTTTTTCGATTTGAACAATTCTTTTAAAGATTCAAGATAGCACTCTTGCGATATCATAATCATTTCTTTTGCTTCATCAAGCGAAAACATTCCAGGTTTTTCAACCTCTGGAAATTCTTGAAACTTTCCAGATTTTGGTGGCCATTCCATGGAAAACATATTCGATTTAATTACACCATTAAATTTTGAACGGAATGCCCATGCATATACCAATTTTCCTGAACCGTATTTTGCGTACGGTATTTCGTCAAATGGCCCTATTGCACGAATTCCTGTTTCTTCTTCAAATTCGCGAATTGCACATGTAAGTAAATTTTCGCCTTGTTCAACGTGGCCTTTTGGGATTCCATAACATTTTTTATGTTTGTTCCAGAAATATGGCCCGCCTGCTTTAACAAGTAAAATTTTAGGAACTCCATCAATGATGTCCCATAAAACAAGTCCTGCTGATACTTCTGTTGACTTCCCCATGATATAAATTATTTGTATATTATATACATTATATTAAATTAGTTTTATTTTGTTTTATCAATTGTTTAAAATCAAATATACAACATTAATGAAGCAATAGCAAATTTTTCTAATATTTTTTTGCTATATGTATCAATTCGCCAGATATATATCTAGGATCTGTTTTTAAAACTCTAAAACATTTTCCTGTTTTTACATCCCGTACAGGAACAGTATCTGTGTTTTTATTTTTAGACCAATGTTGTAATTTGCCAGATGTATACCGTGGGTCATCAATTGAAATTCTTATATTATTACCATTTTCATCAATAACACCTACTGTATTTTTTAATTTTTTTGAAACTGCTGCGTTTTTATGCCCGACCGATATATGTTTTAATTCACCATTAACATATCGTGGATCGTCGACTGAAACCCTAAATGTATTTCCATTTATGTCGAATACTGTTACGAATCCTACAGAAGCAGCTATTAATTCTCCACTAGTATATCGTGTATCATTAGTTGATACATTTATACATGTACCGTTACGTAATCTAACAGTTATTTTTCCTTTATTATCTAAAGCAGGAATCAATTTTCCTGCTTTATAATCCGGCGTTTCAACAGATGTTCTAAAACAGTTACCGTTTGCATCCTTAACAGTTATCATACCTTTATTATATGCAGTCAATTCTCCACTAACATATCTAGGATCATTTGTTGACACGCGTATTAATTTTTCGTCATCCTTAACTATCACGGTATTGCATGTATGAAAACCAATGTTTGGGATGTTATAGTTTTCATTTTTTTCATCATCAATGAACTTTGTTATTTCTTCTGCTTCAAATTTAATTGCATCTTCTCTGCAAATAAAGTCATCTTTGATTATTTCTTTTATCAATTTTGATTTGTCAGGCTTCCACGTACACATTGAACCTAAGTAAGAATCTGATGATGGTAGGATTTTACAACTGCGTACGCCAATATAAAATTGTCCTGTTTCTGTATGGGTTACTTTATAAACATAATGATACATATAACTTTTAATTTATATATTCTTTATATTTCGGTTGATTTTCCCATTTATTTTTATTTATAATTTATATACATTAATATGCTGTAGTTTTCATTTAAATGAATATCTATGAACTTTTATTGCATCGACAATTGCAACTACAACAAAATTAATATGTATTTAATGAATCAAGTTCTCTCCACATTTCTGGATATAAATCTCGTGTTTTTAATGATGCTCTGAAGATAATGTATTCCTCAGTATATGTTTTGTACTTTCTAGCACTTTCTTTATCAACACCAGATTTTGAATATCCTGTGTTGAATATTCTATCACAAAGTTTAACAAAAATTGCTTTATCGCATGGCCAGATTTTTGGGTATGTTTTAAAATTCTTTTCTTTTCGAGTCCAACCGAATTCATTTGTTACTCGGTAAACAATCCATGCAACTTCTTTGTTGAACATTTTTTGCAATTTTGATGGTGTGATATCAGTATCTTCACAAATATCATGCGCGTAGCAGGCAGCAATAACATTTTCTCTGTCCGCTTCTGGCACCAAGTGAATATAACGGAGTGCAACTTCGACAACCCCATTCAAGTGAAATGAATATGGTGCTGTTCCGTATCTTTGCGGCTCTGGTGCGTCATGTTTTTTAATTGCAAATTCTTTAACGTTATTTATCAATTTTGATTTTTCAATATTAAATGTTTCCATAATTTTAATTTTTATCAATTGTTAAAATCAAATATACAACATTAATGAAGCAATAGCAAATTTTTTACTAATTATTTTTAAATTTCCATTTATATCCATTTGCAGTTTTGCGATTTCCTCTGCATACAGATGAAATCATTTTTTCATTGTATCCTGCTTCTTTTAATGCTATATAGTCAGGCCATTCTGCTATAAATTCATTTGTTAATGAAAATTGCAATATTATAATGTTTTTATATCTTGAATTTTTTCGTCCTTTTGCTCTATTACTGTAAAGTTCACGAATTTCTGCTGTAAATCTTTCTTTATGCGATAATGATTGTTTTTCTTTTGCAGATTGTAATTTTTCGTTAGCAATAGTATTTCCATATTTTTCAACCCAAATATCATATGCACATTTGCCATACATCGGATTATTTTTACCATTTACGTCATGATGATTTTCTGATATTTTTTGTTTATGTTCATCTGTAAATTTGCGGTTTTTATCAATTAATGGATTATTTGCGTATGTATCCCCGCCTTCTCCACCAACAGTTATATTATATCCGATTATTCTGCTTGTTGAATTATAAATATTTATCCAATATATTTCCTTTTCGCATAATTCTTTATTTGTATCTGCAGTATCTATAATTTCCTTTTTAAAATTTGATTTGCCATACTTAATGATGGCAAATCTTAATAATTTGCCAGAGCCAATGTACTTTGGATTATTTCGACAATCTTTTCCTATATAAATTTTGCCATTTATAAGATTTGTAGTTTTGTAAATTACCATAATAAATTTTTATTTATATATTCATTATGTTACTTCACAAATATCATGAATATTTATTTTTAATAAAATGTCCACAATCTTTGCATTCTTTAAATGATGTATGTAAAACAATGCAGCAATTATTAGGAAATCTTTCTAAACGACAAGCAGGATTCTTTTTATCAACTTTTATTGCTTCTTGCTTTTTGTACGATTGTACAATCTGCAATGCTTTTAAGTATTCATCTTCTGTTATCATAATACATTTAGATTAAGTTCTTGTAAAATTTTGTGTCCATCTTCTGGATAAAGATACATGAACAAAAATACATCACGATTGATTCCTTTATCGTCTGTTACGCCAATTGTGCAACCGCCTATTTCAAAACAATCGTACAGTTTTTCAGCGCCTGCAAATGTAGGAAATCCACTATTTCTATGTATGAATACCCAATGCATTCGATTTTGTTTGAAAATTTCTAAGCATTCGTCAAACGATATGTCATATGGAGTACGGCGATAATTATCATCTTTAATATCTATGAAAATTTGAAATGATTTCTCATGACATTGTTTCATAACCTCAATAGGGTCGTGATTTCCTAATTTGTAAAATGTATCTTTCATATTTTAAATTCCCCAGTAATATGCAATATCTTTAACAGTTACATTATCAGAATCATCAAAATGGTCAGGTATAATTGTTTCCTTTACGTACGTATCAATATGATCCCATACACGTTTAGGTAAAATGTAATTAATTGTAAAAGCTTCATTAACGCAATTCAATTCGATTAAATCATTTGTAAAACCATGTTTATCAGGTTTGGCATCTTTATTAAAAATTTCATTGTATTGATTTATGTTTTTTTCTTTAACTTTATCTATTTCATATTTTATGCCATTTGGTTTATTGTATAAAGTTTCAAAATTACGTTTTCTGAAATAAATAATTCCGCCTTCTGTAACTGTACTTTCAACGCAATTTGTTATGAAAGAATTTTGTAACTGTCCGTATATAAATTCAACAGCTGCATCTTCAACTGATTGCATTTCGCCAACAATTTCAAGTATGCAATCTTTTAACACATCAATATCATAATCAATTTCGCAGAATTCTAAACTTTCTTTATACTTGATATTCTTTTTGCCTATATGAATTCCTTTTGAATCAATAGACCATTTAAAATCTTTATTTATTTTTGATATTGTCTGTAAAATGATAATAACATCTTCCATTGTTGGCATATCGTCATTATTAATTACAGTATCATAAAAATATTCTCTAATGATTGCAAATTTATCTTTTTCCATAATTTGTGTATTAATTAATTAAAATCAAATATACAACATTTATGAAGCAATAGCAATAGAATGTGAAATTCTTTGTATCATATAATATCCATTTCCTAAATATTCATCTTTCAATATGTTGCGATTTGAATCGTCAATTTCAGTCGTAATAAAAACTAAGTTTTTTCTTTCGCTATCTGTGTATCTTTGTCGAATTTTACAATGTCCATCACCTGATGGGCAACAAGAATCTTTTGAAAAATCAACATAAACAACATTGCCAAAAAAGTCGGGATATTTTTCTGCTGTTATTTTTGTGAGATACTTATGTGCGCCTGCGGATTCGTCCCATATACGAATGTTATCTTTATTTTCTTTTGAATTGCTTATATATGGGAAATTACTTCTCCATGTTGTTAATTGTGCATCGGGATAAATTATTCCGTCGATGTATCGAATAGCGCATGAATTTTTTTGCAACACACATGACTCATGTAATGTTCGATGTTTACTTATATCTTCAATGCCAGGATTTGGAAAATTGTAATGAACAAGTTCAAATTTCTTTGTTAATAATGTTTCACACAGTTTCACAAAATATGGGTCAGAATAATGAATTGAATGGTCGCCTTCATATGATCTTCCGTTTATGTTATAAACTGATATGATAGTATCTTTTACATATATTGATGCAATGTTATCTGGATTTGCATGTCCAGATGAATCAATTCTAAAAGATATATGTCGAACAAATCTTTTCTTTCCGTTTATTATTTGCCATCCAAAAAATTTTGCAATTTCTGGATGCAATACGTTTTCTTGTGTGGGATTGCCATGATAATTTGGCGTATAATGCCAACGATCATAAAACATTGGTGTATTGCATTCATCGAGCGAATTAATAAAATCATGTGGTGCCCAAATGGAATTGCAAAGTATTCCATTTATTTTAGGCATTGAATCATAATTAAAATACGCCGTATATTTGCAACACCCATTTGATGTTGTTATATGTTCATCAAGAAATTTTACGCTATTCATAATTAATCAATAAAGTTTTGGTCAATATCGTATTCTTTTGCAAATTCAATTGCATGTGCCATTTGACGATCTATTCGTATTTTTTTCTGTTTTGATATTTCATTATTAGCAGCGTCAAGTTTTTGTAATCTGCGTTTATTACGAATAAATGCTTTTTTGTATAACGATTCTAAGCATTTTCTAATAAGCGGATATAAAACAGAAAAATCATAGTCGTCATTTGTTATTGAGCATCTTTGTAAATTACTTATTTTTGCAATTGATTGACTTTCATATGATGCATCATCAATTTTTGACGGTATGTAAACATTTATAGGGTCACAAAAATTATCATTACGTAAATGTATTGCACATAAGATATTTCCGTTATATGTAAATGTATATGTATTGCAATATGAAGATAAATGACTGTTTCTACATTTCAACGAGTTACTTAAGTTAATCCAATGCAATTGTCGTTTACAAATTTTGCCATAATCATAATCCTGTGTTGACATATATTCCATATATGTATGTTCGTCAATCATTTCAGCAGAATTTTCTAATATCATATCAATGCTGTTAGAATTTGCAAACGTCTTAAGAAACATTCCTAATTTTTGCTTATCAGTCAATAAGGGTGCGGGCGGCGTTGGTATTCTAATGTCACCCAATCGTGTTTTTTTGCCAAAAATACAACTTAACATAATTATCGAATTAAAAAGATTGAACCAAAGTGCGTTGATTTTGTATACCCATTATTTACACCTAAATAAAAACCACCTGTGTAATTTGATTTATCAAAATGAACTTCGGTAATTTTCCAAATATAAACATCGGATTTTAACAAAACTCCATTATACATTCCGTCCCATGATTCTGCAGGATTGCCATTAATCAATTTATCAGAATACCAAACAAGGTTTCCTTTTGAATCAAAAATGTGAATTTCGTATTCAACAAGATTTGTACCTACAGGTTTAAAAACGCGTATTCCAACGGGTGCGGATTCAGGCGCAAACGCATTAGGAACGAATAAAGTTTTCTCAACATAATCGGAATTATATGTCGAATCAATTTTTCTTAATTCTGATTCGTATGTAGAATCAAGTTGTGCACTTGCAAATAATGTTGCAAATAAAAGCCATGTTAAAATTAAGTATTTCATATTATCCTCTATGTTGTGTATATCGAAACTTTCCTTTATTCATGTTGTAATTCGGTTGTAACCGCAAATTTGCATTTTGTTCTTTTCTTTGTTTTTTGCTTTGTTTTTTATGATTTTGTACAGATGTAATTTGTTTGACAATTTTTTTAACTTTTGGCGTATGCAACTTTGAAATTAATTCACGAGTTTTTGCTTCCATTTTTAAAAGATTTTGTCTGAACTGTTCGCGTGAACTTATATATAAATATGTTTCAAATGCAAAATGCATAAATGCAAACATGTAATGAAAAATACTCACAAGAATGACAATTATTGGATATGCAATAAAGCGAGCACCAATATCAGTTCCAATTTCTGTCCAAAGTTTACCCATTCTTAACCAGTGAACAAATTCCTTTAAAAGGAATATTTTCAATAAAGTGATTTTATTACTTTCCATAATTATTTTGTTACTTTATAAATTTTTAATAGACCAGGAAACGCTTTAGTTGCTTTATTGAATTCTGATTCTTTAATGCGAATTTCTTTCCATTCTTTAATTGTAGGAATTATTTGTGCGCTCCATTTGTCAGGAATGTAATTTGTTTCCCAACGTTGGTACATGTTTATTGTATCAAAGACAAATTTGAATTCATCAATAGCAAACTTTGTGATATCATCTTCACTTTTAAATTTAACGGCAATTTGCGTTGAATCAATTAATTTAATAAAAGAATAATGCTTATGAATAACATATGCATTTGATTTTTTCTTAGGAGCAACAACTTTAGATATTGAAGTAACGTTATTTGCAATTGTTGTGTCGCATTTATAAAAGACGGTATCAGCACCAACAACAATTGGTTCTAAACCTTCGATTCTTACAGCTTCACTTTTTACTTTTAATGATTTTAATCGAATTGATGTTACAATTGCATTGGAGAGAATTAATGCAATAAGAAATACGATTGCGCTAACAAATCGTGCATTCGGGTCGCCATGATCTTTTCTAAAAATACATGCTAATAGGATAAACGTTAAAACGCCAGTAATGATTGTTGTGTACATACAATAGTTTTTAAGATATGAATAATTATTTTTATATTTATATTATATACAGAAATACGAAAAAGTTTCAATTATTTGCCGAAACCTTCTGCAATACTTCTTAATGTTTTTGAAATGTTAAGTAAACCGTTGCCAACAAAATCATGATACGGATTATGTCCGTCAAGACCGACTTTTGTTTTTTGAAATTCAGCAATTAATTCTCTTTGTTCAAATGAGAAATTTTCACAATCCCAAAAATCAAACATCAAGCAATTAAATCCAAGCCAGTTAAATGGCCATCCGTCTCTCCACAATTTTGCATTATTATACGAAAGATTTTTATCATTGAAAATTTCTTCCATATAATTTAACGATTCTTCTTTACTTTTGATTGCCATAATCTTTATGTATTTGTTTAATTGTTAAAATCAAATATACAACATTAATGAAGCAATAGCAATAGTTTTATCATTTATTTTAAACTAAAAAACCTTGTCAACTTTAGATTGACAAGGTTTTTCGTAAGATTTTTATCTTATTTCACTGCTGTTGTATCAACAACTGTTGTATCAACATTTGCAGAATCAACGGTTACAACTGTTGCAGTATCAACTGATGTGCTATCAGAATTTACAGTACTTTGTGAACCAGATGTACAACTTAAAAATGCAAGAACAATTGCAGTGCTGATGATTAAAAGAATTCTTTTCATAATAAATGATTTAAAATTTTAATTAATTGATTGTTTGAGTATTATATATACACGAAGTTTTTTTAGTTTCATATTTTTGCAAATACTTTGCAATTATTTTGAACCTAACAACGCACTGCAAAACGCTGCAGTTTTAGGATCTTTATCGAAATTTTTTGTAAAATGATCGTAAGCAAATTTTATTTTTGCAGCAGGCAACTTTGAATCCTCATTAATATGTTTTGCATATTGTGTTCCTATGAACATTTCATTTAACATTTCGACTTTTGTTTTTGCTTTCATAATTTCAATTTTTTAGTAATTGTTTAAAATCAAATATACAACATATATGATGTAATAGCAATAGTTTTATCATTTATTTTAAACTAAAAAACCTTGCCAATTTCTTGACAAGGTTTTTATTTTTTATTTTGAATTATTTATCATCATCACCCCATGATACACCTGGACACATATCAGTATATGAACTCCCAAAGTATTCACCAAAGATTCCTGTGAATTTGATTAATGCAACACCTAATCCTTTAACAATTCCCCATACCAAAGATAGACAAATTATTTTCCAAATTAAAGTTACAAAGATAAAGTATATAACAGGAAACAATACATAATCCCATATTGCAATAACCCCATGACCGAACCATAAGAATGGCTTTGCATATAATGGTACGTTTCCTTTTTTCTCCCATTGATTAACCGCTTTAATAATCAGTGCACGTATTGAATATAAAAGTAAACCCACAGGTAAGCCGCCAGCAATTCCATAACCCAATATTTTACCAACAGTAATCAATACAGCAAGTACAGCAGCGCCATTCCACACAGAAACAAGTGAAAGAACACCCCATGTCAATAATTGACCTAGATATGATAATCCAATAGCAACAGCAATAGTAACAACTAATCCAACAAATTGTTTTGTCAGTTTCACTACTTGATTGAAATTTTTAACTTCAAATGTAAATGTATCTTTCAAAGATTTGCCTATCGGTTTAAATATATCACCAACCGCATTTAATTTTGTTTGAATTTTTTCTCTACGTTCATCACGTTTACGTTCGCGTTCTTGTTTAGCAGCACGTATTAAATTGTATGCAGAATTTTTTTGTTTCTTCAATTCTTCACGTTCAATTTTAATTTTTTCAAACATTGCAGCTAATTTTTCACGATACTCAGGATCATCACGTTTGAGATCATTCGCTTCAGCCCATTCGCCTAACATATAAGAATCGGAATAATTTTCTTTTGCAAACTTAGGACGTTTAATAACTTCATCTTCATACCAGTTTCCGTAGTACAAATCGAATGCTTCAGCCAATGATAATGTTTTAATCCATCGAGACACTGCGGCTTCTTTAGATTTTCGCCAAGCAGTTTTAGTGCCGCGAATTAACATGCCAATTAATTTGAATGGCAATACTGGCACCACAAGAATCATGGATGCGATTGTTACCCAAAAATACGGGCAAAGATTTTTCAAAGATCTTGGGTCAGGCAACGAATTCCCAAATACAAATTTAATCAACTTGTAATGCCATTGTTTTTCATTTAAAGAAATGAGTTTTACTTTTTCTTCCATAAGGACTTTAAGATTTAATTAAGTTAAATAATATTTGTATATTATATACAAGTATGGTCAATAGTTTTAAAAATCAGGAATTTATTTTTCCTGATTTTCGATAATAATACTTAATTGACCGCAAGCAGCACCATTTTTAATTTCTGCTTGTGTAGCAACAGCGATTGCAAAGTCAAACCCTGCGTTTTCCAATTGTTTTTTGATGTTTTCGTTCATGATTTCTAATTTTTATTTGTGAATATTAATTAATAGATTACTTTTCCGTTAAATCCTTCTCTAAGATTTGCGCCATCAAAGACAAGTAGATTTGTTGAACAACTAGGTTTTATTGCACACCTAGAATATGTTTGTACTGCATCATAGTTTGTGTTTTTTGGAATGTACATATAATTGTTGCATTTGCAAATATCTTTATAATGCCATTCTTTTATATTATGCAAGTTATTGTTTGTTTCGATTATTGTGCTAAAATCAACATAATGCGATTTTGCATATTCATTCGCTTTCATTAAAGAAACAAATCCTGTATCATGAATTCCCATAGATGCCGCAGCTTCAAGGTATTCTTGTATTTTTTCATTTGAATCAATATGACCTTTGATTATGTTACAACTTAAATGCAACTTAAATTTGTCAGTTGTATTTTTTTGTATTCTTGTAATATCTTTATCTGTTGGTGCATTGAATCCCAATATCGTATTATTAATATCATTATCAAAATGATGTCGGCTTAACGATATGCTATTTAGATATTTATCAAGTCCTAACGAATACAATTCATTTAAATTTAACCCATTAGTATTCAGCACACGAAATGCCGAAGGTACTTTTTTTCTAGCAACATTAACAGCAGCAATAAGATTTCCAAGTTTCAATGTAGGTTCACCACCTGTAAATGAAATTTTGCGAATTTCGATTTTTTTTGAAACTTCGGTTATTGCATCTGTGAAAGCGCTCAAATCAAAATATGTTGCAACATCTTTAAATTCGCAGAACGGACAATTTGCATTGCATCCTCTAAATTGAACATACATGTTTACGTATGGACGTTCAACAGGACATTTAGCATATCCTTTTTGTTCGCAATAATAATCCTTTAGTTGGATTGTTTTATCAAAAAGTTTAAATTCCATAGCGATTTAACATCTGCTTATACTTGAACTGCTACTACGACCACAAGGATCTACCAATACACGACGTTCAACACGGACTGGTTCTAATCTTGTTTTTAAGCTAGAAATTTCTTTTTCTAATTTATCAATTTCGCCCTTGAATCCTTGAATCAGCTGTTTCTTTGCATCAATAGCGGCTTCAATTTCTTTATCTCTTAAGAATGCATCTAATGCTTCAATCGAAATTTGTCCGGAATTAACAAAAAGACTAGTTGCGTGATTTCTGAATTTGCTAAAATCGTTATTTTTTTCTAACCAGAATTTTAAGTATTCTGTTAAGAAAGTTTTTTCGTTTGCCATTTGCTTTTATTTTAAATTTATACCTTCGATAACGCCAAGTCCTAAATCATTTGATTCTGATGTTTCATTCGGATTAATTGGACTTAATTTTATGAAAAACTTTTCAGTGTTAAAATGTTTTACTAATTCTGCAATATCAAAATCAGATTCATCAACCAATGTAAGATTTAACGTAGTTTTTAAATTGCTTTCAGTTCGAATTTTACCAAGTTCCGCAATTGTTAATTTATTTTTAAATGGAATCAACCAATTACGTTTTTCCTCAACAAAACTGTGTATACTTATTTGTAATGTAATATTACCTTTTATCCAAGAATAATCGGCATCTTTAATTCCGATTGTTGATACATAATGATGAACGTTCGGATATAATTCAGTTATTTTTGCAATTGCTTCTTTTACATTTTTTATGTTTAAAAAAGGTTCGCCCATTCGTGTCCAATTGATTTTAAACTCAAATGAATCTTTCGGGTTAATACCAGGGTTTGACTCAATAATGAACTTTACTTGATTTATCATTTCATCGGCAGTCAGATTTCTGTATTTTTTCAATTTGCCTGTTGCACAAAACTTACAACGAACAGGACATCCTGACATTGTCGATACACCTATCAT
>JALOBO010000102.1 GCA_023228225.1 Clostridia bacterium
ATTGAAATTTACACCGCAATCGTTAAAGAGATGGCAATTAAATATGGTGTAGAGCAAAAATCCGCATGAAAATTTAGAAAGGCAGGTGAAAAAAGTGAAGCCGCCCAAATGGAAGCAAGGCGAGCCGGTGCAGATTGAGCGCGACGGCAGTACAGCCACATACCGATACGATTATGGCAATGACATTATGGCGGTGTTATTAGACAGCGACGGCAAAGTTACAGCATTTAACAGGTTGTTTTACGGCAAAACATGGAAAGCAAAATAAATTTTAAGAAAGGAGGGTAAAAAGCTGATGAGCATGTTTGACGACGACCCATTTGACAATAGTACGCCAAAATATAGTTCTGCGCAGGATATTTATGACGCTTTGCGTGAGATGGCAACCGGCGAGGAAATAGGCATACTGTCGGATATGTTTGCGGACGTAAGTTGGGAGGGGCAGGATTACTACTATACCGATAACGGCAGTAAGCTCGTTGAGCAGTGGAATGAAATTATCGACTACGGCGGCGATAAGATGTGGCTAATGGACGTGGCTGTTTGGCAACTCAGCAACGAGGACGCAAATGACTGGATTTATCAGATTCTATGCAATGACGACCTTGCAAAACGGATAGGATTCAAAAAAATATTTGTTGACACCGTTTTAGGCGGTATGAGTAACCAATATAAAGCCGCTGCGGACGCGTTTGAGGAAGAACTTCAGGACCTTGACCGGTTTGATTATTACGGGAACATGAAAGCGCTTGGTTCTGCGCTGGAATCAATCGGATATAACATTTACAATAATCCATATAGTAAACTCTGCTCAGCCGTCTATGACAAATTAAAAGGGTTACGATTGGACACGGAAAGGCAGCTGATTGTTGAGAGCCGCGCTATGCTGACCGGGTATGACGATTTTATGTTCGGCTTGCGGTCAAACCAAGCACTATATACCGAGCAGGAAAAGATGTACCAAAACAAGGCGACACTATTGCAAGAAAGATACGAAAATGCAAAGCGGCTGTTACTATCTATGGCACAAGAGCAGGGAGTTGTGCTCCAATTGCCAAGCACACCATTACAGCTCGTGGCGTCTAATGAGGAGGTAAAAAGCTGATGGAAGAACTGAAACCGTGTAGTCTTGATAGTGCTCAAAAATGGGTAGAACAAGAGATTAATGATTACTGCACAGACGGTATGCTGATTAATTCAGAAATTGAAGCAGTATCAGCTCTTAAGCGTATCCAAATGGAATTAGACCGCCGCGCCGAACCGGAAAACGAGCCACTGACGCAAGAAGAGTTAGCAAACGCCTATTTAAACATTTGCGATGACCCATGTGGCGGCGACCCGACAACAGGTATTGCACCGTGTAAGTTTTGGGTAATGCCCGACGTAGACGAAAATAACAATCCAGTGCCGGGATATTGCAAACTGAAAAAATACCGCAAGCCTAAAGGGGAGTGATTAAAAATGCCATCATTAATTGATATATTGCTGTATCTCGTAATAATCGGCGCAGCAGTAATAATTATCGGCGGCTTGCTTTATGTAATTATCCACATGGCATATAAAATCCGTGGGGTTAATGCCGCAGAACAGGATATACAAGACCGTATTAACAACAATCGCGATTACATGCGTAAAGAGTTATCACACCATGTATGACCCATGTGCTCATTGCAACTGTGTACTACACCGCAACATATGTAAAAAGTTTTGCACAGCCTACAAAATAGCGGTTGAGCGTGATGTACATAATGGCATGATAGCTATTAGCATAGCACAGCACGATAGGATAAGGAGGCAATCGCACAAATGACATGTAATCATGACTGCTTTAATTGCAAACTGCCGGAATGCACAGCTCCGGCAAATAAAATTACTAAATGGGAAAGTGAGGTAATGAAAGGTGCGTCCGGAAAATGGGAACGCGATATAATCGACAAAAACATCAAATATATGCTTTCCCAAGGTTTTAAAGCGGCTGAAATCAGCAGCGTGATAGGAATTACCCCCAAAGAATATAACACAGCATATAACCGAATTTTGCATGAAAAAAACCGCTTATCTGTTAGAGCAGAAAAAGCGGCACAAAGAAAATTAGCTTAATTATATATTACATTTTAAAAAGGAGATTGTCAATATGGAGTTCGAAATTGGAGAAAAATATACAAGCAAAAATAGCGATGGTAAGCCATTCTTGATACAAATTACAAAAAAATATCCGGAGATTAATAGGTATAAATATAAAGTGCTTAAAGGTAATACAGGCATTTGTCGTTTAGAGTTTGATGATGGCTCAGTTTTTGCCAAAAGCCTAAAGCCCTATGAGGATTTGCCCCACATTTGTTACGTTTTGGGCGGGGAAGAAACGCCGCTGAAATGTGGAGAAGAATTCAAAGCAGACGGACATATTGGGAAATACAGAATTCATGAAGAAATTGTTGAATGGTACAAAAAAGATTATAAAGGTTGTGAATGGGTTCCTGCGAACGTTTATGATATTTTCGAGTTTATCAATTACCCCGAAAAGATAATCCGTTCCCCGCAGTTTTCAGACGATGAGGAAGCACTTATGCGGCTACTTGTTAAAAATGGCTTGCCATATGTGGCGAGGGACAAAAATAAAGCATTGTTCGCATATCCTGCAAAGCCAGTTATGGGAATAGACAATGGTCAATTTTATTGCCCTGATGATTTAGCTCAAATGCCTAACAAATTATTCCCTTATATCACTTTTGGGAACAGCCCGTTTGACGCGAAAGCCTACCTTGAAAGTGAGGCAAAAAATGACGGATAGCCGTATTCAACATATACATGAAGCCATTGCAGCAGAATCAAAAACGTTGCAACAGTTAAACTCCGAGCGAAACGAAGTAATGCGTATCCTTTTCAAAGCTAAATATGTAGACGTCTCTGATTTGCATACCATTGAATCAAAATACGCTACAAAAATAGCAAATTTAAGTGACGATATAAAGAATTTAAAGCAGGCATTGAAAGAGATGGAATCAAATGCTTAAGGGCTATAAAGGCATAGGACCGGAGCACGGCAAATACATAGGAATTGATAATGCCGCCGACTATGCCGCTAAACAATGCGTGATAAAACTTACGGATAAAACAACCGACGAATTTCGGAAAATGTTTGTTGAGTGGTTTTATTCCGGAAACTGGACGGAGGATAACGATGACACTTTATGAAATAAATCAAACCTACCAAGAATTTTTTGACAAGGTTGAAAGCGGAGAAATACCCGAAGAAGCTGTATCTGATACTTTAGAATCCCTCGATGGCGAGTTTGAGGATAAAGCAGATAATATTGCCTGCTACATAAAATCGCTTCTAAGCGACGCACAGGCGATTAAAGCGGAATCAGACGCACTTTTAGAGCGTGCAAAAGTAAAAAAAGCAAAAGCCGACCGGCTTACGGATTACCTTTATCAGGCATTTAAAGTACGCGGAAAAGACAAACTGGAAACTAAAAGAAACTTGCTTAAAATCCGTAAGAACCCGCCGGCGGTACAGATTGATGATGAATCAACCTTTATCAGTTGGGCGCACGATTGGGAAGAAACTAACTTCCTTATACCGCGTGAACCAACCATCAACAAAACCGCTGTTAAAAATGCGCTGAAAGCCGGAGAAGAAATACCACACGCTAAACTTGTATCCGGCGAAAAGCTAACGATTAAGTGAGGTAAACATGAATATATACGAAAAAATATTATCAATAATGCAGGACGTACAATATCTTGCTAAAGATGACCACATAAAATTCGGGAATAGTACAGATTATAAAGCGCTATCAGAAGAAAAAGTTACATCAATTATGCGAAATGAACTTATAAATAATAAACTTGTGGTTTTTCCAATTGCGCAAGATTCTATTCGCACAGGAAATATTACACATGTTGATACAAAATACCGCATGGTAAACGTTGAAAATCCGGACGAATTTATCGAAATAGTTTCATGCGGTGATGGTGCAGATACGCAGGATAAAGGTTCCGGTAAAGCTATGACATACGCTTTTAAATATATGTGGCTTAGGACGTTTGCTCTTCCAACCAGAGAGGACCCCGACAAAATATCGAGTTCTGAATTGGATGATAAAATCAAAAAAGAAGCAGAAAAGAAAGCAGCACAGCCGGAATATATCGACGAAATAAAGCAGACTGTAATTTTAAAAGAATTACATCGCACAGGTTGGGATACAAAAAGTATGCTATCTTATCTTGCCAAAAAATTCCCGAAAAACCCGCCAAAAGCGATTAATAAAATTACTATTCCGCAGTTTACCTTTATCGTGAAAGCACTTGAAAAAAAGCCGGATAAGGCATGATAATCCAGTTTGACAAGACTAAATTGTTTCAGCAACCCGATGGCATGTATTTAGGCATACACGTTAAAAGCCGCTTGCAAGCCGAAAAAGCCACTGAAAAATTTGATAGCAAACTATGCGACGCGGAATTAAAGATACACAGGGAGCGGCGCTCACTCGAAGCTAACGCTTATTTGTGGAAGTTATTGCAAGAGATTGCAGGGGTAGTCGGGAATATTACAAAAGAGGAAGTCTATCGTAACGCTATTTACGACGCAGGAAAGTTTGATTTTGTACTGCTAAAAGCCGAAGCCGTTGAAACATTTATCCACAGTTGGAGTAGCCGTGGTTTAGGCTGGATTGCAGAAAAGACAGATGTAAAAGTAGGCGATTATCAACAAGTTATTTGTTATTATGGTTCGTCCGTCTATAGCACAAAAGAGATGTCAACATTATTAGATTTTGTGGTAAACGAAGCAAAAGAATTAGATATTGATACGCGGACACCAGATGAAATAGCTAAAATGGAGGCGTTATGGCAAGGAAATTAGAATTTTGTATCATGCCTCCCGGAGAATTTTGGACGAATGAGCGCCGCCCCGGTCTTGTACGCCATGAAATTTTTTTCGGACCGTTTCGCCAAAAATCAATTAGGCTTGGGCTTGTAGTTTTCTTAACGCCCGAAATGCACAACATGGGGAACTTTTCCGTACATAATTTCCGTGGAAACGACTTGATTTTGAAACGCGCAGGACAACAGGCGGCAATGGATTATTACAGATGGAACACACAGCAGTTTATAAACGAATTTGGAAAAAATTATTTGTAACGCCGCATATGGCGGCTGAAAGGATAACAATCATGCTAAATTGCGTCGCCCTTATGGGCAGACTTGTAGCAAACCCAGAGTTAAAGCAAACACAAAGTGGTATAGCCGTAATGAGTTTTACAATAGCTTGTGACCGCTCTTATTGTAAGGCAGGCGAAGAACGCCAAGCAGTTTTTATAGATTGCACCGCATGGCGCGGCACGGCTGAATTTATTTGTAAATATTTTGGCAAGGGACAATTAATCGCGGTTCAAGGCGAACTTCAAACCCGCAGTTATACCGACAGAGACGGCAATAAACGTAAAGTTATGGAAGTAATCGTTTCGCAAGCGCATTTTGCCGAATCGAAAAAAGAAAGCAACAATAATACATATCAGGCAAAGCCCAAAGAGCAGCCGCAAAATACACAGCCTGCGCCGGATATTCCCGCCGATGATACAGGTGATTTT
>JALOBO010000103.1 GCA_023228225.1 Clostridia bacterium
CATTTGTGGATGTGCTGCGGTAGAACAACGAAGTTTGAAAAAATGTCTCCATTCACGAAGATTGCATGCCATATTGATTTCTGTTTTTAATGAATTTGGCAATACCGCTCTTGCTTCTTGAGGTTTCCAACCACGTTTTAATAAAGATTGATATGAAATTTCAGCAGTTGCCATTGCATTTAAAAATACAAGTTCATTGTAATCTTTATCTGTAAATTCTTGTTCTTCGGGTATTTCTGCAAATTGTTTTGCAATAAGTTTACTGTCATGAATTCCTAATTGAATTTCATCAACCCATGGCGGTAGTATAAATTGAATATCAGCACCATTTTTTTGTTCGTCAGAGTAATCAACATATCGTGTTGATTCTTGAGCAAAACTTGCAATACGATGTCTTACTAGTTCGTGTGAAACACCACGATCACAAGTGAACTTAACAGATATCATTCCACCAAATTCAAGCATTGCTTCATGACCTTTTGAAAGCAGAACACCTTTGATTAATTTTCTAGCAGAAATAGCTTCACCATTTTCTCCATGTTCAATTCGACCTTCGGATTTATAACATGTGCGAGCAGCAACTTCAATTTGTTTTAGAATTTGTTCTCCATCTATTGGAGTAGTAATTGTGTAAGAAGGTTTTATTAATTTCATAAAAATAAAAGGATTAATGTATAATATTTGTATACATTAATCCTTAATAGTTTTAGGTAATTTTAATGAGTAATACGGATTATACTGATATGCAATTAACGGATATGCTAATTCGATATTTGCATATTTTGTAATGATTCCTCTGTTTTTATTATATCTTTCAATCGTTAAATAGCCATTCATTATACCTTGGTATGTTCCACGACCAAGACATTTAATGTACTTCTTTTTTAATTTTCTAGGCAGTTTCATTTTCGATTGAAATAGGAACAACTTCGATAAACTCAGGTGCCATATAAAGATGCATTAAAGTTCCGCATTCTCGCGAATCTAAACTGCAATATTTGTACTTCTTTTTGCCGTACCACGTACGATAAGGTATTTCAACCATAAAATCATGTACGTATTCAGATTGTCGAAGTATTTCTTCTTTTTCTGCTTCAGTACTTACCGTAATTTTTAACATGATATTCCTGTTGGCTTGTGAATTACTTTTATTGCTGTTACTTCGTACCGAGGATTTCTTTCGAAACGATCATTTGATACATCACATTGAACAAACTCAATTGTTATTTCATTTACCGGTACTTTAAGATCTGCAGCAATTAATTCAGCTAATTGCTTCTTCTTAATTTCATACGTTTTTGTAACGTTTTCACCATTTATGATTCCCATATTACTTTGTATTATTTATATGAATGTCAACTACTTTTCTTTTAAATTGTCCAAGATTATATTTATCTTTATTGCCGGTGTATCCGCCATGTTTAAAACCTTTTTCTGTCCATATGAAAAAATCAGCAGGACCTTTTAAGCCTTTTTGAAAAATAACAACGTCATTTTTAGTTGAACCTTGAGAAACAAATTTAATCGTGCAATTTTCTCCACCCCATGAAACTGTGTTAGGACATGCGTGTATAAGATTTTCAATTGAATGCTTAATATCAATTGGCAATTGCGTTATTTCGATATCTTGGTCGTATACGTTAATGTTATTTTGATATTCTTTTATTTTTGCTTCCCATTTTTTGTTTTTATGCAAAATTTCTGGCAAGATATCATTTACAATATCAATTCCGGTTTTTTCACCAAGTTCGATATAAATACTTAATAAACATTGTAAAGCATCGGCCAATTCTTCCTTTAAGTGTTCTTTATCGTATGGCTTATAAGTATGTCCTAAGTACTTCAATGCTTCAGCTGTCATTTCACCAAATTCTTCATCGAACTTCATGAACTTTGCTTCAATCGGTTTTGTTTCAAGTTTATTCAATCTTTCGATGTCATCAAGGATTACATGCAATTGCAATCCTAGTATTGTGTTTCTGTCGAGATTATGATTCATGATATTTTATGTTATTTTTATTAACGTTATTAATATAATATGCAAGTTCAACAATTGTGTATGATTCTTTATATCCGGTGTATGCACCATGATAAAATTTGCCTTCTTTGTAATAGAACCAATCAGCAGGTCCTCGTACGCCTGCCTCGAAAACAATGATATCGTCGTATGTTGGATTTCCGCTTACAAATTCAATCGTTTTATTTTTACCGCCTCTTGAAACCATGTCAGGATACATTGCGACCAATTCGTCAATCATACCATTTATTTCCTTTGGTAATTTTGAATCGTTTTCGCCAGATAAAAGAATCAAAAATGAATTAGTTTTTAATGGACATTCCTCAAAAATTTCGTGTTTGATTGTAGGTTCAACATTTGAATCGTTATGATAAGCAAGTAACTTAAAATAACTACCTTCATTTAACGTATCTTTATGATTACACGAAATTTGAAACATTGAGCCAGAACCTTTTATAAAATGCTTATAAACAAACGGACAATTATGGCAGTTTGTTACTTTGATTTCTTCCATATTATTTTTTTATAAATGATAATGTATTTCCGTTAACTATTGCAATATAATATCCAGCAGATAAATTTTCAACATTAATTGATTCTTCATCTGTAATTTCTTTTTCTATTACAGAAACACCATTTGCACCTATAATTTTTACTTTAGATGTTCCTATATTTTTAATTTTAATATAATCAGTTGTAGGATTTGGATATATTGAAATTTCATTTGTAATAATACCAACGGCCGTAGTATCTCCAACCGATGTAGTATCTTCAATTCCTGCTTGAATAATTATGATTGTTTTTGATACGTTGCCTACAGGTTTTACCTCATCTGCCGCATATACTGTGATTTTAGCAGTTCTCTTTGTTTTTGTCGTATTTGCGCTTGCGGTAAATGATATTGAGTTTTGATTGCCAACAGTAGTTACAGTTAACCATGTTTGGTCAGAATTTACTTGTATGTAACCTGCATTTGATATTGCATACAGATTTTTAAAATTCGATGAACTTGATAAGACAATTGTTGCTGTATCAATTGTTATAATAACATCAGCAGGTTCTTGGGTAACAATTATTGAATCTTTTACATTTCCTGCCCAAACAGTAACCTTTGCATGTCGGGGTATTGACATTGGATTTGCTTGTGCAGTAAATGTAATTACAGAATTTGTGATTGCTGCAGTTAACCATGGTTCTGATGAAATTGGATAAAGCGAAGTATTTGAAGTAACTGTTACTGTTGCAATACTGTTAGTATCTTTACCAATACTTATAGAATCTTTCAAAATTGTTATTGTGCCATTGCCTGGTTTTTGTATAATCGTTAATGTTTTAGATGCGGGAACTCCTTTAATTGAATAAAGAATATGTGCTGTAGCAGTTCGAGTGGTTACATTTGGGTTTTCTTCAATTGCTTTAAATTCAATTGTTCCATTTCCATTTGTTTGCAAATTACTTGTGGTTAACCAAGAATCATTTGATTCAACAGTCCATGTTGCATTTGATGATACATTGAAAGATACCGTACTGTTTTTTGTGTAATCAATTGTTGCAGTCGTTGAAACAAGGTCAATATATTCGATACCTGCAGGTTGTGTAATTGTTATGATTTGGTCAGCAATGCCGTTTCCTTTAATTGTAACTGTTGCAGTTCTGTCAATAAGTGTTGGATTTACAGATGCAATCAAGTTAATAGTTGTTCCATTTGTTGTTAAACTTAACCATGTTTGGTCAGATGTAGCAGTCCATTGTACATTTGCATCAATTGTAACATTTGCTGTATTTACAATATTAATAGTATTTGATGTAACGGATATGTATGGACTTTCGCCTTCTTGCACAATTGTCAAAGTATCTGCTATTGTATCCGCATAACTAGTTGAATTGGTAGTTAATTGTGTTGTTGCTATTACAATTTTTGCAGTTCTTTTTGATGTAGTATGATTTGCTGATAACGTATATGAAACTGTACCGCCATCCAATCCAGTTGAATTATTAATAGTTATCCATGGCGAATCTGATGTTGCTGTCCAATCGCCTTGTCCTGTAAATGTGTTATCATATGATGCAGAAGTACTTGGCACTGTATCAACCGTTTTTGTCAATAATACGCCATTCATTTCAAATATGTACGTAGATGCGGGGATAGTTACCAAGTTTTTATACAATTGCAATGAACCGAACGGAACATAATAACTGACAGTATATGTACTATACGTTAAATTTGTAGGAGGGACTTTCGAGAAAAGATAAATGAAACTCCTATTTGCTTTTGTTCCACACAACGTGAACATTGCATATGAACCGATTGACGTTACATTTTTTGGTATAGCTAACCATCTAAGCGATGTGCATTGATAAAATGCGTATTTTCCGATTGCTGTCAATGATTGCGGTAATTTAATCCAAGTAATGACAAACCGATAAAACGCACTGTCGGGGAGTGCATTATTTGCATAAATTTTAGTTCCACTGTTATATTCAACAATGTTAGCATTTGATAAATCAACTGTCTTTAATTGATTTTTCATTGTTGTCATGAACACAAAATCACGGTAATCAATAGGACCAGTTACGATTAAATCGGTAACTGTTGTAGTAGTAAATTTCACTGACATTTCGCCAGCGGCAGTAGAGTTGTACGTTGAGTACACTTGGGCGTTTACTGCGATTGCAATAAAAAATCCCGTCAATAAAAGGAATAGTTTTTTCATTTTGTTTAAGAATTGGTTAAATTATATGTAAAATCAAATATAAACTATATTTGATGTAATAGCAATAGAAAATGAAATTATTTTCAAAAAAAGTTAAAATAATGTTACAGATTTTTCAACAAGTTTTTTTCCTTCAGTTATTTTTGCAAATTCTTTGATAATTTTACGGAATTCTTCTGGAATTATTCGCAAAACGCGTTCTGCTAATTCATTAGGCAATTTTTCATAAAACACATATGCAAGGCCACAAGCAATTGCAGCCAATGTATCGGTATCTCCACCATGCATAATGCTTTCTCTAAGTACTTCGGTAAAATCATTTCCAGTAAAGAAACAATTGAATGCTTCATGAACACCTGTTATCGAATGTAAAGAATTTTTACGTGTATCAACATCACCTGGTTTTTTGTATTCATAACCATATGTTGATTTCAACATTTTGTACAATTCAGATTTATCTTTGCAAGTTCGCGCCATGAATGTTACATGAGCAAGTTGCATTACAGCGTCAAGCGAATCTGTATGATTATGTGTGCATGATGATTGTTTTACAGCTTGTCTTAAAACTGTTGGCAAATCGTTGTAAAATAACGGAATTGATAACCCACGCATTGCTGAACCATTTCCATAGCTGTTGTACGCAGCTCTATCACCGGCAGTATTTGCCCATTTTGTAAACATTCCGCCGTATCCCATTCTTGGGTATTTTCTAGCATATTTTTGAATCATCATATCAAATGGACGGTTTTTCAATAAAGCTTCAGAAACAGCCAATGTTAAAATTGTATCATCTGTAAAACGATTTGCCTTTGTTATAAATTTGAACTCTGGGCTGATATCAGTTTTCCATTC
>JALOBO010000104.1:0-4393 GCA_023228225.1 Clostridia bacterium
GTTTTGTAAAATCATATTCCCTAACGCCAAATAAGCCCTTGCCAAATCTTCATAAGTTCCACTTCTAAACACTCTACCGTGCATTAAGCCTAAATTCTTTCTGTTTGCAACCAGTAAAACGGTATCTCCAAAGAATGTTTCAGTGGTTTTCGTTTCGCTGTCCTCTACTGTTATTTTAATCATTTGTTTTCTCCTAACCTATAATCCAAACTGGAAATGCTCTTTTGTATTTATCTGCTTTTTCGGTAACATCAACATAAGTACCGCTTTCGTGAGTTCCATAGTTAGGACACCAACAAATCTTGCCTTCTTTGACATCTTCAAGCAAAAACTCGTTTTCAAGTCCGCTTTCTTCTTCAAACTTTTTGAACGCTTCTTCTTTGGTATATTTTTCTTTGTCGAAATACCATAAGTCATTGTTAAATTCCATATAATCAAATTTTCTTGTTTTCGTTCTTTTCTCCTTTTGGTTTTGACTTTGTCCCATATCTGAATAACCACACAAACGTATATAATATTACGAATCTTCCAGCGAGTGCAAAAGCGATATTTTCTGGCAAGTATAATACTGTTGTTAAATCGAAAGCAAACACTAAAACAAAACCGATAATCCAATACCAAATTTCTTTCATCATTCTTCCTCCACATAAGCGAATTGGTATGACTGTGGGCAGCGGTTTAAGTGTCTATTTTCAAAAGTTGTATTTGGAACGTAATACTTCCCCAACTCTCTAGGTTTATTGAAGATGGCGAGGTTCGTGAGCGGGATTGCGAAAACATTTTTTTCTTTTCCGTAGTTTTCTAATTCAGCATAAGATAAAACTGTTTTTTTCAATATCTCACGTAATGGAGTTAAATAAGATTTATATTCTTCCTCCCATTCTGCACCATCTGTATTTGAATAGAGTGTTGACACATAATAAATATTGTCCACCTTTTTATAATCGTAGTCAATCTTTGCGACTACTTTGCCGTTGAGAAGCGTTACTTCATCAACATTAAAACAACAACCTTCCCCATATTCGTTGTATTCACATACTTTTTTATCGTATGTTAAACAATAATTCTGACCGTAAACGGTGTACAAATACGGTTTCGCTTTCGTGCAAGCCAAGTGAATCTCGCCCACGAAGTCCTTTGGCACTCTTGTGCGTATCTCGACAGTCTTTTCTCCGTTGAGTATCTTTGCTAGCCACTCTGGGCGCACGGACATTACGATTACGTTTTTCATATTTCTCCTTCCGCCTCTCGGCTAATTAAACCTTGTTCAATTTTTACGTTTTTTAACCAATACTCGATTACATCGTGAACATTATCTCCGCCTTGACCGTTTTTACTTGTTCTATTGATTATATGATTTTGTGGTTTATTCTTATCGATATATTTAAAGTCAATTTTTTGTTTGATTCCTTTTGGATTGAATGGTATATTAGTCCAATAAGTATGCCTTCCGTGTTGAATTATGAAACCATTATAATTTTTCTGTGATTTTATCAACGAATTTATTATATGTGATCTAACATTTTCTACAATGTAAGGCTTACCGTTCTTATGTAATTTTTCAATAATTTCTGGAAGAAGATGTTTTGTATTTTGAGCATATTCTGAAGAATCTCTGAATCTATTAAGTTTTGAGTAATAATTACAAGGTGGTGTCGCAATAATAATGTCATAAGGAGATAAATCAATTTCTAACATATCTCCTCCTAAATCACGTTCTCCATTTATGTCTTGGTAAATGATATTATGATCATAATGTTGAGCCTTGTATGCGCCAAGATATATTATTTTTCCGCCCATTTTATCTCTCCTTTTCAAAATCCTAAAATATATTTGTTTATGAAATTTAATGCAAAATCTTCGTGAATATGCGACCTTAATGAACCGTGTATTTCATTGTGTAAAAGGAACTTTTCATTATTTAATTTCGTATATTCTGACATATATGTTGGTTCAAAATTATAAAACCAAAATCCAGTTGGCTTTATATGCGTGTCACCTAAAACTCTTCTATCTTTTATGATTATGTCTGGCTTTTTAATTTCAGAACGCTTCAATAAATATGAACCACGATATGGGTTTTCAAAAACCATTTTAATATTTTTTCTTTTGCATATATTGATATATTTCAATAAAAGTTGGAACATAAATTCTCTTTTTTTTAATCTTTCGTTTATATATATTTGTTTTTTTTCATCACTCCAATTTCTAAAAGAATACCCTTTTCCACTAAAATGTAAATCGTTTTGCGTTGAAAAATAGGTGCAAGGGAAAAACGAAATTATTAAATCGTTTTTAGAAAAGTTGTCAAAAATCGAATCTTCATTTATATAAGCTCTTTCAATTTCGTTAAATAAGTCAATTTTATAATCTGTTTCATTAAAATCGTCCAATATATCATAATCGAAAGCAGAATACCCAAGTTGTTTGAAAGTATTTTTGAATGAGCCACTTTGTTCAAATAGACAATGTATTTTATTAACTTCAATCATAGTTGCCTCCTAATCTCTTGGATCTTGCCTCTCGCCTTTTAAGTACAGTAAATACTCATAATTTTCTTCTTCGCCACAATCGACAAGTTCATCTTCTCTTCCTCTTGTGTAGTAATCTTCTGGCTCATCTGGGTAGTCGCTAACCATCTGCGAAGTGTCTGGGTATCGCTTAGTCATTTTTCTTCCTCGCTTTCTTTGATGATATTTAATATAGTGGACATCGCTTGACGATAACCCCCATGATAATCATTACTTATGCTTCCTATTTGATGTATTTCACATTTTGTTTTTATTTTATCAATAAGCGTTTTGTCTGTTGTGAGAGCTTTTTTAACGAAGTCATAATCTTTCCCAGTAATAGGGTTTCCATTCCAAATTTTTTTTAACGCTTCTAACTCTTTACTCATTTTGTTTCTACCTCCTCATAAAACAAACCTTTATCAAACATTGTTTTAATTAAAATCAGTGTTTCATTGTTGTAATCACTATGAAAATTCGTTAAACCTAAATTTCTAAAACTTGGTTCTATATTCAAATCTTTTCTTTCATATATTTCCATACCGTTTGAATGTATAATTGCCCCAAAATTGTCATCAACAAAATTGTCACTCCAATCAAATGTTCCAACGCCATCAATATTAGAAGCCCTTAAATCCCAACCTAATTCTTCCCATAATTTTTTATTTTTAGGCGTTAAATTATATTTTACTTTACTCATTTTGTTCCCTCGCTTTCGGAGATGATTTTATTTAATTTATCAAAATCAATTCTATCAAATACTACTGAAAAATCTAAACTTAATCTATAAGATTTATTGAATGAATTACCAGTCCAACGTTTCGTTAGATATTCTAAACAATAAACTACATCTTTTAATTCTTTCACAATCTCAAGTGTGCGGTCTGTTGTGAGGGCTTTTCTCGGTTGTAAGATATATCGGCGAAGTTTATCACATTTCTTATCATCTTCTAAATAATCATCTGCGAGTGTGTCATAACCACCGATTCTCAAAGTTTCAATATAAGTTTGAGGTGTTGGATGACCTACCGTCAACCAATCTAATATTTTTAACGCTTCCTCTTGCTCAATGCTTGGTGTGAGGGCTTCGCTAATCTTTGTATATATTTTCCAGTATTCATCTGGGGTATATTCTTTATCATCAAACATAACTTCATGTAATAACGCTTCTAACTCTTTACTCATTTTCTTTCACCTCGCATAGGGTTTTTGAATATTCTTCACCTATATAAATTATGAATTTATTTTCTTCATGATATATCATTTCAATTTCAGCGTTACTTGTTTCTTTGGTATATTCTACTACTTCATCAGTTCCGCTAATCATTAAAACTATTTCACACTCTTCAGTTAAACCTGTAAAATAACCTACTGTTCCTTTTTTATTTATGTCAGCAAGTTCTTGCTCGGTGGTTTGGATGTAGTTATATAATATTTCGTATGACTTACTACCTTTTAGGTTTGCGTTCTTCAACGCTTCCATAACCTCGCTGTTTGGTGTGGGTTTAGGATATATACTTTCAAGTTCTCTTTGAATAATATCCCAGCTTGCACCCATGTATTGTGTTGCTATTAAATGTGTTTTTACATTTATAATTGCATATTCTAACTCTTTACTCATTTTCTTTCCCCTAATGTTCTTCCACCAATATTAGCAAAGAACTCCATTACTTGTTGCTCTGCTTTCATCTTCTCAATTTCTTCTTTTGTGGGTTGTTCCCACACTACTTTATTTTCATTACTCATTTTCTTCTCCCAACTTAAAACGGTAGTTCATTTTCTATGTCTTGAATGCTATGCTTTTCCATATTCATCTTATGCACGTTTTCAATCGCCTCAAACTCGCTTTTTCCCTCTGCGCTCATTCCGTTAAGCGTTGCGAT
>JALOBO010000104.1:4403-5574 GCA_023228225.1 Clostridia bacterium
GTCTTTGCCACTGTTCCCTAACACCAAAGTGCTAATGTCTAAATCGCAACCGATATTTGAAATTGTTAAGATTCCGTTGCTATATGCTACATTTAATTTGTGACCATCTGTTTGGCTGTCAATAGCATTTTGCATAATTTCTCTAACAGCTTCTTCAACACCCCAAGTATGTACATAATTGCTTGAAACTGATAATTCATATACTTTTTTATTCATCTTAATTCTCCTTTGTTAGCAAAGCTTCAATGTGATCTCTTTCTTGACCAAACACGAGCCTTTGCTGATTGTCTTTCTCAAGTTTTTTAACTTCTTTCCAATACAGAGATAATTCCTTTAGCGCTTTAGCCTTTCTTTTGTTTAAGCAAACAAGCGCTTCTTCTTTCGTGTTAGCAATTTTTCCTTGAACAATAACTTTTTGAATAGTGGAATCATTTCTTAACGCTCTCAAGTCCGTTCTCATCTGCCTTGCGCTTGTCATCTCGCTAAAATGCTTGTTAGCACGTTTTTCTTCAAAGTAGTTATAAGAATACTTGTTTGATAAACAATCGCTTAAAAGCCAATTTTCGTACTCTTCAAGCATTTCGTTTTGCGTAAGTTTAATTCCGCTTTTTTCTTTAAGGAATTCGTATAGTTTCCATTGTCGTGGTGTCAAATCGCTTTCAGTTTTAAGTGTGAAAATGTCAAGTTGTATTGTCATTCTTCTCTCCTTTTTATTTTGTCAAACAAGTGCATATCGCATTGTGGCGATTTTAACGCCTTGTTTATTACATAATTGATTATATCACGCATTGTCTTTAATTGTCAATATACATTTGAATATATTTTGATATTGTTTGACAAGCGCTTTTAGTAGTTAAATTTCACTCCGTTAATTCGCATATTCTTTTGCTCGTCTTTTTTGAGGTTCACTAGGTATTTCGTGTTAGTGAGTTCGTAAATGCGACTGCCGATTGCTTCATAGTCTTTCATAATCGTATCTAACAAATACTCACTTGAAATTATGGTTGTGAGCTTGTTGTTATAGCGATAGTTTAGCAACTCGAAAGCGATGTCAGTATCGTAACTTGATGGTTCTTTTTCGCCTTTAAAGAAATCGTCTATGTAAAGCACTTTAGCCCTTTGAACACCGTTAATTGTGTTCGTGTATTCAACAGTGCCAAACAACGACTTC
>JALOBO010000105.1 GCA_023228225.1 Clostridia bacterium
AAAGGAGATTACTACATTAGTATCCTTGTTGAAAATGGTGCAGAACTCCCAGCAAAGCAACCTTTCACTGAAGTTACTACAATAGGTGTAGACGTAGGAATCAAAGACTTTGCTGTACTCTCTACAGATGAAAAGATAGAGAACCCTAAGTACTTGAAAAGCTCTTTGCAGAGGCTTAAAGTCCTTCAGAAAAGAGTTTCCAGAAAAGTAAAGGGTTCTAAGAACAGGGGAAAAGCTAAACAAAGGTTAGCTGTGCTCCATGATAAAATAACAAATCAGAGAAATGATTTTCAGAACAAACTCTCTTTTAGACTTGTTAGCGAAAACCAAGCAATAGCTCTGGAAACTCTGAATGTTAAAGGCATGGTTAAAAACCACCACCTATCGCAGGCTATTAGTGACGCTGCGTGGAGTAGCTTCATAACAAAATTAGAATATAAAGCTGAGTGGGCAGGAAAAACTATCTTAAGGATAGGAAGATTTGAGCCTTCCTCTAAACTTTGTTCAGTTTGTGGATACCACAACTCTGAATTGACTCTAGCAATCAGAGAGTGGACTTGTCCTGACTGTAAAACAAAGCACGACAGAGACATAAACGCCGCTATCAACATTAAAAAATTTGCTCTCATAGATCAAAACCTAATAGGGGTTTGAAACCTATTCGACACCTGCGGAACGCGGGGAAGAGCCTGAGGACTTGCTTTCAATAGAAAGGGGTATGAATCAGGAAGCCGCCGAGTCTTTAGCTCGGTGGTAGTTCACACTCGTCTATCAAATGCATCACCAAATTACTGTATAGATAATATACGTTTTAAAAGACTATAAGCTTTTCGACAGTATTTCACAGCCTAAATACAAATTTTAAGCCTGTTAACCACTGTATAGAAAGTTTTAAATAGAAAGAGTGCGTATATAGTAGTAGGTATTATTACCTAAAAGAAATAAGCAAACAATAAACAAAACAATAAAATAATATACACAAACAGGAGTTTTAAAATATGGTTTCCGTTATTGAAGAGATTACTGCATTTTGTATGGGCTTGCTCACCATAGTGGTCGTACTCTATTTAGGGCCTGGGCTTGGCGAAAGTATGTCTACCTCACTGCCAATCAATGCTTCTGGTGACTTCGGCAGCGCAACTACTGGTGCTGACGTGTGGACCTCTGGTGTTGCAATCCTCGGTGCAGTCATTGTTATTGCAGCCGTTGCAATTGCAATCAGGGCACTCAAGGGGCTGAAGAACTAAACAGAGGGAGTTTTCTTAATCCCTCTTCTCTCTTTTAAATAATTTTTTATTCACTTAGGTGGTGTTTTAATAGGAGGAAATATGAACAGCGAGAGCTATCTAAACGAAGAAGAACACGAAGAAGAAGAAGATCAGTATCCAGAGGATGACTTAGGCGCAACTTCATTTGGATTTGGCGCAAGTAGTATAGAGCGTCCTTCATTCTCAGAGGACAGCCTAAAGTATGCTACTATGATGGGCGCGAGTCCTTACCTTGCGGATATAATGGGGCATATTAAGTCAGTAGCAGTCACAGAAAGGTATAAGCGTGAGTTGATTTCTTGTGTCTATTCACTGTTCGCCAGAGAACAGGTACTAGCCAATAACAGTGTTAGAAAACTTGGTATATTTGGGCAGAATGACCCCTTAAAATATGTTCTAATCTTTGCTCAACTAAAGCTTGAGCTTACCAGATGCGCCGCGACTCAAGAAGACATGTTGAGTATGAATGTTTCAGCATTAGAGAAAAATATAATGTCAGTATTTGAAGCCTATGTCTCCAGGTCAGTAGGGGAAAAGAGAGAGCGTCTTATTAATGCTGAACTTGGAACTCGTAATATCCAGGTGCAGGAAGTTGCTAGACCATATGAAGTAGAAACTAAAGCCAAAAAGAAAAGTTTTTGGTCATTCGGGAGGTAAATAAAATGTCAGTACTTGCAGGCACTACGCCTATCATGATTATCCTTGTGGTTGTGGTTTTAGCTCTATTTGGATTAAGCATGTATCTGCTTAACCAGATGACAAAAATTAAAAAATTCGCCTACCTTGTAAAGATTATGTCAGAGTGCGGCAACAACCCCATGGGAATGATTGTAGACAGGGCAGGAACGCTGATACCGTTTATCAGCGAGCCGGATGAGCGTAACAAGGGATTAATTAAAAACGAGTTCACTATCGTTAACCCTGACTTGGTAAAGAGCAGCACAAAAAGAGCTTCAAGAATTAGAATGAAAAGAGGACCTGAAGTCAATATTTACCCACTGCCGTACTATTTCCCTATGGATGTCCACGATGCAGCAGCACTTTGTCAGCTTGCAAAGAAAATTAGGAATCACCCTGATTTCAGTTGGATAGGAAACGAAAGAAGAGTCCTTGAGCTTCTGTTCAACTCCACAGAGACATTTGCAGCAGATGTAAGAATGTTAGTAAGCTCAAGTATAGCAATGAAAAATATTGTACCAGACGATTTCTTTGTGGATCCTGAGCCTGAGCCTGAGCCTGAGCCTGAGTATGAAGAGGAAGAGGAAGAAGAGGAAGAAGAGGAAGAGGAAGAAGAGGAAGAGGAAGAGCTTGAGGAAGTAGAAGAGGAAGAAGAAGAAAAAAGGCAGGGATTCTAATGAGGCAACAGAACGTAGACATTGAGAGAGTTTCACAGAGACTCGCAGAAAAGATCCTAGCATACAGAGAAGAGATTAAACTTATCCCTATTCAGTCAGAGGCTCTTTGCCTCTCTGAAGCTGCCGACCTGTGCAGTATGGGGTTAACGGGCAGTATGGTGAGTAATCTCCTTACTCTCCAGGAGCAGGGAGATAAGAGGGACCTTGTGGATTTCTTAGACAAACATATGAGTAAAATCATTGCTTTCTGTATGATCGTTGGGGTTATCGTGCTCGGAATTTACATATTGAGTACTCAGACAGGGGCGGTTTAACATGGTAAGCTTTAGTAAAGTAATTGGGGTAGCTGGATTCCTATATATTCTCATGGGTGGGTATGTTGTATACGCTGTAGAAACTGGAGCTGTTCTAGATAATGGAACTCTTTCAGCTATTGCTGGTGCGTTAATAATTGCAGTGGGCTGTTTAATAATAATAGGGCAGAGTAAAGAGGCTTAAACTATGGGTGGGCACTATGGAAGCAAAGGTAGAAAAAGTAAACCAGCTTAATAGAATGTCAGAGCTATACTTAGAGTTAAACAGACAGGCTGCTTCTGTGCAAATGACTATCAACTATGGGAACTCCTCAGACATGAGGGGAGTTTTCCCTAACTTTCGTTATTGCATGATAGAGTTATATTACCTAGTGAGATTTAATGACACTGTAAAAGGTGACTCTTCATTTTCTAGTATTATGGAAAAATGGATAGAAGCAGACTTAAGTAAAGGTATTCAGTTGGATTTTGGGAAATATTCATTGAAGCTGTTTAACAGGTTCATGGAGAAACTTGTACAGATTGGAGCAGTTGAAATTTAACTGCTCAAAGTTCTAATTTTGTGCTCTTTTAATACCTTACTGTCTTTGTCGTCTGTCGCACACACTCAGACGCACGTCTAAATGAACTTATTAATATAGGCAAAATTTTCCTTTTTCAGCCAACTGGCAACGAATACACACTAGTTTTGATAGTATAGAAATTGGTGCGACAGTGTAGTGAAAGTAATAGTAATAAAAAAGAGTAATGAGTAGAAAGGTTAGATTAAAGACTGTACCTCTCCACTCTGAGCAGCTTTAAGCTTACGCATCTCTATAACATACTTCTTTGCTCTATCTGCTGTGTCCTTAGAGATCCCGAACCTTTCACCTAGAGCCCTTACAGATATGTTAGGGTTCATAGTGAGCTCTATGTCAATCTCAGCAGCATATCTCTGGTAGGCAGGCAGTTCACTCATATCAGTGCCCTTTTCTCCGTCCTCGTCATTACCACACTTCCTAATGGCATCTATAGAGTTCTGCATCATATCTTTTCTAATCTCTTCACGTTTTGATTCGTAAAGATTAGCAAACTCTGAATTAACTCTCTTGAATATCACCCTGGGGTATTTTACACCATGAGAATCTACGATAAAGTGAAAGTGTGTCTTTCCTGATCCTCTGTACTGCTCTACAAGCTGTACAAGCTTACCAATGCTAACACCCTGGTCATGCCGCTTCTCTACAAGTTCAATCTGGAAGTGTGCAAGCTTACGTGCTACCTTGTCTATCAGGAATGTATCAGGCATAGTTAAAATTACTAATGTGTTTGTATCCCTGAATGTCTGGAAGATCTTGTTTATGTTTTTGTTTATAGACTTCTGGAAGTCCCTAGCACTGTAAGAAGCTCCTATGTCGTCTAATACAATAATGTTATACCTTTTATTGTTCAGATCCTCCATAATAGGAATAATAGAATCTAATTTCATGATTGCTATGTTATCTATGTTAAAGTAATCTTCAGGCTTCCCTCCCATTTTTCCTGCTATATATTTTGCTGTTTCTATGCCTATGTACATTGCAGCGTTACTTTTCCCCATCCCTGTTTTTCCAATCATATTGATTAAGGCATGTTGATTATGAGTACTGGTTATAATATCTCCAAAAAATTTCCCCATGGTCAAACGTTCTGTATCTGTCCTCATCCCGCAGGCTGTACGCACACGCGAGAGAGGGTTTAAACAAGCCTGCACATTTTCAGTGTTTACTGCTTCAGGGTGTTTTGAAATTACATGGTACCTGAAATTAATGTATTCCTCAAACGGCTGGTTACAGATAGGGCATTTATGTTTAGGAGTCATTTCTGACTTTATGTAATGCTGGAAATATGGGTTGCTGTAGTCTGTAACAAGCCCTTTAAGCTGTGTGTTTTGTGCATCTGTTATCATAGCATCACTGCCAGCTTTGTTTCAAATCCGAAATATCTATCTAAATAATTCCTGACCTCTCCTGTAATTGTGGTGCAGGCTGCAATAGTTGCCTGGCTCTTATCTTTAGCTCCTAGTATTGTGTTAAGCTCCTCTAGTGTCTTAACAGGCTTTGTAGATCTCTTCAAGCACTCAGCCTGATAAATATCTTCCTTAGCTATTCTTAAGTTATCTCTGTCTGTGGGGTCCAGTACTGAGTTAATCAGAATGTCTGTGTAGAAATTAAGAATCCATTGTAATTCTTCAGGCTGTGACCTGTTATCTGCTGCAGCATTAATTTTATAGAATATGTTTGTAATAACTCTAAGATAGTCTTCTTTGGCAGTTATTGTTTCTCCACCAACTACTATACTGGGGCCTGGAATTTGTACATCTACCATAATATCACCTTTTTATATATTCTTTTAATGTAGGATTGCTTTTTACAACTAATGCAATTTGAGACGCTGACTTTCTACCTTCAGGAGATTTTGAGTTTCCTATTAGTACTGATTCTGTTCTATTATAAATATGATCTAGGATCATCCCAAAGGTCATTATATCCATGCCGTAAGGGATTACAGGTGATTTACCACAAAGAGCAACTGCCATTTCGTGTTTAAGCTGCATTATCCTGAGAGACACCACCCTTACTTTTAGTGCAAATATCTCTCTGTTTGCACTT
>JALOBO010000019.1 GCA_023228225.1 Clostridia bacterium
ACAGTTTTTTTAAATTAATTATTTTTTTAAATTTCTTTTTCTTGCCGCTTCGGCTTTATGCTTACGCTTAACACTAGGCTTTTCATATTCTTGGCGTTTACGGAGTTCGCCGATAATACCATCTTTTTGGCATTTACGCTTAAATCGTTTTAACGCACTGTCAAGAGATTCATTTTCTCCTACTTTAACAGTTGACACCCTTACTCACCTTCCTTGGGAAGTCGCCCATAGCGACCTTAATTTACTTGTATAGTTTAATAGTTAAAAGGCAATATGTCAAGCCTTTTTTTAAATATTTATTTCAGGTAAAAATGATTAAAGCAGGCGGAAAAAATGTTAAACAATAAAATTCATTTTTTGTCCGGATAAAATATGAATATGCAAGTGCATAACTCCTTGTCCGGCATCTTCACCTTGATTAACAATTAAGCGATACCCATTTTCTAAATGCAACTTCTTTGAAAGTGTGGGTATTAATGCAATGCATTTGCCAACTACTTCGGCTTGCCCTTTTGGCATATCCTTTATAGTAGCGTAATGCATTTTTGGTATCATTAAATAATGGTATTTGCAAATTGGATTTATATCTTTAATAATAAAGCAATTCTCGTCTTCATACAGTTTTTCAGATTTAATTTTATTTTCACCTATTGCACAAAAAATACAATCATTTTTCATTTTTTTTAATAACCTCCTAATCATCTTTTTGGTTTAAATTAATTCGGCTTTTAAACCATTTTTATAAAAATCGTTTAGCCTTACATTAACTACTGTATCTTCTTTTAAATTATTACCTAAAATATAAGTCATAATGTAGTTTTTTGTATAGCCTTTTGCTTCGCCATTTTCCACAGTTTCAATCAAAACGCTTTCTGTTTTTCCGATATTTTGTTGTAAAAACTCTCGTTCTAAATCTTTTGCAATTACTTTAAGTCGTGCTTCACGCTGACTTTTAATCGCAAAACTTACTTGTTTAAATTTTTCCGCCGGAGTACCAGTTCTCAAAGAATACGGGAAAATATGAATAGTTGTAAACTTTGCTTTGCTTACCACTTCCAAGGTTTCTTCAAATTCTTGGTCTGTTTCGGTCGGAAAACCAACTATAACATCAGTAGCGATTGTAGCGTTAGGAAAATGCTTTCTAATTAGTTCCACTTTTTCTAAGTATGTAATAGAAGTATATTTACGATTCATCTTTTTTAATATTGTATCACTTCCGCTTTGCATTGATAAATGAAAATGTTCACAAAAATATGGCAAAGTTTTAAGCGCGTCTAAAAATTCTTCGGTAATTATATTTTGTTCAAGTGAACCTAATCTAATTCTAATTTTTAAATTACTTAATGCTTTAACTAACTCAATAAGGTTAGTGTTAATGTTTGAACCATAATCCGAAATATTTATACCAGTTAACACAATCTCTTTCACATTTTTCGGAAGATTACTACATTCATCAAAAATAGACTTAATATCACGCGATCGACTACACCCTCTTAAATGTGGAATAATACAATAAGTACAATAACTATTACAACCGTCTTGTATTTTTATATATGTTCGTGTGCGTGTCGGCATTGGGTTTGATATATTCTCATAATCAATAGGTAGTGTATTTAATTTATATGATACACTATCTATAAGGTTTGCAATATTATTTCTATTTGCTGTTCCCATTACAACCGTAACATTATCTCGCTCAATAAATTGGTTAGGATTATTTTGTGAAGCACAACCACAAACAATAATTTTAGCATTCGGCGAGTATTTACTTAGTTTAGTAATAGTTTGTCTTGATTTTTTTTCCGCCTCACTTGTAACCGCACAAGTGTTAATAATAAAAGCATCAGCCAATGAATAATCGGCTACAATTTTATGTCCTCTTTTTTTTAACACTGTGGCAAGCGAATCGCTTTCATATTGATTGACTTTACAGCCTAATGTATATATTGATATGTTCATAATTACTCCCATTCATTTAGGTCAAACATAGTACACGCAAGTATGCTAATGGCTGCGGTTTCTGCTCGCAAAATGCGTTTACCCAGTTTAACCGACACTGCACCAACGCTCATTAATTCTTCTACTTCTTCTGTTGAAAAACCACCCTCAGAGCCTACAATTAAAGTAACAACTTTGGATTTTATATTAGTTAATGCTTGTTTTAAAGTATTTGCATTTTCATTTTCATACGCTAGTATAACATTTTTATTATTTTTGACAAATTTTAATAAATCATCAAAATTTTGCACTTCACTAATTTCTGGTATAATTGCCCGCCTGCTTTGCTTAGCCGCCGATAATGCAATTTTGTAAAATCGGTCATTTTTACTTAAACTATTTTCCGCAACCGTATATTTGCTTGTAAATGGTACAATTTTAGTAACGCCAAGTTCAGTAGCCTTTTGAATTATAAAGTCCATTTTTTCGCCTTTTACAAGCCCTTGATACAAGGTAACATTTAATCTTGGTTCAGAATTTGTATATTCTTCACTAACAATGTCTAACAAAGTTCTAGACTTTTCAATCTTGCTAACAACAGCATTATATTCTTTTCCCGTACCATCGCAGACTACTACATTGTCACCTTGTCTTAATCTGAGCACAATAGATAAATGTCGATGTTCATCACCCATCAAAAAAACATGTCCGCCTATGATGTTACTCTTTTCGGTAAAAAATCTTCTTTCACTCATACTGCTCCAATTAAAATACTTATTTAATACTATTTAGTTTATCTAGATACTGTTTATATTTAGTATAACTTACATCACTTGACCTTGCAAGTTTTTCAAGTTCAGATTTTGTTAATCTATCTAATGATTTTGGGAATTCTACATTTATTGTAATGTACATATCGCCCTTGGCGTTGCGTCTTAGATTTTTTATTCCTTCACCATGGCGCTTAAATACAGTACCAGATTGTGTTAATTCAGGTACTGTAAAACTAATTTTACCATTTAATGTGGGTATTTGTATAGTTCCGCCCAAAATACTAAGTGTATAAGGAATATACACATTTAAATATAAATCATATTCTTTGCGTACAAGCAGTGCATGAGGCCTTACTTTTACTTCTATAATTAGGTCGCCATTTATTGCGCCATCTTTACCATTGTCGCCTTCACCTCGCAATGTAATTGCTTGACCGTTATCAATTCCCGCTGGTACTTTTATTGTAACATTTCTATTAACGCGAACTATTCCTTTGCCTAAACACTCAGTGCATTTTTGCTTTATAATTTTGCCTGTGCCACCACAAGTGCGGCAAGTGCCTACATTTACAACCCTACCAAATACAGTATCTTGTTGATAGCGTTTTTGCCCGCTACCGCCACAGTCTGAACAAGTTGCAAACTCTTTTCCATCTTTTGCACCAGTACCATTACACTTTGTACAATTTTCCATACGAGACACTAGTACAGTTTTTTCAACACCAAAAGCCGCTTCTTCAAATGTTAAATCCAAACTTGCCGAAATATCGGCACCCTTTGAAACACGATGCGCCGATCCGCTTGAAAAGCCACCGCCAAATATATTGCTAAAAATATCTTCAAAACCGCCAAAATTAGTTCCTCCTCCACCACCAAAGAAACTGCTAAACCCGCCACCGTTACTGGCTGACCCACCAAAGTTATTAAATGGGTTACCTTCGGCAGAACCGAAATTGTCATAATTAGAGCGTTTTTGTTCATCGCCTAATATTTCATACGCTTCATTAATATCTTTAAATTTTGCTGTGGCATCGGAGGCTTTATTTAAGTCGGGGTGATATTGTTTTGCAAGTTTGCGATATGCCGATTTAATTTCATCGGCACTCGCAGTTTTTGACACGCCCAGTATGTCATAATAGTTTTTATTTTGTGCCATTTAATTCTCCTAAAAAGCAAAGTTGCTAGCAACAGATTTATTTGTTACTATCACTATCCCCACCATCAGTTTTGTAATCATCTTTTCCTAAGTTAACATCTTCTCCATTGGTTTGCTGACTGTTATCACTGGCGTTTTGTTCCGGGTGCTCTTTTTGATATTCAGCACCAGCAGTTTGATACATTTTTGTAAATACATCATTAGACACTTTTTGAAGTTCATCAAGTGAAGATTTAATTACATTAATGTCATCGGATTCAAAATCCTTTTTAGATTTTTCAATTTGTTCGGTAAGTTTATTTTTGTCTTCCGCGGATAATTTATCGCCATTTTCTTTAAGCATTTTTTCTAGCGTGTAAACCATTTGATCAGCACTATTTTTTGTATCTACAAATTCACGGCGTTTTTTATCTTCTTCGGCATTTGCCTCTGCCTCTTTAATTGCTTTATCAATTTCTTTATCATCTAAATTTGAAGAAGATGTTATGGTAATACTTTGAGATTTATTTGTTCCAAGGTCCTTTGCTGATACATGAACAATGCCATTAGCATCAATATCAAATGTAACTTCAATTTGTGGAATACCACGTGGTGCAGGTGGAATACCAACTAAACTAAATCTGCCAAGGGTTTTATTGTATGAAGCAAATTCGCGTTCGCCTTGTAATACATGAATATCAACCCCAGATTGGTTATCACTTGCAGTGGAGAATATTTGTGATTTTTTTGCTGGTATTGTGGTATTGCGATTAATTAATTTTGTAAATACTCCGCCCATTGTTTCAATACCTAACGATAGCGGAGTTACATCTAGTAAAAGAACATCTTTAACTTCGCCAACAAGGACACCGGCTTGAATTGCGGCACCAATTGCAACACATTCATCTGGGTTAATTCCTTTAAATGGATCTTTGCCCATATATTTTTTAACTGCTTCATAAACTGCCGGAATACGAGTAGAACCGCCAACAAGTACAACTTTATCAATTTGACTTGTTGATAATCCTGCATCTTTAAGTGCATTAGTTAAATATTTTAAACTTTTGTCAATAAAATCTGAAATTAAATTTTCAAATTTTGCTCTTGTTAAGTCATATTCAAGGTGTTTTGCACCACTTGCATTTGCTGTAATAAAAGGTAAACTAATTGTAGTTTTTACAACACTTGATAGTTCAATTTTGGCTTTCTCAGATGCTTCTTTTAGTCTTTGCATTGCACTTTTATCTTCTCTAAGTGAAATTCCGTATTTTGCTTTAAAATCATCAGCCAAAAGGTTCATAATGCGTAAGTCAAAATCATCACCACCAAGTAATGTATCGCCATTTGTAGCCAATACTTCAAATACTCCATCACCAATTTCAAGCACAGACACATCAAATGTACCGCCACCTAAATCGTATACTAATATTTTTTGGTTTTTATTTTCGGCTTTATCAAGACCATAAGCAAGTGCTGCCGCTGTTGGTTCATTTATAATTCTTAATACTTCAAGTCCTGCAATTTTGCCGGCATCTTTGGTAGCCTGTCTTTGTGAGTCCGAAAAATATGCGGGAACAGTAATAACTGCTTGCGTTACTTTTTCACCTAAATAACTTTCTGCATCTAATTTTAATTTATTAAGTATCATTGCAGAAATTTCGGGCGGAGTATAAGATTTACCTTGTGCAGTAACCTTTTTATCTGAACCCATTATTCTTTTAATTGAAGTGACAGTGTTTTCGGGGTTAGCGACAGCCTGTCTTTTTGCGACCTGTCCCACCAATCTTTCGCCATCTTTACTAAAACCAACTACCGAAGGTGTAGTTCTTGCCCCATCTGAATTTGGTATAACTGTTGGATTTCCTCCTTCCATAATGGCAACACATGAATTTGTAGTGCCTAAATCAATTCCTATTACTTTACTCATTTTTTAATCTCCTTTTTTCTGAGTTTTATTTTTATATAAATAATTTCATTTTTGTATGAAAATTATTAGTTAATTATTTTACCACTTTGACCATACTAAATCGAATTATGCGGCCATTAAAGATATAACCTTTTTGATATTCTTCAACAATTGTTCCGCTTTTTTGTTTGTCATCTTCGGTGTTAGCAATTGCATTATGAAATTTCGGGTCAAATGCAAGTCCAGTTGAAGAATCAATAACTTTAACTCCCAAATTTTCTAAGTTTGACAACATTTGTTTTTTAATAAGATCTAATCCCTTTAAACTTGACTCATCATCAACTAGTGTATTGGCTCTATCAAGAGCATCTATTGCAGGTAAAAATTTTTCTACTGCTAAAATAATCCCTTCTTCGCGCTCTTTAATTGCTATTTCTACATTTCGTTTTTTATAATTTTCTAAATCTGCACCATAACGCTTTGCCAAGTTTAAATATTCATCACTCTTCTGCTTTTCGTTTAAATATAAAATTTTGTAATTTTTGTTATCTTCGCAAGTGCAGTTTTCATCACATTCACAAGTGTCATCGCAAGTGCAATTTTCTTGTTCACAAGAACAATTTTCACCGCAAGTGCAATCATTTTCATTTTTTTGCATAGTATCTTTTTCTTTTTTCTTATTTGTCATAATTCCTCCGCATTTATTTTTTATAAACATAATTTAATTATTAAATTACTATTTACCTGTTGTTTTTTTATCCATTTTTTTAAGTTCGTCTACCACAAATTTTAATGCTGCGGCCGCCAAACCATAATCCATTCTTTGTGGTCCTATAACACCAATTGAGGCAATTTGCTCATTTCCCATAAGATAATTAGCCTTTACTAGTGAACAGCCTGCAAACTCTTGATTATCAATTTCTGAGCCAATAACATAACTAATTTCTTGATCACTTTCGGTATTTAGCATATTTTCTATTGCGGTTTTATCTTCCAAAAATTCTAATAAGTGTTTTGCCTTATCTATGTCGTTATATTCGGGATTACTTAATAACTTACTCGCTCCGCCCTCAGAAAATATTGCTCTACTATCTACCGAGTCGGCATATTTGAGTAGTGAATTTAAAAGGTTGTTGAAAATAATTTGATAATGCTTAATTTCGCGTTCCATTGCATCTTCATAATTATTAATATTGTTAATTAAATCCAGTATAGTTTTACTAATAAACTTCCGAGTTAAATAATATGAAGCATCAATGCAGTTTTGTTCGGTTACTGGACTTTTTAACTCGATTGTATTATTTATTATTCCTGTATTTGTTTCTATAAGCACAAGCGCCGAACCGTTTATTAAGGGTATAATTTTAATACTATTAATTAAAAGTTTATCAAATCCGCTTACCATAACAACCGTTGGATAATTTGTAGCACGACTTACTACTTTTGCAATATCGCGTATGATTTCCGATAAATATGCGGTGCGGTTGTTAAACACACTTTTTATATCGGCAAGCGTTTCTTTATTAAAAGAACTTTTTGGCATAATCGAATTTACAAAATATCGATATGCCTTTTCAGTGGGAATGCGTCCGCCCGAAGTATGCACTTGTTTTAAATAGCCCATACTTTCTAGCGTAGAAAGTTCGTTTCGCAAAGTCGCAGTGCTGATTGACTGTAAAAACTTTTTTTGTATACCACCGCTTGTAATTGGTACGGCACATTTAATATAATCTTCTATTGCACCGCAAAGAATTTCTTGTTTGCGTTTACTAAGTTCTTCTATCAATTCGTGCCTCCTTTTTAGCAGTCAAAATATTCAAGTGTTAGCAGTCAGTTAATTAGAGTGCTAACACAATTCTATTTATTTATATCCTAATTGTCAACTATTTATGCCACAATTTTTATAATATTTTTTACTAACAAATAAAAAACTGTTGTTAGCGTAAATTTTTATATATTATGATTGTTTTTATATTCCTTAATTTGATTTAAAGCATAATTTGCCTGCAATTCTTTATTTTTTATTTTATCTTTTCCTATTAATTCTATTTCTTTAATTATGCCCCAGTTAGCATTCATAGGTTGAAAGTATTTATAGTCAGCGTGAGTTAAATAATTACTTAATGCCCCAATGCAAGTCGTACTAGGAAAAGCAATAAGATTTTCATTATTCAAATATTTTAACATATTTATTGCTGATACTAATCCGCTAGATACACTTTCTATATAGCCTTCTACACCACTAAGTTGCCCTGTAATAAAAATGTTAGGAAATGCTTTAACTTGGTAATGTTCGTTTAAAACAATGGGCGCATTTATAAAAATGTTTTTGTGCATTACACCATACTTAATAAATTCGGCATTATGAAGTGCTGGTATCATAGAAAACACTCTTGATTGTTCGCTATATAATAAGTTGGTTTGAAATCCAACTAAATTGTACATTGTATTTTCTACATTTTCGCTTCTTAATTGAAGTACCGCATAAGATGCTTTGCCAGTTTTAGGGTCTTTTAAACCTACGGGTTTTAACGGTCCAAATAATAATGATTTAAATCCGCGTTTTGCCATAACCTCAACGGGCATACAACCTTCAAAAACTTTTTCATCTTCAAATTCTTTTAGTATAACACGCTTAGCATTTACTAATTCATTATAAAATGCTTCATATTGTTCTTTATTCATAGGGCAGTTTAAATAATCCGCCTCGCCTTTATCATAGCGAGATGCAAAGTATGCAAAATCCATATCTATACTTGCTCTATTTACAATAGGTGCAGAAGCATCAAAAAAATGTAAATAATCTTGTCCGATTTTTATTGCAATATTATTTGAAAGTTTTTCTGTTGTTAAAGGACCTGTGCAAATAATAGTAGGCTTACTTGTATCAATATCAGTTATTTCTTTACATATTATTTCTATATTTGACTGACTCTTAATTTTATTTGTAATATACTCAGCAAAATCATCACGGTTAACTGAAAGTGCGTTTCCAGATGGTACTTTTGTATAGTCTGCTGATTCCATAATAAGCGAATTTAACTCTCTTAATTCCTGTTTTAATAATCCCGCTGCATTAGAAATTTGCAAGTTTTTAAGCGAATTACTACAAACAAGTTCTGCAAAATTAATATTAGAATGAGCCACGGTAAACTTTTGCGGTTTAATATCATATAATTTTACTTTTATATTGCGTTTTGCTAAATAATAGCCCGCTTCACAACCTGCAAGCCCAGCACCTATTATATTAACTTCCATTATTCAGTTTCCTTCTCGGGCTTTTTATACTCTATATGCTTTGTATATTTACAATCGCCATTAGAACAAGCCACAAATAATGCACCATCTTTACTATGCTTTTCTACTAAATAAGAACCACAATCTGGGCATTTTTCTGTAATAGGTCTATCCCACGAAATATATTTGCATTCTGGATAACCCGAACAAGCATAAAATGTTTTACCCGCTTTTGATGTGCGTTTATAAACATCTTTTCCGCATTGTGGGCAAACAGCACAAGGTTTATTAAATGGTTTTGTATTTTTGCATGTAGGAAAATTAGGACAAGCAAGGAATTTGCCATACTGCCCTTCTCTAATAACCATTCTTGCTCCGCATTTTTCACAAATTACATCAGACTCTTCGACGGCCATTTTTACTTTTTCGCGGTCTAAATCTGCTTTTTTTAAATTTTCGGCGAAATTATTATAAAATCTACCTATTAGGTTTTGCCATTCAATATTACCTTCTTCTATTTTATCAAGTTCATCTTCCATTTTGGCGGTAAATGTAACATTAATAATGTTATTAAAATGCTTTGTCAACCAATCGGATACTGTCATTCCAAGTTCGGTAGGAATAAGAATTTTGCCTTGTTTTTCGGTATAACCGCGAGAATCAAGTACTAAAATTGTAGGCGTATATGTTGCAGGTCGTCCTATGCCTTTTTCTTCCATAACTTTTATCAGTCCAGCTTCAGAATATCTTGGCGGGGCTTTTGTAAATTTTTGCTCAGAAATAATTTCATTTAATCTAAGTATTTCATCTTCGTTAAGAACTGGAAGTTTTTTATTTTCATCTTTTTCTTCACCATCTTTGGTTTCTTCAATATAACTGTAAGCCGCTGTAAAACCAGTAAAAACAAGTGTTCTTCCTGTAACTTTAAAATCATATTTATTAGCATTAATATCTACTGCCACTGAGTTATAGGTTGCTTCTGACATTTGACAAGCAATAAAACGGTCATAAATTAACTTGTAAAGTTTATAATTTTCTATACTCAAATATTGTTTTACAGATTCAGGAGTATGCGCTAAACTAATAGGTCTAATTGCCTCGTGAGCATCTTGTGCAGATTGCTTTGAGGCGTAAAAATTAGGCTTTTCCGGCAAATAATTGTTACCGTATTTATTAGAAATATATTCTCGCGCCATTTTTATAGCATCTTCGGATATACGAGTGGAATCTGTTCTTATATATGTTACTAATGCGGTTTTACCTTCGGGTAAATCAACGCCTTCATATAAATTTTGTGCGCTCTGAGAAGTTTTTTTAAGTGAGAGCCCTATTTTGTTTAATGCATCTTGTTGTAATGTGCTGGTAATATAAGGCGCAGGTGCGTGCATTTTAGTAACGCTTTTTTTAACTTTTGTTACAGTAAAAGTTGCATTTTTAACTTCACTTGTTATTTTATCGGCTTGCTCTTTATTTTCTATTTTTGTATTCTTACCAGTGACAAGTTGTGCTTTAAAAGTACCCGTTTGTCCCTCTTTACTAAGTAGTGCATTAATATTCCAATATTCTTCTGGTTTAAATCCCGCAATTTCTAGTTCTCGTTCAACCAAAATTTTAAGTGCAACGGATTGTACTCTACCGGCACTTAAACGCGGTTTAATTTTTTTAGAAATAACCGGCGAAAGTTTGTAACCAACTATTCTATCAAGCACGCGGCGGGCTTGCTGTGCGTTAACTAAATTTTGATTAATAATTCTAGGTTCAAGCATTGCTTTTTGTATTGCTTTCTTAGAAATTTCGTTAAATTCTATACGGCATTTGTCTTCTGGCTTAAAATTAAGTATATGTGCTAAATGCCACGATATTGCCTCACCTTCTCTATCAGGGTCGGTTGCTAAATATATTTGTTCGGCTTTTTGTGCCTTTGCTTTTAAATCTGTGATTATGCTTTTTTTATCTAGCATAATAGTATATTCGGGTTCAAAATTATTTTTTATATCAACACCAAAAGTTTTTTCGGGTAAATCTCTTACATGTCCTTTGGTTGCAAACACTTCATAGCCCGTCCCTAAATACTTTTTGATTGTGTCTACTTTTCCTACGCCCTCAATAATAACTAAATTCATTCTCTACTCCGTAAATTTTATTTGCCATTTTCAAATTATTTTGCAAAAATATTTCCTTGCAACTTTTTAATTATTCCACGAATTTGCATAGTTGTCAACAAAGTATTAAGTTTTTTCGCTTCAAGCCCCGATTTATTTAAGAGTTCTTCGTAAGCCACTTCATCTTCGCCAATTATGTTTAGCACGATTTGTTCCATAAAATTTAACTGCATTATTTGCTCGGGTTTTAATTCTTTTTTTTGCTTTCCGTATAAGTTTAAAATATCATCTGGGCTTGTTACAATGCTGGCTTGCAAAGTTTTTATAATACGATTAGTGCCTTTACTTGCACTGCTAAAAATGTTACCCGGTATAACAAAAATATCGCGTCCATATTCGTTTGCATACTCTTTTGTATGTAATGCCCCACTTGTTTCGCCCGCCTCTGTAATTAGCACGCCCTTACTTAGACCCGCAATAATTCGGTTGCGAAGTGGAAAGGTATAATTTGTGGGTTTTTCATTAGGAAGATATTCGCTTATTACTAGTCCTTTTTCAAAAATACGGTTTGCAAGTTGCGTGTTTAAAGCAGGATAAATTTCATTTAATCCACCACCTAATACAGCAATGGTTTTTCCATTTGCTGTAAGTGTGGTTTCGTGTGCAATCTCATCAATACCTAATGCAAGACCGCTTACAATAGTAAAGCCCGCGTGCGATAGTTCGTTTGCGAATAATGTAGTCGCTTCCCTGCCATAACGAGTACATTTACGAGTACCAACAATGGCAATGCATTCACTGTTAAGTAAATTTATGTCGCCTTTACAATATAATACATTTGGGGGCGAATCTGTGTTTTTCAATAAACTTGGGTATTCTTTGCTTAAAATAGTAACAGCAATAATTCCGTTTCGCTCTAATCCGGTAATATGCACTTTTAAATAACTATCTTCTAGTGCATAACTAATTTTATCATAAGTTTCCGCACCAACAATTTCTGTTATTTTTGAACGATAATTATTAAAATTGATTTTTAGATCTTTTGGAGAACTAAAAAACGCCAATAAACTATTCTGTTTTTTTAAGCTTAATCCAAATGTATTTAGCCATATTAATGCTTTATCTTGCTCTGAATAAACCATATTTTAATAATTAACTCCGTTAAATCCAATATTTTCTATCTAGCGAACGATATTGTATAGCCTCGGCAATGTGTTCCAGTTTAATATCTTGCGAATTTTCTAGATCAGCAATAGTACGAGCCACTTTTAAAATTCGGTTATGTGCTCTGGCACTTAACGACAGCCTACTAAATGCTCCTTTTAAAAGTTCTTCGGACTGGGCATCTAACTTACAATACTCTTTTATATGCTTTTCGGGCATTTTTGAATTACTGTATATTTTTGTACTTTTGTATCTTAATAATTGTATATCGCGAGCATTATCAACTCGTTGTTTAATAGAAAGTGAATTTTCGGCAAGCGTGCTATCAGTTAATTCATCATAAGATACATTATCAACTTCAACATGTAAATCTATTCTATCCATAAGCGGACCCGAAAGTTTGTTTAAATAGTTATGTATTTGTGAAGGACTGCATTTGCATTCTCTATCTTTACTGCCAAAATGTCCGCACGGACAAGGATTCATACTGGCGATTAAAGTAAAACAAGCTGGATATTCTACTGTTAAGGCTGCACGAGCCACCGTAATTACACCATCTTCTAGCGGTTGGCGTAAAGTTTCTATGGTATGCCTAGAATATTCTGGCATTTCGTCTAAAAATAATACACCATTGTGAGCAAGACTGATTTCACCAGGTTTGCTATTTTTACCACCCCCTGTTAATGCCACGGTAGATGCGGTATGATGTGGCGAGCGGAACGGTCTTTCGGTTATTATACCATCGTTACTATCTAGCACACCAGCAATACTATGAATTTTGGTTACTTCTAACGCTTCTTCAAATGTCATATCGGGTAAAATAGAAGAAAAGCATCTTGCAAGCATAGTTTTGCCAGAACCGGGAGGACCAATCATAAGTACATTATGTCCACCTGCTGCGGCAATTTCTAACGCACGCTTGGCACTAGATTGCCCTTTAACGAGAGCAAAATCATTTGACTTGGAGCGACTGCTTTTAGCGTGTTCAAAGTTTAATGCTTTTACAGGTACACACTCTATACTTTTATTTAAAAAATGCACAACTTCTATTAAACTGTTTAGTGCATAAATTTCCATACCTTCTATGTAGCCCGCCTCATTAGCATTTGCACTTGGTATTATAACCTTTTTATAGCCCATTTCGCGTGCGGCAATTAAAAGCGGTAACACGCCATTAATATGCTTAATTGCCCCATCAAGCGACAATTCGCCTAAAAATATAATTTTTTCTAAATTTTGGTTTTTAATTTGCCCAGTTGCACTAAGCAGTGCAAGTGCAATAGGTAAATCGTAAATAGGACCTTCCTTTTTTGTATCGGCAGGCGCCATATTAACAATAATTTTAATCATAGGATAACTAAATCCGCTATTTTTTATTGCAGAATGCACACGTTCGCGTGATTCTTTAATTGAAGTATCAGGAAGCCCAACCATTTCAAACGATGGAAGTCCGTTATTAATATCAGCCTCAATTGTAAGCGCATAACCTTTAATGCCTGTAAGACCAAAACTTGAAATTTTTGATAGCATTTATAGTACTTCCTTGTTTTAATAAGGTCCGATAGTAAAACACAATGTGTAGTTTAAGTATAAGCCCAAATTACGTAAAATTGCAACTTAAATTATATTTATTATACAAATTTATTTTTTAAAAATTATTTAATTATCAAAAAACCGGCTTAAAAGCCGGTTTTTAAAAATTAAATTTCAGTTTTGATTTTTGCGGCTTTTCCTGTCAATTCGCGAACATAGTAAAGTTTGGCACGCTTAACTAAGCCTTTTCTTACCACTTCTATGTGGTCAATACGTGGCGAATGAACTGGAAATATACGCTCAACACCTATACCATAGGATATTTTTCTAACAGTAAATGTTTCTCTAATACTGCCGTTTTTACGAGCAATAACAACGCCTTCAAAAACTTGAAGCCTTTCTTTGTCGCCTTCAACAACTTTTACAAATACTTTTACTGTGTCGCCAACATTGAAATTAGCAACATCTTTGCGTAAGCCTTCCTGCTCAATAGTGTCTATAATATTCATGACTCATACCTCCAATTTTATAACCAGATGTTCATGTGGCGACTTAAAGCAAAATCTATAAGTGCAATAAAAAACAGCGGACCATCCGAAGTCATCGTATTAATATATCACATTAATATATTAATTTCAAGTCTTTTTTAAGTTTATATTTTATTATTCTCAACAATTTTTTAAAAAATATAATTTGTGTTCAATATATAATTAACAGGGCTTTTTTTACTAGTAAAATGCATTAATGATGTGGTTAGTTTCGCCATCAAATACTTCTATAACATCAAACCGAGCAGGACAATCTAATAAATTGTGATTTTTTAAATAATATTTTGCAAGATTTTTTAATTTTTGCTGTTTAAATCTTGTTACCGCTTCGCGTGGAAGACCATATTTTTCGGTTAGTCTTGTTTTAACTTCTACAAAAACAATTACATTTTTATCATTGGCAATAATGTCAATCTCACCTATCGGGCAAACATAGTTTGTTGCAATTATCTTGTATTTTTTGGTTTTTAGTAGTTTCGCTGCTTGGCTCTCGCCGGAAAACCCCAGCACTTTATTATTCATAATACTTTCCCCTATCTATATGAAATTAAATGCTTAATTATTAATAAAATGTTTTATAAATATAGTTCTATGTATTTCACAAGCACCAAATTTTTTTAATAATTCAATATGCATTGCAGTGCCACATAACACACCTAAATTAAAAATTAAAATCAGAAAACTTTTCAAGCATAATTTTGCCCATTCTACCTTTTCTAAAATCATCAATTATAGCATTTGATCCACGAACAAAATCAGGCTCGTTGCCCTTTAATATAAATCCCCTAGCAAAGCAAATTTCACACAAAATTTCAAGTGGAGTTTTTTCTAATAGTTCTTTAACACCATATCTATTTTGAAATACATTTTTACTTTTAAAATCTTCAATAAATGTAAGTGCCAATTCATAAATATCTAGCACTTCATCTTTAATACTGCCAATGTATGCAAGATTTTTTGCTACATTTTTATTTTCAAACGATGGCCAAAGTGTACCGGGAGTATCAAGTACTTCAATCCCACTAGGTAATGTAATCCACTGTTTGCCTTTTGTAACGCCTGGGCGATTACCAGTAATTGCCTTGTATTTTCCACATAAATTGTTAATTAATGTGGACTTACCCGAATTAGGTACGCCAATGATCATCAATCTAATCGGCATCGCAATATTTTTTCTAGCATAGCGCTCAATTTTTTCTTTAAGTAGCAACTTTGTGGCTTTTATAATTTCGGCACTAGAATTTGTCATCGTACTGTTAATTATTACAGCACTAGAATTGCTAGTCGTAAAATGTTTAGCCCATGCTTTAACTTCTGTGGTTTCTACTAAATCAGCCTTGTTTAATGCATAAATAATTGGTTTGTTTTTAATAAGTTTTGCAAACTCAGGATTAATGCAGGACATAGGCGCACGAGAATCCAATACATACACAGCGGCATCTATTACTTTTAACTCGTTTTCCATCATTCGTAATGCTTTGGTCATATGACCGGGAAACCATTGAATATCCATAACTAATCCTTATTTTTTGCTTTTTAAATCTTGCTCTTTCATTGATTTAATCTTTTCTTTTTTTAAATATTGTTTAAAAATATCTGGGCGATTTTTTTTAGTAATTTCTAAAATTTTTGTTTTTCGCCACTTGTCAATTTCTTGATGATTACCACTTAATAATACACCAGGTACACTTTCGCCATTGAATATTTGCGGGCGTGTATACTGCGGATATTCAAGTAATCCATTAGAAAAACTTTCTTCTTTTAAAGAGCCTTCACCAGTTAGCACATTAGGTACATAGCGTGCAACAGCATCTAATAGCACCATTGCTGGCAATTCGCCACCTGTAAGCACATAATCACCTATGCAAATTTCTTCATCAATTTCTTGATCAAGTATTCGCTGGTCTACACCTTCATAATGCCCGCACAAAATAATTAAATGTTCGTACTTAGAAAGTTCTTCAACTTTTGTTTGATTTAATAAACTACCTTTTGCCGACATATAAACTATATGTGAATTTGGCGTTTTAACGCTTTTTAAACAGTTATGGATAGGTTCTGGAATCATAACCATTCCAGCGCCACCACCATAAGGATAATCATCACATTGCTGATGCTTACCTTTTGCAAAGTTACGAATGTCAGTAATACTAATGTCTAATATCCCTGCTTTTTTAGCCCTTTCTATAATACTATAATTTAAAGGGCTAAACATTTCGGGAAATAAAGTTAAAACATCAATTTTCATTAGTGCAAACCTCTTTAAATCGGTATTTATTAACCGTAATTTGCTTGTTTACAATATCAACTTTTAATACAACAGTATCTATAAACGGAAACAAATTCTCACCTTTTCCAGTGTCTATTGTAATAATATCAGCAGAGCCAAACTGATCTAAGTCTGTAACCCTGCCCAAAACGTCGCCATTTTCAGTTATTACAGAGCAACCAATAATATCATTAATATAATAGTTATTTTTACCTATTACTTTTTCAGCGATTTGTTTTTTTTCAGCAAATAAGTTTATGCCACGAAGTTTGTCCGAAGTATTGCGATCAACAACATTTTCTAGCATTAAGTAAGCAAAATTCATCGCCACTCTAAGTGATAATATTTTTTTGCTTTCTTTATTACTACCTAAATACACAACTCGTAAATTCTTAAAATTATCAGCAAAATCAGTTAAAGGCTTAACTTTAACTTCTCCTTTAATCCCATGGGAACTCACAATTTGTCCTATTTCTATAAATTCCATATACACTTCCAAATAAAGCAACAGACTTACTCTGCATCTTCTCCGTTATCTACTTCATCTACCAAATTATCATCAAGTTCGGCATTTAAAACTGTGATTTTTTCTAGCGAATCAATTTGAACATTATAGCGTTTGCCACTTTTTATAGCGAGCGATTTAATTATAGTCCTAATTGAGCCTGCAACTCTGCCATGTTTACCAATAATTTTGCCCATATCCTCTTCGGCAACAAGTACTTTAATAATATTAGCACCGTTTTCTTCTACCGTAGATACTTGAACCTTATCAGGAAATTCAGCAAGTTGTTTTACAATATACTCTACTACTTTTTCCATATTCATTCCTTTTTTGTTTAATGGTACACAAACATAAAATTTTTTATTTTTGCGTCCACACATTTTATCAATCTAAAACTATTTAGTTGCTTTTTTTGATGGTTCCAAAACGCCAGCTTTAACTAAAATATTGCGAGCGGTTTCAGTTGGTTGAGCGCCTTTTGTAATCCATTCTTCCGCTTTTACCGTATCAACTTTAATTTGATTTTCTTTGATTAACGGATTATAAGTACCCAATTGTTCAATAAACTTGCCATCGCGTGGGGAGTGTGAATCCGCTACTACCAAACGATAAAATGGCGAATGCTTATCTCCTAATCTTGTTAATCTGATTTTTACTGCCATAAAATTTTCCTCCATATGAAAATATTTTTATATATTAATTTCTTAAAAACTTAAATATTAATTTTTAAAAAGATTAATTAATTTGTTTGCATTAATTTAAAAGGGAAAACGCAAGCCCTTGCCACTAGAAAATTGTTTCATTAATTGTTTAGTTTGTTCAAATTGTTTTAATAACTGGTTTACTTCACTGATTGTTGTCCCGCTACCATCGGCTATTCGCTTTTTTTGATTACCTTTTAAAATGTCGGGATTAATGCGTTCTCTTTTAGTCATACTCAGTATTATTGCTTTATTTTTTTGTATGATTTTTTCATCAACCTGTGGGTTAACACCTTTTAATTTATTGCCCATTCCGGGAATCATTGCCATAATATCGGTTAGACTGCCCATCTTTTTTAAGTTTTCAAATTGAACTAAGTAATCTTCAAGCGTAAAGTTGTTTTTTCTAAACGATTCTTCCATTTTTTTAGCGGTCTTTTCATCTATGGATTCCTGTGCTTTTTCTATTAAAGTAAGCACATCTCCCATACCTAAAATTCGCGAAGCCATTCGGTCGGGGTAAAATGGCTCTAAATCTGCAAGTTTTTCGCCTACCGAACAGAACTTAATAGGTTTTCCAATTACCGCTTTAATAGATAATGCAGCACCGCCCCTAGTATCGCCATCAAGTTTTGTAAGTACAACTCCGGTAATATCTAATTTGTCATTGAATGCTACCGCTGTGTTAACAGCATCTTGTCCTGTCATAGAATCTACAACCAATAAAATTTCAATAGGTTTTACAGCGTTTTTTATGTCAACTAATTCTTGCATTAATTCTTCATTAATCTGCATTCTGCCGGCTGTATCAAGTAGTATTGCATCATAACCTAATTTAGTAGCATATTCAACCGCTTGTTTGGCGATTTTAACTGGATTTTGCTTGCCTTGTTCAAACACTTCTACATCAATAGACTTCGCCACAACTTGTAATTGAGTGATTGCCGCCGGTCTATAAATATCGCAAGCCACTAAAAGTGGTTTTTTGCCTTGTTTTTTAAGTGTTAATGCAAGTTTCCCCGCTAATGTAGTTTTGCCCGCACCTTGTAGTCCACACAACATTATAACAGCAGGATTAATTGAGCCAAAGTTTAATTTAGAATTTGTTCCACCCATTAAATTAGTAAGTTCTTCATTTACAACTTTAACAACTTGTTGAGCGGGGGTTAAACTTTCTAAAATAACTGTACTTTTTGCCTTTCCCGATATTTTGCTTATAAAATTTTTAACAACTAAAAAATTAACATCGGCTTCAAGCAATGCAAGTTTAACTTCACGCATTGCTTTGTCTATGTCATCAGAAGTTAAACGACCATGTCCGCTTAATTTAATAAAAATATCATTAAGTTTTGTGCTGAGTGAAGAAAATAAACTCATTAATTTCTCCTAAACTAATTTTTATGGCACAATAGTATCTAAAATTTGCTTTATGCTGGTAATCAGTTGATTTTTTTCAATTTTTTCATCTTGTACTTTCTGTATAAGTGACTCAACTAAATCTTTTGCCAGCATATAACGCTCTAATAATTTAAAATTGGTTTCTAATTTATTTAAAGTGTTTACAGCCCGCCTAAGTAAGTCGCTTATTGCCTGCCTTGTTACGCCAAATTCTTCGGCAATTTCCTTTAAACTTTGATTTTGGTCATAGTATTTATTTACAATTTCGTTCTGCTTTTTGGTAAGATTATTGCCATAAAATTCCGCAAGCAGACTTATTTTTAAATTCTTATCCATAACAAATCACCCTTAAAGGTGTAAAGTATTTTTACTTTACAGCAGAGTATACACTAGCATATAAATTTTGTCAATATTTTTATACAACTTTTTGAGAAGTTTCGTTTTTTTAAATTATTAATTTGTTTAAAAAATGCAAAAAGAGGTAATTAGCCTCTTTTTTTACACAAATCAGAATAGTCTATAAGCCGAGTTCTGTATTAAACGACCATCTATCTAGACCTAATATTTCTAATAGGTTCCAGCGATTCTTTGAAAGCACGGCGGGCAGCCTTAACGCTTTCATTCGATCTTGCATCAAGTGGGGTTTACATAATCACCAAGTTACCATGGTGTTGGTGAGCTCTTACCTCGCCTTTCCATCCTTACATATTGCTATGCGGTATATCTCTGTTGCACTTTCCTTGGAGTCGCCTCCACCGGTAGTTAGCCGGCACCCTGCCCTATGATGCTCGGACTTTCCTCATTATATATTACTATATACTGCGGTCGTCTGGCTATCTGACTTGTAGATTATAACATTGCCAAATAACTTTGTCAATATTTTTATTCCGCTTGCCTAACGGGCAAGCGGAATTTTTTGTTCCGCCGTCGCTACCGCTAGGCAGAAATCGGCACCGCACAAAAACAATCTATGCAAGTCTTAGGCTTTGCCTGACTTGCTTATTTTGAGTGATAACCTATGAAGGAAGGGATTAGCGGAATATAATTCCGCGGTTAAAAGGGAAACGCACGAGCCCAGCGGTTAGCAAATTTTAATTTTCGTGTCCGCTACTTATCGGCTCGTGGTTTCCCTTTTGAAGTTGTACATGCAAAATAAGACATAATGCGACATATATTATTAATGCAATTAAAAGGAGTGTGCCGCAAAAAATGATAATTGAAAGCTTTGTAACCTTTATGAACAAGATAATGCTTTTTTCGGCGTACATCAATAATAACTCTTCTTTTCCAAAACCTTTGACACTTGAACAAGAAAAAGAATGCTTTGAAAGGTTGAAAAAAGGAGATATGGAGGCAAAGGAAACACTTATTAATCATAATTTAAGATTGGTGGCACACATAGTAAAAAAATATAGCAATGCTGCAGAAGCCGATGATTTAATTTCGGTTGGATCAATTGGATTAATTAAAGCAATAAACACATTTGAATATGGTAAAGGCACACAGTTATCTACTTATGCCGCACGCTGTATAGAAAACGAAATTTTAATGTTAATACGCGTAAACAAAAAGCACAAATCGGTTTTTTCTTTAAGCGAAAAATTAGGCAATGATAAAGATGGAAACGAAATATGTTTAATGGATATTATAAGCACGGGCGAAGAAACTGTTATTGACCAAGTCGAATCAAACATTTTGACCGAAAAACTAATTGCAATTATTAAAAAAACGCTTTCGCCACGCGAATTCAGCATTATTTGTATGCGGTATGGTGTTGGCGGAGTACCAGCATTAACCCAACGAGAAGTAGCAAAAAAACTAGGAATTTCCCGTTCTTATATTTCCCGTTTAGAAAAAAAATCGCTAGAATTAATCCGCCTAAAAGTAAAACAAAACGACCTGTTTTTTTAACACAAATCTAATTTTGATTTTATAAAAATTACTTTTTAAATACAAATATATATTCATGAGCTAACAGTAAAAAATTGTATTTTTCACTATTAGTTTTCCAAAATCCGGTTGCTTTGCAGTTATGCTGCTCTTTTATAATTATTTCCTTTATTTTAAATCCAGCCGAAATAAATTTTTGCATGGTTTCAAATCCAAGAGGATAAACCATACCATGACTTCTTGTATCACCCATAACAATTGCACAAAACTTACCATCTTTTAAAACTCTGTAACTTTCTTTCGCTACATCTTCAATTTTATTTAAGAATTCTTTTGTTTTAAGATGTGATAAATCTCCATCTATATTTTCGCTATATTTTATAATGTTTGCATATGGCGGATGCGTACATACAAGATCAATTGACTCATCATTAAGTTTATATAAATCACAAGCATTACCAACAAATGTTTGTATTTTTGGACTATTTATTGAATCAAAAATTAATTTTGAGTTTGTATTGTCAATAGCAACTGGGTTTATATCTATTCCAATGGCATTTCTATTATTTAATTTGCATTCAATTAAAGTAGTACCCCCACCAACAAACTGGTCTAGTACTGTGTCATTCTCTTTTGAGTATCTTAATATTAAATTTTTTGCAACAAACGGAGAAAAATTACCACGATATTTTGCATCATGTGTCGCCCATTTTCCGCGTATTGGGAAGCTCCAAATAGTATTTGTTTCTAATTCAAAATTGCTTTTATCTTCCATTAAACACCATTACACCAATAAGTCTTTTAATCTACCAATTTCTAAATCATTAATATTATATAAATTTTCTAGGATATCAAAGGTTTCTTCTAAATTATTTTTTGCATCTGCCCAACCGAGACCATCGGTTATCCAAATAAATTTAAAACCTTTTATATTTTTTGATTCTAGTGCAAGGGTTTTGTAACTTCTTGCAGTTTCATTAAGTTTTGAACCACCGCTTGAATAAAAATTTGTTTCAATTGCATATATTATATTTTTTGTTTTAACAACATAATCAAATCTTTTTGTTACTTTACCACTATTAGAAAGGGCTGATAAATCAATATTCCATTTGCTTTCAATGTCTTTTAAATACATTTCTTTAAAATAATTTTTATTTTTTTCAAAGCCAACTTTTTCAATATATCCCTCAACAACATTTTCCATCAAGTGTCCACCGCGATTTTTTCTTCCATTTGAGCCTAATCCAACTTCAATGCCCATAGCATAATCAACAAGATTGTTAATAAGATGATTTGAAATTAAATCAAACAAGCCAGTTTTTACCATAAACTGCTTTAAAAGTGAAATGTCATTTATTGTTGTAAAGTTGTATTTAAATTTTTCGCCGTTATCGATTACTTTTATTTCTTTTTCCCTTACCGCAATAAGTAGTGGTAAACATTTTTTAATTTCAGGATATTTAGTAAATAGTTTATCAAAGTCATTTTCAATATTTTTTGAACCAATAAGAGAATTAAGTAAATTTAGTTCTACTTTAATTAAATCAATATTTGCATATACCTTTCCGAAGTCTACATAATAACCATATGTAGAAATGCTGTCTGTAAATTTACTAAACCAATTTTTAAAATCTCTTTTCATAAATTACTCCTATTTTATTTCCACAAAAATTTGATCTTTTGCATAATACCAAACTGAAGTTTTTGAGACAAATAAATTATCTTTCGTTATTAATTCCAAATCTTTATATAATTGTGTAACCCCACCTAAATATGTCCTATCCGCATTAATTGAAAGTGTTAAGGTTTTATTATTACTAAATGCAATAGTTAATGTTTTTTGTTCATTTGGAATTGCTTTTACAATTTCTGTAGGTATTCTAAGAATTCTAGCACGGATATCATTTTGTGAAATTTTTCTACTTATTACTATTTCAAATTTCTTATCTACTTCAGTGTTTTTATAAATAGTATCTTTTTTATCTAATGTTAACTTTTCAAGAGTTTTTTCATCAAATACAGGTTTTAGATTAAAACCTAAGCCCAGTGATATGCACTGTTGAATTAAGGCTTTACCATCTATTAGAATTATTTGTCGGGATGCATCTTTTTCTGCAAAATTTCTTGCGTCCTTTGGAAATCTACCAGTAGTAATGAATATACCCTTGTAGTTTAAAGGCATAATTCCTCTTAATTCTCGCAAATCTTTAATAGACACGGTTGTATTTGGCTTATAACATTTAGCTTGTACATAGTATTTTATTTCATCTAAATTAGATAGCCCATCAATTCCGTTTTTAGAACAAGTTAAATCAATTCCCCCGTCTCTTGATTTTTGTGTAACAAAAACTTCTTCCAATCCGATTTTTTCTAAAAATATTTTTAGGAATTCTTCAAACTCATATCCATTATTAAATGAATTATATAAAGATTCAACACTTTGATTTAATTCGGCATCATTTAATTCAATTATATTACTCATTTATTTTCTCCTTTGTAATTTGTGATTACAATTTCAGTAACATTGCCTCTTTTTTCGGCTTGACAATTTATCATACGCTTAGCGGATATTCTTTGAAGGTTAAAATCCTTATACAATTCATCAAAAAAGTTATCATTTGAATTAATATTTTTCGGATCCGAATTACTAAGCATAAGTAAAGAACCTGTTTTATTGACTTTTTTATA
>JALOBO010000020.1 GCA_023228225.1 Clostridia bacterium
CATCAAACACTATTTCAGATTTATACTTGTTAAGTGCTTTCAGTATTTCTTTGTATGCTTTTTCTGTTGTATTCATTTTATTTATGTTTTAAGTTTAAAATTCGATTAATAAATAGATATTGTGGTCAATTAAAACTTGACCACAATATCAGCTATTATACTTTTAATTTCAGGATATTTTTCAGTAAGTTCTCTTAACTTGTCAATATCCGAATAAGATAATGCGAAAAAGTGCATTTCTATTGAAACAATACCGTTTCTTTCGTTCATTGGAGGCTCAATAAATACATTATGTTTCATTAATTCTTTAGAAACATTTGCCCTCAATTCACTTTTTAAAGCATCTTGGTATTTATCAAATACTTCTTTTTGAACCTCTGCTCTTGCTGCTATTTTCATTTGATTAAAAATTAACTGGCTATAACAAGCAATATAAAACAGTTGCCAGAAAACTGCGTTATATTTTGAAACATCTTATAAGGCAACCGTTTCATATTGCCAATCGTTATACACAATACTATATTCGTATTCTAAATTAAGTTCTGTGTAAAAAACTTTTTAAAAATTTTCCTACACTTCTTTTTGAAAATACATAGAATAATATTCTACTAATTTATCTAAGTCTTTATCCATATACATTTCATATACTGATTTATTATCGAACATAATGATAGACGATACCTCATTACTTCTTTTCTTATATGTTATTCTACTATTATCTAGTCCACTTATTCTTTTATAACCATTTGTGGTTAATAAATCATATACCTTTTTAAAAGAAATATCGTGAAATCTATAATTTTTATATTCTGATTTTTCTTTTTCACTTGTTGGCACATCAACTTCCCAAGCTAAAACTATATCATTCCAACCATCATATCCATTATCAATACCGCTAAAATACGCATCCTTTGGTATATCATTTGATTTCATAAATGATATTAATTCTGACGGGTTTACATCTTGAATACTAATAGTTTCCATTTTCTTTTTTGTTTGTGGTAATTGGTTTTCAAGTATTGTAAAAGCATCATTCAACGCTTTTGATATTAAATTTCTCATATTTTCGTTATTATCAAATTGTTCATTAATAAATTCACGTATCGTTCTTTTTACGAAGTTTCTTAGTTTTTTATCTTTTTCCATATTAATAAATAGTTTATCTTATATATAAATATTTAAAAAGAAATTATCCACCATACATTTTTAAAAAGTTTTCATCGTTGTGTTTCATTACTGTTTTACAAAATAGTTGTTTCATGTCCCTAATTTTCATAATTGCAAAAATAATTATTAATAATATAATAATTTAAATTTTTATAAGCATTTCTAACAAGTATTCTATATCCAATAGTCTTATCCCAATAATAATTACCACTATTATGGACGCAGGCTACTGAATCAATATTATATCCAGTAGCCTTTTTATCCATAATTATTTCAAACATTTCAATAGATTTTGTTTTACTAAACCTATCTTTATATTTGTAATTGCTCAATGGAGATAGTCTATTTACTTCATCTACATATATTTTTCTTATTTGCAAGAATCCTACAGCATCTTCGGCTTTATTTATTATTAAACTATCTCCCCCACTTTCTACTATAGATATTGCCATTATTAATGCTTCTTTATGACTAATTACTTTATTAAATTTATTTTTCAATAAATCAATATTTGGAGCATACATTTTAAATGACAATATTATAAAAATTAAACTTAAACTAAATCTTAAAATTATTTTCATAATCATCAAGTGTTTCATCGTTACTAATTTTATCAATCTTTTTACACATCTGATTAAGATAAAAAATTAATATTATACATAATAATATTAATAATCCTAAAATTACATTTATTAAATCCATATTTTTATTTTTAAAATTAATAAAAACTTATTCCTACTTTCTTAAAGATTTCGGAATAAGCATCTTGTTTAACCCTTGTTGGCCTATTAGGAATTGAACCTAAATCTATTGTTTAGAAGACAATTGCTCTATCCATTGAGCTATAGGCCAATAAAAGCAGGAATTATATCCTGCTTAAATTTTATACTTTTTAAAATTCAGAATTTGCAGATTTTAATTTTTCAATTTCCGAATCTACTTTATCATTTTCTTCATCTTTTACGACTATTACCTTGCCAACTTTACCTATAGATGCTTCAATTACATCCATGCATGATGGCCTTGCAATTATTGACGTGTTAAATTGTCTACCGTAAACATCATCTTTTTCTTTCTTTTCTGTAAATTTAAATAAATAAGTGTTTCCAGAACTTATACCTAATCCCTCAGCTATAGTCCCGGCGATTACCATACATTTATTAGGAATTTCACCATTTAAAGGTGTAAGAAATAAATTCTGATTACCATTCACGTCTTTTTCCTTTCCTTCTTTTCTATATTCACTAACTGAACACAATGCAACTGTTTGTAACATAATATATAAATTTAATAATTAATTAAAATAAATTTTCTCTCAAATATTGAATGATTTCTTTTTCTAAAGGCAAAACCAAAGCCTTTTTACCAAGTTCTTTTTTAATATCAGAACATGCAATATTATAAGCCTTCTGTTTTTTATGTTTTTTTATTAAAACAGATGAATTTTCAAAATGTAATGGCGACGTCATATTAAATCAAATTTAATTATTTCACAATTTAATGATTCCGCATATTGCTGAATCCTGAACTCTAATTTATCATTATTGGACATTTTATTCCATTTTTGATAAATATTCCATTCAGAAATTGATGCGTCTTTATGTGGCTTTAGTGGTCTTTTAAGACACTCTTCAATAAAACTGAACCCAAGCTTAATGTTTCTTATTGGATGCCGAAATTCAGGTTCTTTTGCTATCTTCATTTCAGATAAAATAGTAACCTCTTCTATGCATTTACCATTTTTATCATATTGAAATGAATTTTTTACTGAAATTTCAGCGGCCTCATACTTTCCTAATGAGATAAGGTAAGGATTAATCTCCTTGAGACTAATTCTTAATTTTGAATCTTTATTTATCATTATTTAAAAATAACTTTCTCTTTCTTTCTTTCTCTAATTTTTCTTAAAATAAAATGAGAACTTACTGCTGTTATTATTCCAGTTGCTGCAATTATACTTCTATCATTATATGATATTTGTCCTCTTAATGATTCATTAATTGTAAATGTATATACAATTGCTGCTGCTGGGATATAGAGTTCAGGTTCCGCCCACTTTTTAGGTGGATTATATTCTTGAAAATCAAAATTCAAATTTTGTGAAATTAAATTAAAATTCAAGAATAATATAATACTTAAAATTAAATATTTCATAATTATTCATTTACTGTAATTAAATAAGAATAAAATTCTTTTGAAAGATTTAATTTTAAAATTAATTGATTTGCAATAATTTCAGAATTAACTTCTAAAATTTGAAATGTTTTTAATTTTAAATGCTCAATATATATAAAATATTTAGATTCCATAACTTTATTCTTATTTAATTAAAATTATAAATTCATTATTCTTTGTTTAATTTTGGCATAATCTGCCACAATTAGTTCATTACCACTGATTATTCTTGCAATTATTTTTTTGTTTTTTATTGCATATATCATTTTCCTATCAAAATCAGTAATTATTTTAATATCGTTCCAAACTTCAAACATTGTTTATTTTTTTGTTCTGACTAAGACATTCTTTAAATTTAAGTTCTTCTTGTTGAATTTGATGAGTTTCTTCTCTTAGAACCATTCCATTAGTATAGTAAAACTGATTGGTTATATTATTGTAATACTCATAAAAATATTGAACCTAAGGTATATATTATAAGATGCTTTAATAATAATGAATTAATTATTTTTATAAATTATACAATATTCTTTGTCACAAGCTGATTGAATTGATTCTTTAGCCGTGATATTTTTACTGTAATCATCTAAATTATAGTCCCAGTAAAATTCACATAACTCACCTTTTTCGGCTATTTTGATAGCTAACTCTTCAGATATTTCAGAAGTTTTACCTTGATATAACAATTCAACAGAATTACTTATACCAGTTTTACCATATAGTTTTTGTCTATATTGCCATTCGTTATCAAATCCTTCGATAAATATATCTTTTTTTACATAAATTTTATTCATAAGTTTTAATTTAATTGTTAGTAAATTGTGAATAATATCAGACTCGAACCAACATATCCTATTTCAGAAGTGATCAGTTTCGTACATAGTCCATAAAAATCACACTTTAAAAATTTTAATTGTTTATTATCCTTATAAAATAAACTAATCTATTACTTAGATTTCATGTCTAAGAGCAAACATACTAATATTAGCTTCAATTAAAATATAACTTGTGTGATAGAGTTTAAATATTGTTATAAGTTTTCTTCAATCCATTTATCTTCATCTTCTTCTAAATGATTATTCATTGGACAAAAATGATTACTGAATTTTTTAATTAATTCGATAGTTTCTTCTCTTGTATAACTATCTTTAATTTTCTTAATAGTTATTTCATTAGAAGAGTTTACTTTTAGAAAATATTGATACATCTTTTTAGAACCTTCTATTCCTTCATTTTCAAAAGTATAATCAGGTTTCCACCCTACATGAATTTTTTCCATTTCAACCAACACCTTAGTAATTGGTTTACTTTCATTATAAGCTTTGATAAAGGCTTGAATGAATGCTTTAGGTGGTTGCGGTAAACAAGCAACTCCGTTAAGAGTTTGTTCAGAGTAATCTTTTAATAATGAAGTATCAGTGGTTGCAATGATTTTTTTATATATTTCTCCGTTGCAATTGATTTTACTTGATTTCTGCCATATACACCCTCTTAATGTATCATAACACCAATCATCATCTTTAATCTCTTCATTACTGAGGAAATAAAGATGTTGAGGATTTAACCCTTCACCAGTTAATACATAATGAATTAACTCTAACTTATTACCTTTAGAGTTGTAAGGTTCATAGTTTAACATGCCAACTTTAGGAAACGCATCAGTAGCTAACATTATGGCTTCACATTCTTGATAATGCTTACCATTTATTTCTTGTAACTTGTTCATTGCTATTAGTTTTAAAATTGTTAATTAAGTTTTAAAAAAACAGTTAATTAATTAAATTAACTGTTTCTAAAATAATTATAACTTCATTAACTCTTCTTTTGAAATTTCAAATACAATTTCAGCTTTTGAACCAGAGTGTAATCTCCAAGTTTTACCATCAAATGAAGGTACTAAATTATCATTCCATAAATCTATTCCAGATTGAAATGGATTAATACCCTCTTCATGGTCAATATACTTCCATTTCTTAATATTTGGAAATCCTGATGAAACATAAGCCCCAACTGAATCCCTAACTGAAGACCAAATTGAATCCCCAACTAAAGACCAAATTGAAGACCAAACTGAAGACCAAATTGAAGACCAAACTGAATCCCCAACTGAAGACCAAACTGAAGACCCAACTGAAGACCAAACTGAAGACCAAATTGAATCCCCAACTGAATCCCCAACTGAAGACCAAACTGAAGACCCAACTGAATCCCTAACTGAAGACCAAACTGAAGACCATTGTTTTAATAATTGCTTATGATTCTCAGTAACAATACTAATTTTTCCTAATGGATTTTTTGGAAATAACATATCATAATAATTCCAATCCATTTTTGAAGACTCTTCTCTTACTAAAGATTTAACTTCTTCAATTGTTAATTCTTTTACAAATATTTGACTTTCCCATCTCCATTTGTAATCTGAAAACTTTTTATTAATTCCAGTCATTGACATTTCAAATACAACTTTATTAACATTATCTGATAAACCAGTATAAATAAGTCCAGAAATAGGAGTTGCATAAAATCCATTTGAACATTGCGAATCGCTTGTATCAAAATTTTCAATTGTTAATTTCTTTCCTAAAAAATCCTCAAGTTTACCATAACGATAACATTGATATGGAGAATAATATTTATCTCCTTTTTTAATTAAAATTTTATATAGTTTCATAGTTTATTTAGTTTAAATGTTTTATAAAAGTTCTTTATTGATATACTTATCCAATATAAAACTACCTTGATATATTAATTTAATTGCATTTAGAGGAATTTTATCAAATGTAATTAGATGAAGATTATCTGAATCAAAATTTGGATCATTATACCATTCATTATTTATTTTTGACGTATCAATTTCGTAAATGTCATCATCATATGTTGAATCAAATCTATAACCTTCTTTATTATCATTAACTGCAAATATAACCCTACCATTAATCTTTGTATTCAATAGCCAAGTTTCACTCTTTCCTTTTGGAATTAAACCTTCTTTTGAAATTTTATCTCTATAAATAGGATTTGATGTATGATATACATATTTATTAGGTATAACTTTTATTAACTTATCGTTACAATTATTTAAGTAGTTCATTTTCCACATATTATAAAATTAAAAACAACAACTACACCCACTAAGGAAATTTCATCCTCTGCTCCCATTACAGGAATTAGTTTCATCTACATAGGCGAATTACGTTGTTGTTTTATATTTAAAAACAAAGCTACTTTGAGAAATGTTAAATAATGGTTATAAGATGAACTCATCAAATCTTCATTACATTATATTTAACATCAACCAATATTCCCTCTCAACTCTCCAGTTGGGTTATAATACTATAATTTCAACAACAGTTGCAGTTGTTACATATAATCCTACTCTAGGTTACATTATAATACTATTTGAAAACTTAGTTAGCAGCTTTGTTTGTATTATTCTATACAACATATAAAATACCTCAATCCTTTGATGCTATCGCTGGGTTAGGTATAATTATTATAGATTTTTCCTCTACTAATACCCATGTATTATTGTGAGCAGTATTATTAGTATCAGTTACCCAATAACAGAATAAATCAATATAACCAAATGAAGGTTTATCTATTCGTATTGCTTTTACCTTAGCAAAGCATAATCCATCTTCGGTTTTTATTTGTATATATTTATCTATTAAGTTCATAACATTAAGTTTTAATTGTTTATACCTGACTACTAATATTATTAGTGATATACTCTATAGTAACATCTATTCCATGTCCATAATATTAGTAGTTTCGTGGACTTTCACCTTACTCATCGGAGGTATTTAGTTATTAATTTAATTATTGCAATTTTGTGAATTTTTAAAATTGATAGAAAGATGGAAGAGGGGATATTCCCCCACTTCTCATCTCTCAAATTAACCCACTCACATTAACTAAACTAACTAATCAACAAATATTTATAGCGATAACCAACATTACTCCGAAGAAAGCTATTGCTGATATTAAAGGTAAATTCTTTTTCATACTAAAAGTATTAAGTTAAACGATATTATCACGGTAAATCTTGGCCAGCCATTTACAAGGACTGAATTAACAAGAAGCTACTTCTTATCAAAATCTCTTACGTCATATATAAACCCAAGAGAGCCATCGGGTAATAGATACATTATTTGTTATTTATAAAGAAAAAAAGAAAGATAAGTGTCATTTGTTCACGTGAAACTTTGCTTATCTACTCTTATTTATCTTACCAATATGTAAAAAAAAGCAAGGGCTATTGCACCCCTGCTACTAATTTCGTCACAATCTCGCCAGTGCTGACGTTCAAGCGTTCAACTTTCTGAAGCACAAATGGCCTTTCAAGTATGGTTTTACCGTCAACCAGTTTCTGAAGTTTAGCTTCCATCTCCTCTGTATAATCGGCTTTATCAATTTCCCAATTGAATGTTGTACCGAAAGTTGTAAACCCAAGTTCATCTTTCAACGATTGTTGACATAACATTGACACTCTTGAAGATTCGTCAAATACTTTTCCTAAAGCGATAATTCTAAATTGCATAATTGTAAATTTAAGGTTAAACAAAAAGACCACCGGTATAGCAGCCCAAATTTAGGAAGGGTGGAGGGTTGTGGGGAGTACCCAATCACTCTCAATAATTCTAAAAAGTTTTTAAAAATTTTAAAAAAATTTTGGAAAAAATTTTCAGTATATTTGCCAATAAATATAAAAATAGTTATGTATACACATAAAATAACATTACGAGACAACGAATTACCTGGCAAGATTAATGCAGAGACGGGTGAATTTTCGCAGATAAGTAAAAAGGCGAACAATTTACCATCTGGTAAGATTAGATTTAATTATGATGTCTCTTTTCACAAATCATATGAGAAGTGTTGGTTATATTTATCTGAGAATTTAACTGGAGCGGAATTAAGGATTGCATTAATGATGTCGTGTATTATGGAATATTCAACAAATTCATTGGCTCCATTGGACAATAATACTTCATATGAATTACTTTCGGAGAAGTTTTCTATAAGCAAGGGGATGGTTAAGAAGTCATTTAAGAAATTGTTTGATATTGGAGTATATGCTTCATTTAAATACAGTCATTACAAGAGGGGTATTGTAGAAGAGTGGGTATTTAATCCTTTCATTTCTTTTAAGGGTAAATTAATAGACAGTGATTTAAAGAATTTATTTATAAATACAAGAGTTGCGAGGAACTTTTTTGATTCTGTATAAGATTATAAGAAGGGCCTACCGTAACTTACTGATTATCAATACGCCCTTGTTCAAAAAATGAACGGAATTGTTCAAAAAATGAACAAAGTATAAAATTAGTATTATAAAGTATTCATTATAAGGTTGGTACATTTTTTCTTATGTTAAATGGAAAGCTTTTTTATTATATATAATTGCATAGTTATTATGTTTAGTTTAATTATTTTTGCAATATTGTCTTATATTTTTTGTTTTTTAGACAAAATGGCATATCTTTATTTTTGGTATATTTGTTGAAATTATTTGAGTATTAATTTTAAAAATTTAAATTATGTATGATGTTTTTAATGTTTCGACATTGGGGTTTGCCGTGTATGATCCAAATACTCACTATTTAGTTGAGAAGGAAGATTATAAAATTAAAAGACTGAAGGAAAGCATTGCTTCGTCAAAAGAAAGAATAAAGGATATTGATTCGTTTATTCTTGATTTTTCAAAAACAAAATCAGAATTAATAGTCAAACTAACAGATTTAGAAAAGGAATTATCTAAAATTGAAAAATGAAATAAAAGCTCCAGCTAAAGACTGGGGCTTTTATGTTATAAAACATATAATAAAATTTGTACTATTATTTTTTTATAAAGAAAGAAATAGTTATTTTGAATATAGATTATTTTGAATATAATATTTATTATTTAAAAAGAAAATATAATGATTAAAAAGATTAAAGATTTAAAAAAGGTAAAGCTTAGTCCAGATGATGTAATGATTGAAGCTGTAGTCGAAGTTAAAGTTAAGAGCAGTTTAGACCTGAGTGCTGTGTCATCTTCAGACATGGAAGATATAAATAAAGACAGGGAAAAGTTAATTAGCTTAACTTTGATTAACAAGGGTGATAATGTAATATTTAATATTGGCGATATTGTCAGTTTAAGACCTAAAATTCAATTATCTTACGATTTAGTTGACGAGGTTAAGGGAAGTAATAAATCGTTAGAAAAAAGGATTATAATTATTGGGAAAAATGCAATACATTATTCTACTTCACCTGATAACATTAATTAAAGAAAATGAGTTACAAAAAGCAGCCAGTATTTAAAAAGGTAAAATTATTTTATCCAACATACATAAAGACTGATGATAAATCTAATATTGTTATACCAACTGGACCTTATAGAAAAGATGTAGCAGGTAGTACTGATGATTCTGTATTTATGTATTGTAAACATTTACAAGAAATTGTTGCAGAGTCAATATCAAATGATAATAAAAAAAGAGAATCTTTACAAAGTGAAAAATTAAATGATACCCAATGATACACTATAAGCAAAATTCGATTCCATTAGAAGAATGTGTTATAGGAATAAATGAAACTGGATTTGATGAATATGGTAATTATATAAAAATAGATATGTTCGGAGATTCAATCATTTTAAAGAAAACAGTTTTAAAAGATAAGGAAAGGATAGATAAATATTGTAATGAAATATTCTTAAAAGGATTTTGGGCGCAAACTAACAAACAATTATCAGGGCATGAAATATACGATGAAGATTAATAAAGAAGATTATGCAATGCAAGTAATAAATATATTTTCTTGCATGTATCCATTTTCAACTTTACAAAAAAAAGAAAAGCTAATTTTAGCGATATTTATGAATGAATATATGAAAATGAAGGATACCTCAACTAAGGTAGAGATATTCAATCATTTGTTCTCATATGACTTCAAGAAGTATATTTCGTATATTATCCCAAAGGTTAAAGGAGAGAATGTTTCGATACTTTATGTTACAAATTATATTACAAATATAAGGAAGAAAGGTTTCTTTAAAGGCGATACAATACCAGATAAATATCTTAAACTATTTAGCAATATAGAATCTGAAATATCATTTAAAATAGAATTAAAAAATTAAATATGTCAAATATATTAAAGATAATCGAATCCTTTAAAAACAAACCATACTTAGTAGATATGGGGGCAAAGTCTATAGCAAATAGGCTTAATGTTAAAGTAGAAGATGTTAATGAAGCTAGGTTAATATTTAGAAAAAAAGACTTATTAAAAGAATATTGTGACGAAGTTGGAATTGACCATTCTAACGTAAATCATTATTGGCACAAGGGGAAGCATTTTAGTTTGCATGTGAATAATGAAAATACTTTAGTAAATGACCAAATGAATTTAATTTTAGAAGAGTGTAGAAAGGTAACATCTCCTGTACAATTAAAATCAAAAATAAATAAATTTAATGATAATTGTGCTGTTGTAAATATTTACGACATACATCTTGACAAAAGAAATGTAAATGGTTTATTAGATGCCTCAGAACAAGTAAATTCAGTTATAAAAGATATTACCGCAGGATTTGATAGTATCATTTTGTCTGCAAATGTTCATTCTCCACACAATTATATTATTCCAGTAGGTAATGATATTTTTTGTACCAATGGATTTATGAAAACAACAAAAGCTGGTACTCCACAAGACCCGGTTGTTCCACATGAAGAAGTATTTAAAAAAGGATTATCGTTAGTAAGGTATATGATAGATACGTTATCATTATATGGTAATGTTATAGTTCCAATAATATATGGGAACCACGATGCTGATGCAGTATGGTATCTTGGAGTTGCATTGGAAGTATTATATGAAAACAATGAGAATGTAGAAATATTGAATAAAAGGGATAGTAGAAAATTCTTAAAATACGGAGAAAATTTATTTGGATTTGGGCATGGAGATATTGAAAAGAAAAATATAGACAAGCTGCCGCTAATAATGGCAACTAAGGTTCCAAAACTTTGGGCAGAAACTAAAAACAGAATCTTTTTCTTGGGAGACATACATCATAAGGAAGAATATAAGTTCTTTAGAACAAAAGATAATCCAGGCTGTACGGTTCAGTTTCTACGGTCGGCTGGAGTTGTTGACTTATGGCATGATGATAATATGTTTATTGGAGTACCAAGGTCTATAGAGGTTAGCGTATTTGACGGTTCAAAGGGTCAAATAGCAAATTATAGTGTTAATATTTAATTTTTTTTTCTAAATAAAAAAATATGAAACCTCAATACTGTATAGCCTGTCAAGTTGAATATGATAATGGTACTTTAAAACATCGTAATAAAGCGAAACATAGTGTAATGATTAATAATGAAATCGTTAAGTTATGTGAAAAGCATAAATTAATATATTATTCTGATGAATTTATAAATTCTAATTTTAATGATATTGACAATGTACAGCCAGAGGAGTAAAGATATTAACAGAGATTTGTGTAAAAAATTTGATATTGAAACTGATGATGGATTTGATATAATACGTAGCCAATTTAAATTATTAGAATCTGAAATTGAGAAATATGATTTTGAAACAATGAATTATCCAACAATTGGTATAATAAAATGGGGAAAATTCATTGTAAAAGACAGTAGAAGAAAGAAATAAAATTTATACGATGGAAGAAGTAATAGACGTGTTGATAAACAAACATTCCGATGGTCAATATGTAAAATATAATCTTAAATGTTCAATAAAAGACTTTAAAACACTACAATTCCTAATGCAAAATAAATATAAGATTAAAGATTATCCAGGAACAAATTCTATGTGGAAGCATAATCCAGACACAAAAGAAACTTATGGAACGGTAAGATTTAAAAACTTTGAATTAAATGTAGTGAGAAGTTGTAGTTATAATAAATCTGCCGAATTTGAGACATCTAATAATATTGATAACAAATTTTGGAATAGCAAACAATGACATCATTATTAGCAAACTTTGATATAGAAAATATAAGAAATTTTTGGGAAATATATCCAAACTGGAAGACTCCAAAAGTATTAAGAGATTTTTATATTAAAGATAAATCTAAAAACAAAAATAAATCAAGTTTAATCATGTGGAGTATCATCCACATGTTTGAAAAATCTCCAGAAAATCCATGGAGAAATATGGACTCATTAGATAAAATTGAGTTAATAAATGAGGACATATTGAATACTCCTAATTTTGATTGGACTGAATATGAAGATATAATTTCCTCGTGCAAAAACATGATGCTTACAGAAGATGAGAAGTCTTTGATTGAAATGGAGGAATATATAGAAAGGAGAAGATTGTTTATAAAAGAACAACAAGAGAATTTATCGTTCGAAGTGATAAAGACAATAGATGAGACTATAAAAAGACAAGCTGATTTATCAAAAGAGATAGACAGATTAAGAGATAAAATAATGCTGGTTGAGGATAATGGGACTGCTAAAGGTGGTAAAACTGAATCTGCTGGGGAATTGGGTCTACTTTAATTTTTTAAATAATAAATATGAATTTTATAAAAATTAATAATAGAAATAATTTTTTAATAAAAGAAATTCCAATAATAAATCCTGCATCTAAAATGTATTTAAAATTTTGGAGAGAACAGAGAAAGAGATGTATTGACGGATTTTGGAGCATAGACGATTCCTCTGTAGATGTAGATATTACTTACGGCGATATAAATTTTCCTAAAAGTAATTCATGGAGATATATGTGCCCAGGATGTTATTTTTATGTAAATTTTGGAACCATATTAGCCAATTCTAAAAACTCTTCTTCTGGAGCTAAAATTCCAATGAGGCCATCTTTAGATGATGTTGAATGGGAGTTTTCATATAACTGGACTGAAGCAAGAGGATTTAGTGGCTTTGAATTTGATGATTTATTTTCATGTAACACAAAATTAAAAGAATCATACACTAATGATGAACTTCTTAATTTATGTAAAGACGAAAGTGGGGATATTGTTAAAGACGAGTTTTATAATAATTTATTCGACTCTTTTGGTAACAAAAAGCAATATATTCCAGTAAGAGATTATATTAGGAGAATATTCGATAAACCAATGGGGCGTCCTATATATAGGAATATCCCAGGGAACTTAGATATTTTAGCCACAAGGGACGGTGGAAAGAGTTGGATGGCAGCAGGGATAGTTATAGCTCACGAATTTCTATTTGATGGAATAAGGAGGTATGAAAGAGGGCAAAAATTACCTATTGCGGAAATAGTTGTTGGTGCAGGAATATCTGATAAATCAAGAGATTTATTAAAAAAGACATTATTCATATTTGATAACTTGCCAGGAAAGTATAATAAAGGTACTAAAAATGAAATAGCTTGTCCATTTCATAAAACGTTAACTGGTAGTATATTAGCTGGCAATGATATTGAGCATAAGTATAAAAAGAAAATTTCTGGAGAAATGAAAGATGTTGGAACATTTTCTATAATTAAACATAGAATATTTACAACTGAAAATCCAGAAGCTGCGGCTGGTGGTAGGAACAGTACTATAGTTGTTGAGGAACAAGGTTTACTCGGAAATCTCATAGCTGTACATGGTAGCAACATAGCTGCTCAAAACAATTCTGGTATTAAATTTGGCAGTTCTTTATATATAGGAACAGCAGGTAACGTTGATAAAATAAGGGATGCTGAAATAATATTTAATAATCCAGAGGGATTTGAAATGATGGAGTTTGATAATATATGGGAACCTGATGTTAAAGATAAAATAGGTTGGTTCATTCCTGCCCCATATATGGCAAGAGGATTTAAGGATAATAATGGGAATACAAAAGTAAAGGAAGCATATGATTTTTTTCTAAAGAGAAGAGAGAAAGCTTTAAGGTCTCCTTCCAAAAGAACTATTGAGATAGAAAAAATGAACTATCCATTAGTTCCATCTGAAATGTTTGTTAATGCCGAAGCAAATATTTTTCCAGTTAGCGCAATAAAACATCAATATTTCACATTAATGAGTTCTAAAAAAACTTTGAATGAAAGCTTCAAGGTTGAATTTTTCATAAATGAATTTGGAAAAGTAGATTTTAAAAATGTGAAAAAAAATCCAATTAGAGAATATCCAATATTAAATAAGCGAGGTGATGTTGTTGACATATCAGGTTGTCCTGAAATATTTGCAATGCCAATTAAACTTGATGATGGTAGTGTGCCTAATAATATATATTACGCTGCATATGACCCTATTGATGATGATGATAATAGTGATATAGACAGATCTCTTCAATCTTTCTTTATTGGGAATAGGCTAACAAGAGAAATAGTATTTGAATATACTGGAAGAACAAAATATGCCTCCGAATTTTATGAGCAATGTAGGTTAGCTTTATTGTTTTATAATGCCAAATGTAATTATGAAAATAATAAAAAAGGATTCTATGGGCATATGTTAAATAAAGCATCATTGTATTTGTTATTAGAAACTCCAGAAATACTTATACAAAAAAATATTCAAAAATCAAGAGGAATTGGAAATAAATCATTAGGGACTAATACTAATTTAGATGTTATATCTTGGGGATTAGAATTGTTAGTACAATGGCTTGACGAAAGGGTTAAGGACAGAAATGACTATCCTTCAAACAATAAAGTCTCCAGCCTTATTAAAAGAATTTATGAGTTTTAAACCTGGTGGTAATTTTGATAGAATTTCCGCATTAATACTGTTGATGATAACTTTTGAAGATAAGCGAAGATTTATTATTAATTTAAAGAAAAAGATAAACAAAGCCGCTGATGACGAATTTTTTAATAAAGGTTGGGTTGAAAATAAAAAAAACATATTAAGTATATTTGCTGATAATACAGATAATAAATAATTTTACAAATTAATAAAATTAAATTATGGATATTGTTAGAACAAATTTTCCTCCTCAAGCTATACCTGAAATTAAAAAAACTAAAGAGTGGTATAAGAAAAATGCCGATGCGATAATAGGATTGATGAATAGTGGAACTGATAATAGTTTTAGATTATCTTTAGATGAAAAAATATCTTGTAGAAATTTTGTTAATGGTGAAATTTCTAAAGAAGAAATTTTAGCAACATTAAATCCAAATAATTTTAGCATAGAAACAAATTTAGATAATTATAGAAACTATCCAATAGTAAATAGTTCTTTGAATTTTTTATACGGAGAAAGGCGAAAAAGAATATATGAACCTATTGCTTATGCAATAAAATCAGAAGAGATAAATACCGAACTTGACGGAATATCTTTAAAATTCAAAAACTTAATGACTGAAGTATTAATGTCGCAGTCTATGAGTGAAGAGCAAATTAATGAAGAATTGAAAAGATTTGACAGGTGGAGTAAATATACTTATGTTGACCATCACACTAGAATGGCTAATGATGTTATAAAATATTTTTTAAAAAATACAGATTTAAAGGAACAATTTAATAAGGCTTTTGAAGATTTATTAACTTATAATGAAGAAATTATAAATGTAGATATATTAGGAGGAGGGGTTATATGTGAAAGAATAAATCCTGAAGATTTTTATGCGTTTATGCCAAACGATTCGTACAAATCAGAAGATGCGGATGTTCTTATTATAATTAAAAGACTGCCTATAGGAACTGTTATAGATAGATACCATGATTTTCTTTCTAAAGAAGATAGGGCACGTCTTCAAGAAGAATATCTTAGAAAAACTCCAAGTAGTGCATCATATCCGAATGGCCAAATACTAAATGAAGTATATGACATTAATTCTGTTATTGCAATGCAATCTCCAACTGGAGATGATTGTAATGTATTTTTTGAAAAGAAAGCCAAAAACAATACAAGATTAATTGATAATAATGGTAATGTATTGGCAATAACAACAATGTGGAAGGGACAACGTCGTATTGGCTTTTTGGAATACCGAGATTTAGATGGAACGATTCAGAAAAAATACGTTTCAGAACATTATACTCCAAACAAAGAATTAGGTGAAAATATTAAATATGAATATTTATCAGAATGGTACGAATGTACAAAGATAGGTAATATTTATTTAAAATATGGAGCAAAGAGAGTTCAATTCAGAGACTCGGATAACCCCAGTATTTGCTTACCTGGGATTGTAGCTAATAATTTAAATGTGAACTCATCAAGAAGCAAGTCTTTAGTCGGGCAAGTTAAACCATATCAAATTTTGTACAACTTCTACATGTATAGATTGCAGCAAGATATGGTAAAATATCAAGGACATATAGCTAGGTTTAATTTGGCAACAAAACCAGACAAGTGGTCAGTTGAGAAGGTTATGTATTACATGCAAAAATTTGGCGTATATGTTGAAGACCCATTTAATGAAGGACAAGAGGGTGCCGCCCAGGGTAAATTAGCAGGAGGGCTTGGGCATAATCCCGGCTCACTTCAAATTGGTGATTTCAATTTGATAACAATGAACATAAGAATGCTTGAATTTATTGAAAGCAAAATAGATGACATAACTGGTATTTCTCCACAAAGAAAAGGTGCGGTTGGTGCAAGGGAAACTGTAGGGGGAGTTCGAAGTTCAATTGAACAATCAAGTAATAATACTGAAAAATATTTTAGCGTTGATGATAATTTTAGGGATAGAGTTTTAGCTACAATAATTGAAACTGTTAAAATAGCATGGAAAGATAAGAAAGAAAAAAGAGCTTATTTGATGGATAATGGAACAAGAGCAATATTAGATTTTGACGGTAGCTCATTTTCAGCAGCATCTTATGGTATAGCAATTGATTCATCGTCTGAAGCTATTAATTTAACAGAACAAATTAAACAAATTCAAATACCATATTTACAAAATCAAGGTTCATTATCTCTTATTACTGAGTTAATTAATATAAAAGACCCAACTGAAATAAAAAGAAAAATTGAACAACATGAATATGAAACTGAGCAAAGAAGAGCTGAGGAGGCAAAGTTACAGGCTGAACAGATTGATAAAGAAATTGAGGCTAATGAGAGAATTAGAAAGGAGGAAATGGAACATGAAAGACTCTTAAAGGAACTTCAAATTAATGCTGATATAAAAATGAAGCTTATGGAAGTTGATTCAAATAAAGAACAATTACTAAAAGAAAATGAGTCTGATTATGATAGAATAAAAAGAGAATTATTTTTAAAGGAAAAGGCAATTAATGAAACTATTCGTCATAATAAAATCACCGAGACCATAAATTCAATAAAAAAACGACAGAAATAGTTATAGTTTTTTTTTTTAAATAATAAAATGTTTTATATAAAAAATAATAAATTTTAAATTTACACAGAAATGGAAGGAATGGAAATTAATTTTGACGAAGCATTACTTGAGAGTAGTGCAAACATTAACGATAAGCTTGAATTGCTTAATGCAAAAGCGGATAGTAAAAATGAAGAAGAAAATATATTAGTAAAAAATAAAATTGACAATGCAGACAATATTGAAGAAGGTACCCCAGATTCCAAAATAGAAAATAAAACAAATGAAAATATTGAAGATTCTCCATCCTTTTTTTCTGTTAGTTTAGGTCAAGACTTAGTGAATCGTGGGGTACTGACTTCTTTTGACGAATCAGAAATAGCAAAAATAGCTAGTGAAGAGGGAGAAGATGTTGCTATAATTAAAATGTTCGAAAAGCAAACTGAAATCATAAATAATGAACTTAAACAAAATTATGATAAGGGTTATCAGGAGTATTTGGAATTAATGTCAGTAGGAGCTGATAAACAAGAAATTACAAGTCTTCAAAAAATAGAAAATTTTAGAAATAGCTTAAATAATATTGACGTAAAAGGTGAAGAGGAAGCGTCCGTTGAAGCGAGAAAGGATTTGTTGAGATTTCATTATAAGTTGTTAACTAAATTTTCTGATGAGAAAATAGAAAAGAATATTCAGAAGATGTATGATGACGGGTCAGATATTGAAGAGGTGGAGGCTGCACTTGCAACTCTTGACGAATATATACCATCAGAAAAAAATAGAATTAAAAAAGAAACTGAAGATAAAGCAAATGATGATAAGTTAAAGCAGGAAAAAATTGAGGGTGCTTATGTTAAATTCATAGAAGAAACTGATGAATATTTTAAGGGAGAAAAAATAGATAAAGTAACTAAAACAAAAATAAAAGATATATTATTTACTCCAGTAAAATTGGATAATGGATTTGTAACAAATAAATTGTGGGCTAAAAGAGATACTAATCCTGCAAAATTTGATTCAAAAATAGCATATCTCGATATAATTGGATTTTTTGATGATAAGCCACTTGATAAATTTGAAAAAAGAGCAGAGACAAAATCAACATCTGCGTTATCTTCTTTTTTATCAGAAAATAAATCAAGAAATATTTTTAACAGTATTAGCAAAAGCTTTTCTGCCGAAAGTGTAAGAAGTAATTTAATAGATGAAATTAATATTTAAATAGATAAATAATGAGTAGCAACATCACTTATTCACCACTGCAAGTAGTAGACCCTAAACATTGGTCTAATTTAACACAAGAGTCGCATATAGCTTGGCTTGGAGGTAAAACCCATCAATATATAGTTAATGATAGGGTTGAAAAGATTTTCGAACTTAACAACGGAGCAGATAATTTGGTTTCGTTTATAAACAGGCTCCCATCTGTTGAGCTTGAAGATGAGTCTCCATATAGATGGAAACTATTAGGAGCAGATGAATGGAATGTTCCATTATCTAAAGCTTCATTAACTGTTGGAGGTAGCCAGATAACGTCAACTGATTTTGCAGGTATTGGCTTCACAGCGTTTTATATATGGTTTCCTGAGAGGTATTTTGAAGACCCGACTCACATTGTTGGCGAAAATCCAGAAGGAACTCAATTGCGCATATTAGAACCTCCAGTTGAAGATGGTGGATTATACAGATACCGAGTGCAGATTTTTGGGAATGACCCAGAGGCATTTGCATCGTCTGACGAATTGGCTGCTGGAACAAGGTGGAAAGACCTTTTTGCACAAACTGAACAGACATTATCAGACAAAGGTAATGGTGTACATCATTCAAGTGCATTTGAATTAGAAAATATTCCATCTATGATACGTAAGAACTATGATGTTCCTGGTAACATGATTGGTGCTAAAAATCCTCCATTGGCAATGACAATTTCTAATGGCAGCAAGACTGAAGTACAATGGATTAATAAACTTGAATATGACTTCTTTACACAATTTAGACGTGATATTTCAAGAGTACAAATGTATGGTAAATCAAATAAACTATCTAATGGGGAATATGCCCATAAAGGTCAAAGCGGATATACTTTACGTTCTGGATTTGGACTAATTGAACAAATGGAATCTGGTAATGTTGAATATTTTAACACATTTAGTTTAGATGCGCTAACTTCTATAGCAATGCAATTATCATTTGGTAGAATAAGCGAAGATAAACGTGAGTTTTTGGTTTCAACTGGTGAATGGGGAAAATCTGAAATACACAAAGCTCTTGCCCAAAGGGCTGCTCAAATAACCTATTTGCAAAGTGGGCACAATTTTAAACAAGGCGGAAAAGAACTTGATGAAGGACAAATTACTACATATACTTTCATTAATGGAATAAAATTCCACGTTATAGTAGACCCAATGAAAGATGATCCGGTATTAAATACAATTCCATATAAAGAAGGACTGGCTTCTTCTTACAGTATGGACATTTGGAATGTTGGTGAAACTAATGGTCAGAGCAATATAGAAAGGGTTAAAATTAAAAATTGTCCAGAAATCTACGTTGTAGTGCCAGGTATACGTAATCCATTTACCCCCGGTGGAACTGGCATGAGTCCCATGCAGGTAGCGTCAATGAAAGATGGTTACTCTTGTGGTAAAGCATGGTGGGGTGGCGTTAGAATTAAAAATGTTAAAAAAACAGCACGATTCTTGCCTAGAGTATTAATGCATCAATAATTATTAATCAATAATATGTAAGGAGATAATTTCTCCTTACATATTTTTTAAAACTAACAGAAAATGAATATAGAAGAAGCTATAAAGAAAGGATATTTAAGTAATAAAGAAATTAAAATAATCCCATCTCCAAGGATTGGTAAAATGGGAATTAAGAACGAAAATCATATAACATATTTCATGCATGATGATTGTTCTGTAAGCTTTTGCCTACCATTAACAAGTAGAGGTGATTTGGTTAACATTTTTACGTCAGAAGATGAAAGGAAATATTTTGAAGAAGCAACTGGCCAAGATTTAAATAAAAATAAACAAGGCAATTTCTTTGAAAAGTTTAAAGTCAAAATTATAATGTCAAGGTCATTGCTAAAAAAAGGGTTTTCGTTTAATTTAGCTGACCCAATGGATAATTTAAGATTTAGGGTTGTTAAAGCAAATTCCGACATTATTGCACCATCGTGGAACGAAAGGAAATTAAAAAATTCTTACAAATGGGCAATTGTTGATAGTGAAAAAATAGAATCAGAAAGTTCAGATGCTTATAATATTAACATGGAATATTGGAATATTATAGGAAAATATAATACAGAATCTGATTTGAAAATATTATTAAAAATGTACTATGGATTAATTGGTTCTAGTAAAACAATCCCATCTGATGCAACAAAATTGTTGTTGATGAAAGAAATTAATAAAATAGGTGAGAGTGATGTTGACAAAAAGAAATTTGTAAACATGTGTATTGATAAATTCTTTCACATTAGAAAATTTATTTTAAAAGGAATTGAGAAAAATGTATTTAAAAAAGAATCACTGAACACATATGTTATAAAAAACGAATCTCAAACTTATACTTTTAATGAATTAGTAAAAGAAATATCAGCATTAAAAGAAATTGATGACGATAAATATTTCAAATTGGAAAGTGAAATAGAAGATAAACAAGAATAGTTATGACATTACAGGATTTGATAGATTCTTTCAACATTTTATATGAAATAAACAGTCTCGCCATTGGTGGATTAACCGATGGTGAGATACTGGCTATTTTAGAAATGGAACAATATAAAATAATAAATCAAAAAATACAAGGGAATAATGTATATAACACAAAATTTCCAGACACACCAAAACGTATTGACGATTTATTTAGACTATTAAAATCTGAAAATATTGACATAACAAATATTCCTGGAATGAATGAATATATATCTATTTTACCAAGTGATTATTTGCATATACACGAAGTTAGGGTTCCAAATGTAGCAAGTCCATTGATATACACTCAAGCTGAATCAATATCTATAAATTCAGTCAGGAGGGTTTCTAATGGGTTTAGAAATAATAATCCAGTATTATCTTCACCTAAATACACTATAACTAATAGTGGTGGAAATAATGTTTTAAAATTATATTATTTTGACTCAAATGATGAGCAAATAGATGTTCAATTAAATATAATATATATTAAAAGACCTATTAATTTAAAGGCTCCATACGCATCAAGAGAAACTGTACTAACTGATTTTAATGATGATGTTTATTACGAAATAATAAGGTCTGCTGTAAATTCAGCTATAGCAATAGCTACACCTGAAAAATATCCAATAAGTCAACAAGAATTAAATAAAACTGAATAATGACAGGTCGTGATATGCTGGTCCAATTTGAGGACTTAATAAGAACTACAAATAAAGATTTGGAATTTGATGTTACAATAAACACCGACTTAGTGTATTCATTGTTAACTAGAGCCGAATTGCAATATATAATTGAAAACTTCTTAATATCAGATAGCATTAAGGATAATATAAATGCAGTAAGGAGACATTCTGATATATTTAGAAATATAATTAAAAGAACAACAGCTACAGTTGGTCAAGAGGCTCTTGGTGATGGTGGATATTCTGCAACATTTGACGAAGATGATTATTGGATGTTTATGTCTGGTATAATAAAACATCCAGACTTTCCAAGAGATGACCGAGGATTTGGGGGCGGAGATTCAAGTGATCCTAATTATGCATCTTCTTCATCAATGTGGCCTAAAATTGAACTTGATTTAATTAATCATTTCGACTTACAGAAAAAAGTAAGGACAACTAAGAATGAGCCAGTATATAAACATATACCTATAGTTTTAGAAGGTACAAATAATTTTGTATTTTATCTTGATAAAGAGAGATCTGCAATTGACACTACCAGTACAATAGTTTTTGAGATTATATATTTAGCAAAACCTGCTGGAATAAGTGAGATTAGTAATCCATCTTTATCATATTCAACTCATACTGAAATTGTAAAACTTGCTGTTGATATATTCTTAAAGGAATACAAATTTTTATTAGGTTCAATTCAAAAACAATAATTTATGGATTCAAGGAAGATGCAAGAATCGCTCGAAATGGAATTAATGCAATTTGATCCATTTTACGAAACTAAAAATAAGTTGAGTTCATCTGAATTGTTTTATTTTTTATCAAGGGCAGAGCGGGATTATGTAAACGATATTTACGTTTCAGGTGTTGATAGGAATGAAGAAAATAGAAAAAAACTTGGGGCATTATTGTCGGAAGCTATTATTGAAGGAGATGATATAATACAAGCGTCATTTTACCCAAGTTCATATACTGTAATATTACCTGAAGATTTATTATATACAATTAATGAAAGGTGTACTGTTGATGAGTTAAATTCAAATATTTATATAAAACCGATTTCTTTTGATGAATATAATACAAATAAAGATAATCCATTCAGAAGACCTGTTGAAGATAAATATTTGAGATTAGATGGAATGATTGTTTCGGGAGAAGAGACTAATAGAATTAGTCATACAATATTAACTCCAGATACAATTATAACTCGTGTAATGGTTGATTATATAAAAATACCATTGGGAATATCTGTAACTCAAAATTGTGAATTACACGAAAGTGTTCATTATAATATAATAAAGGGTGCAGTAAAACTTATTTTAGCTGCAAAACAGGACCAAGTTGGGTATCAATTACAATCTATAGAAGAAACAAAAAATAAATAGTGTTTAATTTAATATTTTAAAATTATGGACAATAAGAATGGTAGTTACATGTATGTAGGTAATGTAGCTCGTGGTACAGGTACAATAAGTGGTATGGCAAATGGATCGATCGCTATTGTTAATGAAGCAAATACAGTTCAAACTGCTAATTTGATGTCAACAAATGGCAATTATCGTATTGCAAAAAAAGGTTCTGATGGATCAGTTGTTTATTCAGATTTTTTTAATCCTACAAAACTGAAAAATGTTGTTGGGAAAAGTTATTCCGCTCCAGTAATGAAAGTTGCTTATTTGGGGTATACTGGTGCAGCAGGAGCTTTGGATGCCAA
>JALOBO010000106.1:0-3737 GCA_023228225.1 Clostridia bacterium
GAATTTGCTGTTGCTTTTAAGTTTATTACAGTACCTACTGCATAACTTCCGTTTGCAGTACTGCTGTTATTTGTTCCGCCTGTTCCGATTGTTACTGTTATTGGAACTAAGTTTGTAAAGTTTGCAGTAAATGCTATTGTACTACCCGACTGTCCATCTACCGCAACTATTGTATATGTAGTTGTTAATGATGTGCTTGATGCAATTGTTCCGCTTCCATTTACTTTTGTCCAATTTACAAACCTATAACCTGAATTTGCTGTCGCTTTTAAATCTATTACAGTTCCTACGGCATAACTGCCGTTTGCTGTACTGCTGTTATTTGTTCCACCTGTTCCTATTGTTATGGTTATTGGAACTAAGTTTGTAAAGTTTGCGGTGAATGCTATTGTACTACCTGACTGTCCATCTGCCGCTACTATTGTATAGGTTGTTGTTAATGATGTACTTGATGCAATTGTTCCGCTTCCATTTACTTTTGTCCAGTTTACAAACCTATATCCTGAATTTGCTGTTGCTTTTAAATCTATTACAGTTCCTACGGCATAACTGCCGTTTGCTGTACTACTATTATTTGTTCCGCCTGTTCCTATTGTTACTGTTATTGGTACTAAATTTGTAAAGTTTGCTGTAAATGCTATTGTACTGCCAGCTTCTGTATCGGCTGCAACTATTGTGTATGTGGTTGTTAATGATGTGCTTGATGCAATACTTCCACTACCATTTACTTTTGTCCAGTTTACAAACCTGTACCCTGAATTTGCTGTTGCTTTTAAATTTATTACAGTTCCTATTGCATAACTTCCATTTGCTGTACTACCGTTATTTGTTCCACCTGTTCCTATTGTTATGGTTATTGGAACTAATTTGCTTGTAAAGTTTGCGGTTATTGTTACTGTTCCAGCATCGCCATCGGTGCCTGTTAATACATAAGTTGTACTTGCTCCACTTATTGTACCACTTGCATTTTCTGTCCAACTAGAAAATTGATATCCTGTATTCGGTACTGCTACTAATGTTAAAGTATCACCCGTGTGATATGTTCCAGTTGCACTGCTTCCAGTTATTGCTCCATTTGCTCCTGCACTTATTGTTACTGAAATTGACTTTGCTGTCCAGTTTGCTGTTAACGTTAAATTGCCATATGTGTTTGCTGGAATTGTTAATGTTGTTCCACTTACTGTTGGAATTGTCCCTGTGTGTCCCGTTACCGTATAACCACTTAGTGTATATCCTGTTCTTGTTGGATGTGTTAATGTACTTGTTTGTGAACTTGCACTAATATTGTACGTAGATGGACTTGCAGAACCTCCTGTTCCACTATTTGGTGCTATTGTAATTGAGTAGTTTATCGCTGTCCATTGAGCATAATATGTTGTATTGGTCGTTACGGATACAGTAGTGGAAATAGTTATTTGTGTTCCACCACTTGAAGCAGTAAACCAACCATTAAATGTATATCCAGTCCTAACTGGTACCGGTTGCGCTATACTTGAAGCATATGTTCCACCGCTTGTCTTACATACATAACCATAATTTTGGCCATAAACCACATAAGTTGATGCTGATGTATTTGCGGTATAAGTATAATATGTGCTGTTATATGTCCATGTGCCAGTCGCACTAGAGGCGCTATATGTAATTTGATAAGCATTTGGTGTCCACTTTGCATATAAAGTTGCGGCCGCTGTTGCGGTATAACTTGCTTGATTGATATATGCAACAGTACCACCCGCGGTCGTTGCCCAACCGGCAAATGTTGCCCCTGTATATGTGAATGTGTTTGCATTTAGGTTCTCGGCTATTCCTATTATAAAGGCCTGAGTATAATTAGAACCTGTACCACCGTTAGCGGTGTAAGTTATTATTACTTCCCAGCGTGCATATAGAGTTATATCCGCGGTTGCTGTGTAACTAGCTTGGTCTGCGTAATTTACCGAACCAGCAGTACTTACGGTACTCCAGCCCGCAAATGTAGCACTTGTTTTTGTAAATCCGTTTGCGGTTAAGTTGGCGGTTGTCCCATATATAAACATTTGAGCAGTGGTACTCCCGCCAGTATTTCCATTGCCATCAAATGTAACTGTCACAATTTGATTAAGCATAGGGCTACTTGCACTCGTTGCAAAAATCCAGGGGGTTTTAAAATAATCATCAGTCCAGGCAGCGTAATAATAAACTGTGTTTTGTGTAAATGCGCTTGCTTGTGCACGAACCGAATAATTACTTCCGGTTGGAGTACCTGTACCAACAACATTTGTTGCACTTTCTGTAGAAGTTGCAATATTTGTAAGTGTCGGTGAAGTTGATGCATAACCTATAATAGAACCCATATAACCAACGCTATCAATAATTCCAGTATTATAACAACTTGTTATATACCCGCCAATCATTTGTCCAACTAAACCACCTGAATATGCATGAGTGGTTGTAGTTGAACTTGAATAAACATTTCCAACATTATAGCAATAAGAAACAATTGTCGTATCATCAGTTGGTGAATATCCAACTAAACCACCTGCAATAACATATGGTGTTGCATAAAAATTTACTGCAACAGCGTTAATACTTCCAAAGTTATAACAATATTTAATGGTAGAAACAGATGTACCAATATCTCCAGCAATCCCGCCAGCGTAAATATTAGCCCCCTGTCTAATCTCTATTGAGCCAATATTATGACAATTCAAAATTGTACCACCAGTTGTGTAGCCAACTATCCCGCCTGCATTAGTAATATTGCCGCTACCTATTGACAAAATATTTACGCCACTAGAACAGTTGTATATGTTGCTTCCGATACCAGTAATACCACCGATATATGTTGCAACTCCGTTAATATTACCAGTAACTTTACAGTTTTTAACAGTTATTGCTTGATAACCTACAATACCGCCAATACTTGTTGAAGTTGTATTAATTTCTATTTCTACCAAATTTACATTTTCAATTAATGCTGTGTCACCATACATATAACCAAATAGCCCAGCATAAGTAACGGTTCCGCCAATTTGCATACCACTTATTATAAAACCAGCGCCACTAAAATTTCCAGCAAAAGGATATGTACTAGAAATTCCTATAGGTATCCATAGATGAGCCGATAAATCTATATCTGCGGTAAGAATATAATGATAAGCGCCATATGAACTATTAGAATTTACTCTGTAAGCCATACCGCCGAGTTCGGCAGCGCTTGAAATTTGATAAGGATCGCCCAAACTTCCAGCCCCAGCCCAAACAATATCATAATAACTTGAATTATTCCAGTATGTAGCCGAAGTGGTATCAACAATTGCGGTTAGACTTATAAGTTGAGGTATTTTTACATCAGTGCTTGTGGTCCAATATGTATCAAAACTGGTCCATGCTGGATTAGTATCGCCAGTTGCAGTGTATGTTGCTTCCAAGTACATATTGCCAAGCGTAGTAGTTGTATACTTATTTGTACAAGTGCTGTTTGATAAAGAACCATACGTTGCTAAACTAGTGCTTTGGTAAGATGCCACTTTTGATATAGTTGTATATGACGCATAGCCTATAATACCACCTGTTAAAATAGTACTTCCGCCGGTAGCAATTATAGAGCCAGTATTGTAACTATTATTTAACAGTGCAAGATAACCTGATACACCATTAAGGTCACCACATATGCCACCTACATAATTATTTGTTGTGGCGGTTGACGTTATGTCACCAGTATTATACACATAAGAAATTGATATCGTCGGAGTGGG
>JALOBO010000106.1:3747-5446 GCA_023228225.1 Clostridia bacterium
TTCCACCAATATAACTGGCTAAATCTGCAATAGAAACAATATCTGACGTATTATAACAATTTGAAATGCTAAACGAATTTCCAGTTCCATATCCATAACCACCAATACCACCAACATCGGCTCCTGTTTCACTGTATGCAGTTATTACACCTGTATTATAACAATTTGTTACACTAGCATTATAAATATATCCCGAAATTCCACCAACCCCTATATTTTTACAAATCACGGTTATTGTGCCTACATTATTACAATTTGCTACACTGGCATTACTAAGATAACCAGAAATTCCACCAATGTAAGGACGAAGAACTGAAGTAGTTTCCGCTTTTATATTTACCGCACTTGAACTATTACTAATACTGGTTGAAGTATTTGCACAACCAACTATTCCACCAGCATTAAAACCCGCAGAAATATTAACATAAATACTTCCTGATACAAATATATTACTTATGGTTGCATCTCCGGCATATCCAACAAGTCCGCCAACATCTATGCTTATGAAGCCTGTTACGCGAACAACATTCATATTGATATTTTCTAATGAAAGATTTTTTATAATTGCATCAGAATTTGTACGACCAAACAGCCCTTCTAATGCATAAGTATATGATTGTACATAAGTATGTGGTACACTTTGTGTGAGCCCAAATATAGTGTACCCGCCACCATCAAAATTACCTCCAAAATAATTATTTATTGTGTTATAATTACCAATAGATGACCATGTTTTGCCAGAAAGATTAATATCATTTGTTAGTTTATAATACTTATCGTAGTATGTTGCATAATTTACTGAATTAATTTGAGAAGCAACACCAGCAAGTTCTTGTGGTGTAGAAATTAGCCATGGGCTAACAGATGTGCCAGATCCAACCCAAGTTGTATCTATATCACTAGACCATTCAGTGGCTGTAAATACGCCCGTAGTTAATGTGGCACTCACAATACTTGTTTCAGCCTTTACCCTTGCGTAAATATCTAGGCTTGAAGTACTTATTGGTACAAATGTTAAGTAAACACGACTGTATCCCGGAACAAAATAAGATTCGGTAAGTATATTTCCGCTACTATCTAAAAGTTGAATTATTCCGCTTGGGTCTAATAAGTTATTATCGGGTGATGTTATAGTAGTATAATAAGTTTGTGAAAAACCCGATACATTATCATTATTTTGACTAACTTGATTAAGCGCACTCAACGCAGTTGCCGTTGTATATGTCCACTGTGCTTGTACTGTTATGTCACCATGTGAACCAATAAATATTTGTGAAATTGTATCGTTTTGTGCAGCGTATACTCCGCTTGCTCTGTAAACCGTGCTTGATGTTACTGTTGTTACTTTCCAATAGCCAAATGCATATCCAGCCCTTGTTGGCGTATCTAAACTAAATGTAGAAGTGGTAATGTTAAATGAGTCATTTGTTAATCCATTACCACCATTTTCATCATAAGTTACTGTATAGGTTATTGCTCCAAAGTTTGCGGTTATTGTTACTGTACCGGCATCGCCATCTGCCGCGGTTAATACATAGGTTGTACTTGCTCCACTTATCGTTCCACTTGCATCTTCTGTCCAGCTAGAGAACTGATAGCCAGTATTTGGTACTGCTACTAATGTTAATGTATCCCCTAAATAATATGTCCCACTTGCACTGCTTCCTGTTACTGCTCCGTTTGCCCCAGCACTTATTGT
>JALOBO010000107.1 GCA_023228225.1 Clostridia bacterium
CAAAACCACAACTGAAAATATTATTTTAATATGCCACCAAACCTCTAGAACCCCGCCGAATTTAAGTGAAACATAAAAAGTTGATAAGTTATTCAAGTCGACACAAAACTCTTGAAAATACCCCCTAAAAACATATAAAAATAAAAGGAAGATTTAGAAATGAAAATTGGAAGTAAATTAGCAATTAAAAGATTAAAAACATTTACCACGAAAGAAGGCAAAAAATTTTATAATGCGACATTGGTTGAGGCAACACTAAATTCAAAAATAATGAAAGGAAATAAGTGGGAATACAATTTATATTTGGCAAATATTTATACTGACTTGGAATTGGAAGAAGCGAAATATGATTTAGAATTGCCAGAAAAGAAAATTGAATATTTTACACCAGAAGGCGAAAAAAAGGGATTTTTTGTAAAAGCAAACAAATTAGACCCAGCAAGAATAAGCAATCCCGACCATTCAATTATTCGTGTGCTAGATTTTGAGTTTAAGAGTACCACAGTGCAAGAAAATGGCAAAGTCAAGACAAATGAAAATGGGAAAATTATCTTTAATCATACGCTATCTATTGGGAAGTGCGAATATGATATTGGTGGGTGGAAACTGCCAGACAAAAAATTAGAATTACGAGTTGCCACAGTTGAAAAGCAAAAACAAGCAATGTCGGAAAAATATAAAGCAATTATTAAAGACTTAAAAGCACAACTTAAAAATGGAAATAGTACTGAAACTAATGAATCGAATGAAGAAAATTATGTCGAAAAAGTTCCAGAACTTGAAATGCAATCACCAAAAATCTATTTTGAGATAAATGATGTTGAGTTTGAGTTGGAAGACAAAGAGCAATTTAGCGATAGTATGAATTTTGTTGTTGATTTGGGGGAATATGAAAAATTAAATTCTTTGGATAATTCACAAGTGAAAGTAAATTTGATTTGTGGCAATGAAATAATAAATTCAAAAAATTATGATTTAATTATTGGCAATACCGAAAATAATGATGAATATGAAGTTAGTCTTGAAGAAGTTGTTGAGGTGCAATAAATGACTAACGAGCAAAAATTCTTTTTAGAAAATGTTAAAGTTATAATGTCCCCACAAGAAAAACAAGGTTATATTACGCACATAACCGAAAAATTTGAAAAACTCAATGTGAAATATGAAAAACTATATGAACCGTTTCACCTTAGGCAAGGTGACTATTCAATGGTTATTCTTGGCAAAGATTATAGAAACGAATGGTTGGCAGAACGAAAATTCGGCATAAGCGAACTAGACAAATGTCTAACTGACACTGACATAGAAACAAAATCTAAAATAGAACTTGGACTTCAAGGCATTAGAGATAATCTTGAATGGGAGTTCGTTCGAATGAATCAAATTGGCGTTAAAGAAAAATGGTTGTTTATAGAGAATGTAAAAAACTTTGAAGATATTCGTGATTATGCTAGTGGTTATGAACTCAAAAATCAAACTGCAGGGCAACGGGTTTATTCTACTTTGAATAGTTGGCAGTGCAATAATAGATACGGTTTCAAAATTCAATGCTTGCCCGTAAAAGAAGATTTTGCAAACATACTCTTGGTGAAAATGTTTTATTATTGGCGAAACGATATGAAATTGCTTTATGGCAAAAATTTTCTTACTTATGTTAAAAAACTTGTAAAGGGAGATATAAATGGAAATAAATAAAGACACATTGTTAATGTTTTCAAAGTTTAATGATTATTTATTCCACGAAGAGCCCCACGAATACTACTGGAAAGACAAAAGAGTTAAAACGAGTGTAACTAAATTTGTTAGTACTTTTTTCGAAGAGTTTGACAAGGAAAAAATAAGTTTGGCTTATGCCAAGAAAAATGGACTAGACCAACAAGAAGTATTAAATACTTGGGCGAAAACCGCAAATATTGCAAGTATTACAGGCACTATTTTACATAAGTATGCAGAAGATAGGCAAATTGGTAGAGTTATGCCTTTTGATTTCTCAGATGCAGAAAAAAATAATGTTATGGATGGTGTAAAGCAAAGGATATATAAATTATGTGATATGTATGATAAATTTGCGATTGATACTAGCGGGAAGTTATTGCCATTAAAAATGGAATTTACCGTTGGATTGCAGGATCACATTGCAGGGAATATCGACTTACTTTGCTGGAATGAAAAATACCAAGAAATAAACATCGTGGATTATAAAACAAGCAAAAAAATAGAAAAAACCAATTCTTATGGCAAAAAAATGAAGTATGAAATGTCGGCATATGATGATTGTGAATTTTATCATTATAGTTTACAACTTTCCATTTATAAAGAGATTTTAAATAATTTTGGAATAAATGTAGGAAAATGTATATTGGTTTGGATAAATGAAAATAATACTAAATATGAAGTAATCCAGTGTGCTGACTTGCAAAAAGAAGCCAAAATGGCACTAACAAGATTGTGTAATGAATAAATATACATAGAAATGTATAAATATAAATTCCTAGACAAATAATCTTAAATTGATTGACTTTTTAATGAAAATATGTTATATTTAAATATAAAAGTTATAAAAAGGAATTAAAAAAAATGAGCATTAAACAAGGTGAAAGACAATATCAAATGACCGACAATTTCGCAATATATATCTTAAAATATTTGAAGGATAAAAATATGTCATTTGCAATGTTTTGCGAATTGGCTGATTTACCAGATTATATTACATATAAGGTTATAAGTCGTAAAATAAAAATGCATTGCTATTTATCATTCTTAAAAAAGATTGGCGATTTCTTTGGAATTGATAATATGGTGTTACATGTTAGACAAAAATATAAATATGGTAATAACTGAATAAAAACGCAATAAAAAAGAGTATACTATTAATTTAGTATACTCTAATTCTTTATAAATATTATGCTTGTGGTTTAGTTTCGGTTGCAGTTTCAGCCGCTTTTTTTTCTGCGTCTAATTTAGCAGCGAGTGCAAGCAAATATGCTTCGTGTTCTGCTTTTGCTTTTGCCTCAGCAGCATCTTTATCTTTTTGTGCTTTTAGGGCAATCGCTTCCGCCTCTTCAGCAGCCTTTGCTTTTGTTTCTAATTCTATCGCTTTTGCCTTTGCTTTTTCTTCAGCAATAATTTGTTTATTTATTTTTGAAGTTGATTTTCTTTCAGCTGCAGCTGAATTGGTCTCAAATGCCCATCTAATACCGAATACTTGTACTATTACAAATAGTAATATTGATATTGCTATAGGCACTATATCTACTCCAAGTAAAAGAAAGCTTGGCAAATCAGCAATTATTGCATCAAAGCTAGCAGTATAACCAATGGTCGCACTTAAAAAGGCATTTCCTATTGTTGCTAAACTCGCTTGTGGATTTGATACAAACACATATTTAGAGCCGGCAACAATTCCTTCCCAAATCTTATTAAAAAATGATTTCATTTTTATCTCCTTAAATTTTAATTTTATTTTATTTAATCGTAAAGTTAGATACCCAACTATTATTAATAGTACAGTTTGCACAACCAATCTCACTTTGCTTATTGTTATTATTAATCGCAAAACGAATAAACTTCTAAATATTATTCCAAGTGCCATCAATGTAATAAACACCGAGATTAAGCTGCATATTATATCTAGCATAGACAAGATTACGGCACCACGACTAAAATTATTATTTATATAATCTATCCTAGCATTGATGCCTTTTTCAATATTTTGCCTTTTTTTTAAGGCAGTGCCAAGAAACACAAAGAACCCACTAGAAATAGAAAATAAAGATACCCATATTGGTTCTTGTGCAATATTTGCCACCAAATCACTGGTGGTAAAAAATATTACAAATACCATAAATCCAGTGAATAATCTGGTATTGGGTTTTTTTTGTGGTCTAAACACATCTTCCATACTATTAACTTCCTTTTCTATATTTTTTATGGATATTAGTCAACACTTATTGAATTGCCTGCATCTTCTTGAATTTCTATTTCGATTTCTTCGTTTTTATATTCAGAATTTTCTTCAGATTCTTCTTCCACATCAATAAGATATTTTTCAAAATCCTCTATCTCTGAATTAATGTTTTCCAAGTCAAATTCTTTTTCTTTTTCTTCAACAACCAAAGCAATTAGTGTTTCTTTAATAACCTCAGAATATGCGTTTGTAGAAACGATTTCCTCAACTTTTTTCTTTTCGGCTTCGATTGCAAGTTCTTTGTTTGCAACAAAATCCTCTTTTGTCTTTAGTGCCAATTCATAATCAGCAAGAAATTTTTCTTCGTTAATTTTTTTCATTAAATAATTCTCCTTTTATTTTTTTATATATCAAACAATCTTTCGATTGGTAATACCCATTATGATAATGGTATTATTGTATTTATTATATGAGTGCCAAATAATGCATCAATCCCTAACAACGCACAATAAACGACTAAAACACCAATTGCGATTATAAATATTGACAATGCAATATATCGTGCGATTTTGCTAAATGTTGCGATTGCCTCAAATATAGCATTTATGCCATTAAAAATAGCCAAAACTATTGTTACAATACAATAAGGTATTGTCAATAAAAGCAACATCAAACACATTAAAGGTATGCCATATGATCGGTCCTCATATGTTTTAGGTTTAGATTCTATATCCCCATCTTCTTTTTTATGCTTTTTATTTATTAAATTAGAAAAATCAAATTCTAATATAGGGCGAACTGATTTATAAAAAGCCTCTGCCCTTCTTTGTTTTTCATCGATTGTTTTAGTTTGTTGCGAGATTTTGTCTTGTTTGAAACTTTCCTTGATAGTATCTTTCCGTTCTTTCGCTAATTCTTTTTTATACTTATCCGTCTCGTCACTATCATCTTCAAATATTTCATTTGTTATGTTGGCTTTCGCATAGTCCATAGAAATTTCAGCAAGCGAATTCCCTTTCTCAACTTGTTTTTTTAAATATTCATTCTGAAGATTTTTTAAATTTATCTCATCAAAATTATCATTATTTTTTTGTATCACAATTTCTTTTTTATTTATCTCTTCTTGTAATGCGAGTCCCTGTTTTTTTATTTCTTCTTGTTTTACAAGTTCGCTTGCTTTCTCTTTTAAGTCCATTTTAAAATTCTCCTTTTATTTTATTATCCGCCAGTGGAAAAGTATGAGACCATCGACATAAAGTCGGTTGCAGTTGCTCCCTGCACCATTATCAATGATTTCTATAGTTGCCATTTTTTTCTCCTTGTTAAATTTTTATTCGATTATTTTTGATACTTTTGTAATAACTAACGAAGAAGACGGTGTGTCCAATTCCGTCTTAACTTGGCTCGAAAGGTCATATTTGTTGTATGCAACTAAAATGATAGATAATGTGGCACTCGTTAGAGAATAAAAAATCCCATAAACACAATTATACAATATAACATTCGCCGGTGAAGAAACATA
>JALOBO010000108.1 GCA_023228225.1 Clostridia bacterium
TGATATGTCGCCTTGATTAATGTTCGCTTCCGTTGCCGAATAAGTATATTTACCAGTTCCAGTATCGTATGTCAAACTTCCTTGCTTTGTTAAATGCTTGCTTGTATTATAAAAATATACTGCTCTTGTATTAATTGCCATTTTTCTTGCCCCCTATAAATTCCAATATTCCAAGTCCAAAGAATAGCATAGCAAATAAAATATTTTGCCATGTGTGTTCAAAAAATTGTGTTATGTATTCAAAAAAATATGCTGAATTATTAATTTGCACTTGAATTCTAATATCTTCCGGAACAATGTATTGATGGATCGTGTAAAAATTTACTGTCATAAACGTTACTGAAATTGCAATAAATAAAATGCCTTTGATAATTGCTGCCTTTTTCATCTTAACTCCTCTCTTCTATAAAATTAAAATAAATTCTTGAAATAACCGTTTTAGTGCCATCTAAATTCATTTGATTAACTGCTAAGTACAAATTACCGCTTTCGTCTGTTATAGCATAATTGTCTTCTGCATAAACGCTTGATGGGACGTCAATATAATGACTTCCTATATAAGAGTTATCAAAGTCCAAAAAATTTGTAGTACTATTTGTATTATCTGTTTTAGACTTAGAATAAAACGTAGAACTTACTTGAAAATATAGTTGTTTTGCTATTCTCTTTTTAATTAAAACATTATCTTTAGAAAGCATATCGCCAATTATAAATTGATTAATTTTATTTTTATTTGGAATAATAGGCAATACCATTGAAATCCCAACTATTTCACTTTTGTCTTTTAATATTTCATATTCTGGTATTTTATAAACATAATTATTTTTAATTGCAACTGCATTTGAAGATAAACTATAACCAGATAAAGCTGTATATTTATAAACTCTATTTGTTTCTTGGTCTAAATAATATTGATTTTCTGTTCCTGTTACTGGAAAGCCGCCATAAGTTTCATATACGTTTGCTGTTATAAAATTATTTTGAAAACTTGGATCTTCATCTGTTGCAATATTTTTGCTTGTATCTACATATGGAAAGTTATTGCCTATCATATGAATTCCTTGAGCATACAACGAAGTTGCAGCATATATTCTTTCTAAAAATTCCCAATAGTTTTTGTATAAAGATACTTCACAAAAATCAATCGTTCCATCATCTTCTGTATAAATAACTTGTTTTTGATAATCATTTACAGCATAAATTACTCTCTTGCCAACAAGTTTTGTGTCTTTAAAATCAAGTTTAAATTTTATTGTATTTTTTTCTGCCAATAATATTAAAGGCAAGAAAACACCATTATTTCCGTATGTACCGCTTGTATCACTTGTCTTGAAAGTCGCACTTGTTATCGAAGGTTCATATAAACTATCTCCGAAAGTATTCATAAAATCTGTAACGAAAATATTGTTATTATGATATGCGCTTGTTATTGAATTTATTTCAATAAAGAATAGTCTTGCAATAATATCTCTCTTTAGCGTGTAATCGCTCTTGGTAAGCGTTATTTCATAAGGGCGAAACTCTTTATTGATATTAACAAACTGCGCTATACGGTTAAAATTCTTGCTCATTTCATATCTTGCAATTACGAAAGCATTAAAGTAAATTATTTCGACAGTGGTAACAAAATATCCGTCGTTTGTATAATCGCCTTGTGAATAAATGCCTTCATTTGTTCCATCATATGGTGAAAGTGTTTTATGTTTCAAACTAAACGCTATTGTGTTTACTCCAACCCTTTGAATTTGCCCATAAATGTTTTTTGTGAGTTTATAAAGCGAATTAAGTCTTTCCTTTTCATTGATGATAATCGCTGTTTCTTCTTCATTAAAAGAATCCGTTAATTCAAAATCGCTATTATCTTCTCTTAGTTGTTCGCTTCTGTCTAACTCGATAAATGGTATGTATTCAACAAGAAAAGATATATTGTATTTAGAAGTTAAAGTATAGTTTACTGAAATTGTTGTAGAATATTGTAACAATACTGCGTCTTGTATTATATTTTCTATTGATAAGTTTAAACCAAAAATTCCATAACCAGTATCAAAACCACCAATAATATTTGAACCATAAGTCCAATACGCAGAACACCTTTGTGAACCTCTAAAATTGGTTTCACTATTATCAAAATCCAATGATTTAAAAACATCACTTGGTAAAATATAATTGTCCATATCTAATAAATAATAATTAGTTGAAGTTGCAAATATCATTTTTATAGATATTTTTTTAAATACCTTTTGTGATAAAGTAAGGTAGAAATTAGAATCGCCTATAATCAAACTCTCATCATTTCTGAATGTAATAACATCTGTTATTGAACTTTCAAACAAATTCGGTGAATCTTCATCTTCTGTCGGTATTGTATTTTCGTGAAATATCTCTGCTCTTTGTGAAAAATCATCACTGTTTGCTTCGTTAACGTAGTCAAGCAACCCTGTATCGACTGTAATGTTTATGTTCCTATTGTTAATAAAGTCTGCTGTTAAAACCCAAGTGCTTCCATTAAAAACAAGTCTTGGAATCGCATTTACATACTTAAATATTTCAATCAATGCTTCACGCAAGTTTTTCTTATCTAAATAAATTTGTGGTGCGATTATTTTGTCTAAGTACGTTGCTAAAGTGCTGTCTAACGTGCAAATTCTCGTTGTAGCGACCTTTGAATATTTTTTGAATGGTGTAAGTAGCAAAACCCTATCAACGACTTCTTTAAGCGTATATTGTGTTCCGCCTAATGGCTGTGTAAATGTTAAAGTGCCACAAATGTATTTTTCAAGTATTTTTGTAGGTTCAATCAAGGCAAGAATGTGTGAGTATTTTGAAGTGATACCAAAACTTTCAATCGAACTTTTGCTCTTGTAATTCAACCACCAATGCGTATAAGTTGTTGCGCCATCGACAATTTGAATTTTTACTGGACTAAACCTTTTAAAATTTTCTTTCCTTAACGAACGTGGAATTGTTAAAACTGAACTATCTAAAGATTCATCAATTTTATACGTTTCGCTTAGCGCATCAATAGACACGATCGTACTTGCTTCTTTTTCATAAATAGTTATTGTGTACGAAAACATAATACCACCTACCTATCTTCCAGTTTTTACTGTTCCACCACTTAAATCTTTTAAATAGTCTGCACTTAAATTTTGTTTGTACTGTTTTATTCCATAATTTATCGAAGCATTGACAACATAACCTACAAGCGCTATTGCACCAACCAATGGATTTGTTGCCATTGTAAGTCCAATTCCTGCAAACGTTAAACCAACCGTTACTTTTCTTGCCGCTATTGTGTTTTCAGTATATTCTCCAACATAATTATTGATTTTGTTAGCAATTACTAACGCTGTCCCAATCGCCTTTGTAGGTGTCATTGAAAACATTGTCTTTTGTTTTTGCTCTTGTTTTTCAGACTTACTATATACTTCTGTCTTTGATTGCTTTTTTTGGTATTTAGGGCTTGTCTTTGGCGCTGATTGTTCTGAAACATAATGTGAATAAATATGATAATCTTGCATAATATTCCCCCCTATGATTCTTCTTCTTCGACATAGATCACTTTATAATAATAATAACTTACTGGTAATGTTCCATTGCTTACTCTTGCTGCAAAACCTACAATGTAATCTTCTGACAATTCATCTGGAGAAACACTTGGTGTTGAACTTATAAACGTTCCAGCGTTGCCTGCCACATTTTGTTCATTCCAATAAGTTACATCGCTTGTTTCCCATTCGTTATGAGCGTCATAAACCCACTTTGCATAAAGAGTTACATTTCCCATAGTTGCGATTGATGTAATTGCAACACCAGTAAACAATGCGTTATTGAACCAACCATCAAATGTATAATTTGTTTTTGTTGGTGCATATAATAAAACTGGTAAATCTTCATAAGAGAAAGTCGCCACATTACTTCCGCTATTTGTTCCGCCATCTAAAACATATGTAATGGTATATACAATTACTGTTGTTGCTCTAAATTGTGCATACACCGTTATGTTTTGTAAACTTCCAATTTCATAAATCCAATCATTGAAATCCCAATATTCAGTATGTGTTTCATTTGTTACTCTTATTGATTTGTTGTTAACATCAAAGTAACCATAAGTTTCTTGTATTGAACCAGCATCCGAACCGTATTGAGTTGTGATAAACTGGTCCCAAACTTTAGCAGAAGTAATATCTCCAGTAATGTTTACGGATAATTCGTAATTAGAGTTTGTAGTAATCTTGAAGAAATCAGTTGCAATTCTCCAAGAAACAAATTCATAACCCGATTTTGTTGCTTCTAATAAAGTTATTGGTAAGTTTGACAACATAAACGTTGCTGGGTTTTCAGCATTATTTGTTCCGCTGTCTAAAACATATGTAATGGTATATACAATGACTTCAAAAACATCATCAGATTTAAAGAATGTAATTGTTGCCAAAACTAATTCTCCAAGATTTGGTTGATAAACAGCGCTTTGAATTTTAACTGCGAATGTAACTCCAACTTGATTAGTGGGTGTTATTTCGTTGTAATTATAAACCTTTTCCATATCATAAGTATTGCTTGAAAACATATCTACTAATGAAGAAATGAAATCACTTACTAAAACAGTTAAAGTTGAAGTCCAAACGCTCGTTGAGTTTCCGCCTTTTGATTCATAATCTCCAAGTCTGTGCGGATTGTTTTCCTCATTATTCCTCGAATTGTTTACATCATAAGGGTAAATTCTTACATCATTTAATCTATATTCATATTCGTTTCCAAAATGGTTTGTATCGCTAAAACCGACATATACCGTTGTTTGCACTTGAATGTATCTTACGCCATTAATTGGATCAGTAAGCCCAGCCGGTATAAGTGCGCTCATATTCCAAACGCTATGATAAGTTTTTGTTCCATCGACTATATCTTCGTTGTTTCCAATTATCTTTGAAACAAACTCATCTAACGTATCTAAATCTGTTTGCATATCTGCTTGTGTTTCTGCGCTTAATAAAAATGTGATTGAAATACTTGCATTTCCATTTATTTGCAATGGTATTGCTTTGTAATCGCAAGTGAAAACCATCATTGAGGGAATGAAATTGGTTTCAATCAACTTGTAACCATTCTTAACGTTATATACAAACTCTTTGCCTTTATCTTCAAGATACGCATAAGAGCCAACTATAAATTCTTTACCTACTGTATTGTCATTTAATTTGCTTTCAATTAAACTTCTAATCGCTTCTTGAATCATTTGTTTCTCCCCCTCATTCTAAAATCTTCTCCAGCAAAGTCTGGGTTGTATTGCTCATAATCAAAGTTAGGTTCTTCAAATCCGTCAAACGCTAAAGCAATGTCCATATTCATACTTTGTTCATGTCTTTGCTCTCTTGAAACCTTATCAAAAGTTGACCGTAAATTTTCTTCGCTCATAT
>JALOBO010000109.1 GCA_023228225.1 Clostridia bacterium
AATAATAGCCGAATCTATAAATTCTTATGTTCTTCATATATATGATACTGAGTTATCTTCTATACAATATGGTGGTGTTGAACTTGCATCAGGATATAGGACAAATACGGTAAAATTTACACAGTCATGTCCGTATGAAATATCCGTAGAACTTTATTTGGCATCAGGATTTTATAGAACAAGAAGTGAATCTTCTAACAGTAGCTCAAAAGTTGTATATGATACAATGCCATGCTGGGTTGCCATCCAATATAGATTTTATAAAGATGATACAGAAACATACAACAGCGCAGAATATTATCAGGGTGATGCTACGTATGACGGAGGATGGAAAGACTTTACATCTTTGAACGATGGTTTTATATCATTATCTGATTATACTTCAACTTCAAGAAGTGATGAAACGGCTTATCATACAGGTGACAGTATAGATGAAAATTATAATGATGGCTGGATTGGAGGAAAAGCATTTAATTTATCACCGCTTGAAGATAAAACAGGTTCCGGTGTTACCCAGATACGTCTTGTTGCATCTCATACATTTACAGTACAGGAATGCGCTGAAATTGCAGGAATCATAAAAGATTCAGGCGGAAATAAATATGCAGATTTAACTACATTGCAGGTACGGGTTGTAAGACTTTCTCCGCAGTATTGTGCACAGGAATCTTCAAGCAGTTCAAGCAAAGGTACATGGTCATATGTAGAAAGCATAAAATGGAATTATCTTACCTCAAAATGTTTTGATAATGATAAATTATCTGATTATTATAAAACAAACGGTTCTTTACCTTCATCTATTGATGATTATGTATTAAGACCGTGTAATTCAACAAACTTAAACAATGCCTGTTATGTTGCATTAAAAGTAAAAGCTGACAGTGCTGGAGAAATTGCAAGTGAACTCGACAAATTATCAGTTACAGCAGAAAGTCTTGCACCTAAATATAATGATGCTAATAAGACATGGTATCCTGAAATAGTTACAAATGTAAAAAAATATTATGGTGCTCCAGTTTATAACTCAACGCTCGGAAAATATGAAATGGGAGCAGAACTGACAGAATCTCAATATATAGCTGACAGACAGGCTGGAATAAAAGCAATAGAATATGATGCCGGTTCTAATATGGTAACGCAGATGAAGGAAGAAATTTTCAGCTCTTCTACAGCTGTTGTACCATTATCATTGGTATTTACAGGTTCAGAACTTCAGACTGATTCAAATATATATATTTATAACAGCTATTCAAAAGAAACTGTTACTAAAAAATTAAATGGTTATGGAATAAGGGGATTGTGTTGTGCAGGAGATTACATATATGGTGCATCATATGAAAATAACGCAGTATATGTTATAGATAAAATTTCGTTCAGTGTTAAAAAAAACATATCTGTAGGCACAGACCCATCGAGATGTCATTATGATGGTAAATATGTATATGTTTCAAACATAGCTTCTGATAATATAAGTGTTATAGATACTTATAGTTTATCTAATATAAAAACAATAAGCGTAGGTAATGGTCCGGTTGAAATGTGTTCAAACGGAGGATTACTTTATGTATCTAATCAGGGTGATTCAACAGTAAGCGTTATAAGCAATACTTCATTATCTATAATAGAAACGATATCTGCAGGTTCTCATCCGTATGGTATATGTCATGATGGAACATATTTATATGTTTCTATAGAACCGGCAGGAACAAATACATTTTCTACACTCAAGGTTTATAATTCAGCATATAGTTTGGTATCTTCATCAGATATACTTCCTGTTGCGTCGTATTGTTTACATATTGACAGTTCTTATATTTATGCAACCGGATATCACGCAAAAACAGTTACTAAATTAAGCAAAGGTGCAAATCCTTCCGTGATATCAAGTGTATCTGTTAATAATTACCCGATAAGTATATGTTCTGATAATTATTATATATACGTATCAGGCGGAGGTAATTTAGTAACAATAGATAAAAACTCTTTTACGGAAATAAATATTACCGGAGGTGCGCATAATTCAGAACAATGTACTATAATACCTGATTATAAACCATCTTTTTATATATTATCAGATACGATGAATACAAAATATGTTACCAACAACCCTGCAAGTATGTTCTTACTTGCTACATGTGGAATACTTTTAAAACGGGAATCTCTCGAATATTATGCACAGAATAAAGACGCATCAGGAAACATAGCTGTTGGCGATATAAATATGCAGTCATGTACGGAAGCATATCAATTCTGCGATGATGTCACTGACGGCTCAACATATGATGAAGGCGACGACGAATATGTATCAGGCGGAACGAACATACGGCACATGAAGTTCGGGTGCAACGGATATATATACAATGCAACTAAATTAGACGATATACTTAGCAACATATGTATTTGTGCAAGAGGCGTATATACTATAGACAATATTATGCGTCTTACGATGGTCATAGACAAATCAAATGACTATTCTGTTGGAATAATAAACCAGTCAAACTGCATAGACGCGTCCAATTCAATATCATTTGCAGATATCCCGTCTGGATATAAAATGAATTATCCGAATGAGAACGACGGATATCAGGAAGATGTCTTATACGCAATGGACGACGGTGAAGATTACACTAATCCTCTGAAAGAAATAACTGACCTTAATCTCAAATATGTAACAAATACTTATCAGGCATGGAGTCTCGCACGTTATTTTCTTGGATGTGCCAAAATAAATAAAGAAGTTATATCGAGAACTATGGGTGCTCCCGGATATTCGGTCATGATAGGTGACGTTATGGATGTTCAGGATTTGAACATACTTATAGGAACCGATCATGGCGGGCATATTCAATCTCTTATAGAAGATGATAACTATATATATGGATTTATTTGTGATAATGTATTTGAATATACCGGAGAAACTGATTCTGGTGGATTATGCAAACAGGGTGTCAAAATATTACAACCATCCCAATGGCAGGCAAGCAGAGTTATTTCTATAAGAATGGCAACAACTGCAGGTATAACAGAGACAGATGGTACTATAGTAATACCTACAATAGGAACAACAAACCAAGTTGTATTTGCAGTTAAAATAGTAAAAGACACTGGTAAACCATATGATGACTCAGCATCTGTTATAACATATCTGCCAGAAGCGGGTGATATAGTTGCTTTTGGCGAAGTAGATGAAATAACTGCAAAGTATAAAGTAAGTAAAATAACTCATACAGATAAAAATCAATTTCAGCTATTTCTTGTAACTTATAATGAAAATTTATATAATTATGGAGCGAAACTTCCTTCATATAATTCACACTTAAATAAACCTGCAAGTATCAGTGATATCACGAATCTTGATTTTACAGTTACACAGAAAGATGTAGAAAAGGCGGCCTCAAATGCTTCAAACATTGCGAATTCTTCAGTTAATACAATTGTAATATCTGCAAGTACTGGAATTATTATAAGAAGTGCAGATGATTCTTTAAGTCCTGCCACCGTAACATTCAGTGGGCATGTTAAAGCATATGACAGCACGCTGTCTGACTATTCTGGAAGATTTATAATAGCTGAATCAACTGACGGAATTACATTCTCACAGACTGACGAATCTACGGCAGATGAAACAAGTCATGAATATACTCCTACAACCTCTGCGCTGTTAGTGAAAGCTTCATTATATGCGGCAGGGGGATTTACAAGTTTATATGATTCTGAAACGGTAGGAATTGTCTCGAATCAGTCAGGATACACAGCATGGATTGAGAACGACACACTTACATTTTCAGCAGATTCAACAGGAACTATATCAGTAGAACAAACTGAAACAAGTATAATTAATGCCTACAAAGGAACTGCATCAAAAGCATTTACGGTAGGTACAATACCTTCTGTTTCGGGAATTACTGTTTCAAATAGCAGTGGTACGCTTACCATAGTAGCTGCTACCGGAACGGCAATGGCTGATAACGGCACAATAACTATACCGATAACATACACCGATGATTCATTCCAGATGAATCTTGTCATGAGATATACCAAGATAAAAACAGGTGCTACTGGTTCTACAGGAAGTACAGGCGCAACTGTTGCTTTGACTGCCGATAACATCGCATTTAATTACGATTCTGCGCCGGAACCGGCATCCGCAACAGTTACGGCAACATTATATAACCACAGCGGGACTGTCTACTATGATTTTTACGTTGCTGGAGTGTCAAAACAAAATACAACGTCAAACACTTATACATACACTCCGGAGTCTCTCTATGCAGATATGCCGCAAAATATTATTGTGCGCGTAAGAGACGGCAGTACAACAGGTGATGTAATTGCTATCGACTCACTCGATATGTACGGCATAAAAAATGGTATAGACGGAACAGATGGAATAAACACCGCGCAGGTTATTTTATATAAACAGGCGACAAGCGCTCCTGCTGTACCGACTGGTACATTGACATACACATTTGCAACTGGTAATTTATCAGGCGACCTTGAGTCATGGGCTAAAACTCCACCAACGGCGTCTACAACTCCGACGTATATGATTGTTGCCGTTGCTGCATCGCAGGGATCAGCTGATACCATTACGTCAGCAGAATGGTCTACGCCGGGAATATATACAAAAATTGGTACTGATGGAACCAGTATAACAATATCGTCAACGACAGTAAGATATCAGGCTAGTACGTCTGGTACAGTTATTCCCACGGGTACGTGGTTTGCTGATCCACCATCTGTACCGGAGGGCCATTATTTATGGACTAGGACAATTGTTACTTATAGTGATACATCATCGACGACTGCTTATAGCGTAAGTTATATAGGTACGAATGGAACTAACGGTATTGATGGCACGGATGGTATGACTTTTGTGCAGCAGAACGCATCTCAATCAGTCCCCGCTGACTCAACCGGAGCTGTATCATCCTATGTCGGAACAGATAATATCATCCGTGTATTTGAAGGAAGCACGGAATTACAGGCTACCACTGGAACACCAGCTGCAGGACAGTATAAAGTGGTTGCCGCCGGAACTGACATAACAGCTGGTATTGTGAGTGTATCCGGCAAAACAGCAGTCGTTGCAGTGTCATCCGGTATGACTGCCGGAACGTCAGTGCTTAAAGCGACGGTTACTTATATCATTACAGGCAAACGTGCCAACGGTACAGATTTTAGTACAACGTTGACGCAGGGCATAACAAAATCAGTCGCCGGTGCAAACCTCGGCGGAAATATTATTGTTGCAGACCCGACCAGTACAACGCCTGAAACGGGAATGGAATATAATAAAACTTATTACAATATTACCAACGGTGTAACATATCAATGGAGATGGACGAGCACAACAACGGGCATATGGTCACAGGTCAGCGCAGA
>JALOBO010000110.1 GCA_023228225.1 Clostridia bacterium
CAACAGTATCAAAAATCTTTTCTGATTCTGTGCCTGCTATAAAATACTTGTTTTTACCTAATGTTAAAATTCTACTTATCTGCATATCAACCTACCTTTTTAAACTTCTTTAAAACATTCTTGACCGCAAAAATGCCAATCTTTATCACAAACTCTTTTTCTAAACCACCCAAGTTCAGATAACTGTTCGTTAAATTTTTTATTAGAACTAGCCTCTAATTCTATTTCTTTATCACAAATATCACAACAATAATTTCTTATTTTTATACTACCAAAACTAATTTGTTCACTAAACATATTATCACCACCTAAATCTTATTTATATAAAATATAACATATTTTTTTAAAAATTTCAAGTTTTTTGAAAAAATAAAAAAATCCCATTACTTTTTAAATAATGGGATAAAATTTGTTTTTTTTTGAATTTATTTAGAAATGGAATAATTAAGCAAATGTTTGTTTTCTAACTCTTTTACATACATATACATAAATTTATGTTTGTTTTCATGAGCTAAATTATTTATCGCAGACAGTGTTTCATTGTCAATTGCTTTAATGTCTTTAAATGAAATAACTACAAAAAAATCTGATTTAAACAAGTCAATTAAGTGATTTATTATGGAATTAGTTTTTAATTTATCATTAATAACACCATCAGCAGAAAATTTTGACAAAGTAAATAAATGGTTTTTCATCGTTTAATAACCCTTGAATTTTTAACTGTTGTAGTCCATTGCCCATCTATGTATTTAACAGTTATTGTGTTCCTGTCTATTTTTAAAATTATTCCCTCTGCCAAATCGTGATATAAAACAAATGTAACTAGGTCACCTATTTTTAAATCATTACCATAATAATCAAACATTATAACCATCCTCTTTATTTCCAACTACGTAGTATTTATCATCACTTTTAAAGTCAAATATCACACCATCTAGCAAATTAAACTTTTGGTTAATACTTTTCATTTTATAACACTTAAAAGCACCATCATAAAATGACTCACCTATATAATTAACTACACCATTAAACATAAAAGGATATTCTTTCTTTATAATATAATCTCCAACATATATGGGGTTCAACTCCTCATCGTTATATTGCATGAATTTATAAATTTTTGGACTCACTTGATAGTTCTCTGGGTCTAATAAATCTTTAAAATCTGTAAATGTGGGGATAATATAAATTTTTTTATCAATTAATTTTAATTTACCATATATCCATTCTTTGTTTTTATCCTTACCTTTATAAAGAGAATCTAAGCTTGTTGTTACCATTTAATTACCACCTTTGTTTGTAGTAGTATAACACATTTTTATAAAAAAATCAATAATTTCCAGCAGCAACTTGAAAAACAGTGTATCCTAACTCCCTATATTTATTAACCATCCTGCTACGATCCTCGAATATACACAAAATATCATCTTTATTATATCCAGACATATTGTAAAAGTCATTTAATGTATTTATTTTTACATCAACATCTTTACCTTTTTGGTTTAATGGTCTCATTAATAAATAGCACCCTATATCAAAGTATTTTTTTAACCAAGATTCTGTTTTCTGTCTGGATAATTCTGACCTACCTGTTAAAAATACAATAGTATAACCAGATTTATAAAGTGATTTAATTGTTTTAATTACTGGAAAAATAGGCTCATCATTGAAATCATCAGCATAAAAAGCATCCCAATCTTTTGGATTTTTTTCAATGTGTTTAAATCTATCACCCATTTTTGCTACAGTACCATCTAGGTCACATATTATAATTTTTTTATTCATTTATTTTCCTTATTATTCTTTACAGTCTTTACAATCTTTTGTTTCGCACCCTTTACAATCAGCAAAAGGACAATCTTCATCCCCTCTATCTAGGTATGGGCAATCTTTGCAATTTACGTTCATTTTACCTCCAAAAGTTCAGGGTTATCAAATTTATTTCCGATTACTTCCAATGACGGTTCAGGGTATATCCAATCAAAAATATGTATCCCTAATTCATTTTTTAAATGCTCTCTATAATCTCCTTTAAAGTGCAGATGTAATCGCTGAAAATGGTCAGAGTATTTTATTTCTGCTATTTCTCCGTATGGTGCTGTTTTGACTATATCCCCGCTGTAAATCTCTTTTCCGTGCTTGTCTTTTAGTCCTGTGTATTGACCTACTGTTTCTGGAAAAACATATTTAGATAAAAATTGACTTTTGTCATGTAAAATTATTATAGGATATTTATAATCTAAATCTGAAACATCACCTGTATGCCAATTGCTTAAATCTAAACTTCCATAAATCCATTCTTTATTATCTACTCGTTGTCCTCTAAACTTGTATTCCATACTCACCCCTCCAAATAAATGTCTAATAAATCACTGAAAAAAGTATCAACATTTTCTTTTAAAGGCTCATCATCGCTAATATAATTAATTCTAAAATCCTGCAGCAATTGCTCTATTCTTTCCAATCGGTCTAGTTTCTTTTTTATTTCGTCCATGGTTACTCCTTGGTTAAACTAACATCTTGCCAAAAGTTTTCTACTTTTAGTGGTATCCAAAATTTATTGACCATAGTGTCGTAATTAACTTTATCATACTCTGCATATCTCCACGCATAATCTTTGCCTTTTTCAATATCTAATTTTGAGTATTTATTAATATCTGCCAAAACTAAATATACAAATCTACTTACTTGTTTATTTCTGTATAACATAAAGAAGCAAAATAAGATTGCAATACAACTACAAACCAATGCTGTAATTAACATAACTTCACAAATAGCATTCATCTAACCACCCCATAAGTCTTAAACCTCTTACCTGTTGATAAATTTTCTCCCCAATCTCTGCCGACTCCTTTAAAATTTAAACAAAGACCCTATTGTTTTATTTTCTGATAATCTAAAATGTATATTATCTTCAATTTCTAAATCTGATATTGATTCAGAATAAATTTCATCGCCTTTAATGTAATCTTCTTTAGTTTCGTATATTGCTATTATCATTACCCCTCCAAATAAATATCTAATAAGTGTTCAAAAAATTGCTCTACTTCTGATTCTACCATTTCTTTATTATCTGCTACTGCACACTCATACCCAATTTTAAATTCCTTAATTGCCTTTTCTATTCTCTCCAATCGCTTAATTTTCTTTTGTAGTTCGTGCATGTTTGTTCCTTATTTAAGATTGCTTCAATATCCCAACAAATACAATTTTCTGGACAGGTTATTTTAGCCTCATTTCTGTGTTGATCTAGTAATTCAAATAATTTATTTCTTAAATCCATCATCTTACCAACCCCCAAATTTTAAATCTCTTGTTACTGTCAATCGCAAAATCCCAACTTGACACTATCCTATACCCTTCACTTACAAGCTCTTTAACTGCCTTTTTTATCACGCTGTAAGCACTATTGATATTGCCTAGCTCTATATCCCTTATCGTGATGTAGCCTTTGGTTAATAGCGTTTGTTTAACTGATTGCGTTTGTGTCACCCCTCAACCCCCTGTTCTATTGACATAATTACATCAACGAAGTATTTAAATATTTCTTTTGCAACTGTGGTTCTTCCTTTACCACCACTAGCTAACATAATCATCTCTAAGTCTTCTATAATTTCTGACTTTTGTAATTTGTTTATTTTCATCCCTCAACCCCCTGTTCTATTGCTTGCGACAATAAACCTATAAATAATCCAAAAACTACACCCACAAGGAACCATATCATATCACTCACGCTCCTTGTATAACTTTATTAAATCTGTATCCAGTTTATTCCCCTTCTCACTTGGTTCTGTGATTTTATAGACTTTCATACTTCATTACCCCAAACATCCCAACCTTCTGTTTTTTGTCTTGCAAATAATTCTATGCGTGGAACATCTCCGATTATGTTTACAATTTTTTCTCTAAATATGCTTGGCTTTTCACTATGTGCAAGTCTTTCACTGTGTACTACCGACAACTCATTTCTAACTAAGGGAGAAAATCTATTGGGCTTTTTCTTGACCCCAATTAAACAAATCTCTGTATTTTGCCTTGTGTAGTAGCCCATACCCCATGATGGTTTTCCATTTTTAGACATTTTAACCCAATCAAAACCTAGTCCATAATAGCTAAATTCCCATGCTTTGATAACCTCAATACCTTGTTCTAGTCGTGGAAAAGTTACCCATAGCCAAAGAATACACTTATCATCAGATATGCTTTGTATTGGTAGGTTTTTTATGTCGTCTATATTCATTGTTGGGTAATGACTTGACACTACCCTGTTTCCACTTCCACTTTCTTTATATTCCCAAGGTGGGTCAGCATAGATTATTTGGTATTTTTTATTTGGAAACGGTATTTGTTCCATCTGTCATCTCCTTAATTAACTTTAATAAATCTGTGTCCAAATTATGCCACTTCTCGCTTGGTTCGTCTAGGTCATCGAAGAAGCAGAAAACATAGTTTATAATGTTGCCAGCTTTAGAAAAACCTGTTGCCCAAACATCTTCTCTTATTCTTCCAGACTCATCATCAATCCAAGTAAACACTCCTTTCCCCACAAGGTTCATCGCTATTTCTTTATGAGTTAATTCTCTCGGCTCTTCTTTTTGTACTGGGCGGATATATTTAAAACGTCCAACTCCCTCTTTAAAATGTATAATAAATTCATTGGAAGTATAGTCAATGTTTACTAGTTCTCCTTTATATAAACAATAAACATCAAATTCAGGTGTTTCGCTTGCCTCATACTCTTGCCCTATAACTACTGGAAATCTAATTCCGTTATACTCTACTGTTATTTCTATGTTCATTTTTCCTCCTTATCTTTTTTCATCACCAAAGGCATCTATTGCTTGGGTAAAATTTCCGTTATTCCTAGAGGCTTGCTTTACTGCATAATATTCTAAACTCTTCCCAACGTTTGCTTTCTCTAACCAATAGTCATCTTCTTTACACACTTGTAATAGCCGTGACATTCTTCCTATCGCAAAAACTGCTTGTCGCGGACATTCTGATTCAGCAACTTTTTTGCAGATTTCTATTGCTCTAGCTGATACTCCATCACGCCCGCCTATTTTACTGAAACATTGTTTCATCTCTTTGGTTTCTTTTATGTCCTGAATTGACATTTTCAGTCTCCTTGATCCAACAGCTTTGACTCTGTTGGTTGTTATTAATCTTAACTTATGATTATTTTACCATGAAATTACTAAATGTCAATATAATTTTTCAAAATAAAATTTTGCCAATAATTAATATTGCAACTATCTGGATAATTAGATTGTTGAGCAAGTGTATCAACCTCATTGATTAAATCACTTAATTGTTCACCTATTGAATCATTAACAAAATGAAAATTACCTTGTTTTATTGATT
>JALOBO010000111.1 GCA_023228225.1 Clostridia bacterium
TCGATCGAGAAATCCAGATGTGTAGAAGAGGCATCATCTATGCATTCGAACACTCCCTCATGCTCACAAGCCCATACGAGATCGTCCTTCAGAATAAACTTCGCGTTCGTTTCATCCATATCGGCAATCCGAATGCAATCTATGGGTTACAGCCTGACTATGTTTATATTATCTGAAAATAAAATAAAAATGGTTTTGCAGTGTAATCACAATTTAAACAGTTTTACGCGCGCTATATTCGCGTTTTAATGAGGCAAAAACAATGCTATCATATATAACTATGAAAAGCAAAAGATCTGCGATTGTCTTTATAACAATCGTTTGTTAAAATCGCTTATAGCTGTAGTTTACTTTCAGGTAAATATCGTAGTTCGCGCCTACACTACAGCATGCCCGAAGAGGGTGATTAAGTGTAAACAATGCAAAGAATGGAAGAAAGAAGTTCCAGATAACATATGTATAGATGAACTACCAATCAAATGCCCAGTTTGAGGTAACCGCGTTCAAGCGTACGCGATCGCCCACTGGATGAGAGATATGAATTCAAATCTATAGGAGGATCATCATGGAAGAATGCTCATGCAAACTTAATGTATTTACAACTGAACAGACAGATGACGAAGACATCATTAGGGCGCTGCTTCAGCGAGTTCCAACGTGCCAGCTGGTCGCAGAACTATCTAAGCGCGAAGGCGTGGACAAAGTCTCTGTCCCATATAATGATGCATACAATGTTACTGTTGCATACATGAATAAGACTGGGTTTGGTAACAAAGAAGGTTTCGGCCCTGCAAGAATTCTCATAATCACAGACTAACGGTGATATCAATGCATGACAGTTGCGAAACCATAAAACAAACTCCTGAACCTACAGCATGTCCATCCATTAAACAAGCTTCTATCAAAGCATTAATAGATGAACTCATGCTACGGGGAGGAGTAGAAGTATGGTCGATAGATGAAGATGACTCATATAGTCTTCGTATTGCTCGCATGAGCTTCAAATCATTCTCTACCCGTAAAGACGTAGGACCAACTCGAATTCTCATAATCAACGACCAGGAGGAACGCGTATATGGAAGAAGTTACAATTCAACCTAACTGCATCCCACAACCATCTCTCTCAACTGCTTACGACATTGGGAAGCAGATTGAAGCAAAGCAAGCCGAGATTGATAAGCTCCGTGAAGATAGCGGTATCACGAAACTGGAAGCTGAAATTCATGCATTAGATGAAGCATACGCCGCAATCATTAAAAACTGCATAGCAAATAATACATTCGAGGATGGTCCCCTGAGATTAGTCGCTAAGGGTGGCCCTAGACGTAAAATCATTCCAGAAGCGTTCCACAGAGCGTACCCGCAGATGTTCTTCGAGCTCGCTAACATCCCGGTAACGGCTTCCGAAAACAGTCTCTCAGAATACTATGAAACAGCGTGCGGCATGTCTAAAAAGGAAGCAAAGATGAAGGCTAAAGAAACAATCACCTCTCTCTGTGAAATGGTAGGCAAGCCCCGTTATGAACTCATTAACCTAACGGAGTAACATCATGCGATACCTAGAGATCATCGCGTCGTGTGCGGAAATAGCAACCCGCGCACATACCCTTTGTTACAAGACCAAGAAACACGCGACGCGCAAAGACGGGGTAACTCCTTTCATCGTGCACCCCGCGCGTGTTGCTTCCATCGTCACATCTGTTAGCCTCCCGTATCAAGTTGTCTGCGCGGCCTGGTTGCATGATGTACTGGAAGATACCACTATTTCCCACGAAGAGCTAAAAGAAGAACTCATTCATGAAAACATTGCATTTGCGGATGTCATCATAATCCTCCATCTCGTGGACGCTCTTACAAAAGACGACTCTAAAGACCGCTATGGTAAACTCAACAGTACTATTGATAAACTCATATCACTCGGCGATCTACACGATTACTACGCGACATCCATTAAACTCGCAGACTGTATAGACAACCTTTCAATTCTCAACGGCATTCCGAGCAGTTTCATCGTTCATCACTACATCCCGGAAACCGAATACCTCCTATCTGAATTGAAAAAATACCCCAGTATCATTAATCCCAAACTCGAATACCGTCTAACTCACACACTCTCAAGGAGGAAGAAAGAATATGGGATGCGGGAAACGTCTAATTGATTCCATGCTATTAAAAGCAGCTGCGCGCATATGGCCAACCTCATTCCACGAGGACATGTTGATTGAAGAGATTAGTGAGCTGCAAGAGAAGCTTGCTTCCTTGTCAATCAAAATCCTCCATTGTAGGCGCGGCCGCATTGACATCGATCTAGTGGCAGAAGAAATCGCAGATGTACAAATCTGTCTCGAACAATTCATAGAATGCCACGAGCTGTATGATGCAGTAGGCGAAGTGCGAAAAGGTAAAATCAACCGCCTAATAGAGCGCATCGAACAGGAAAACTACGAACTGAGGTAATAATTATGGACCGCTCTAAAGTAGACAATCTCATCCGTGACATATTCTGCCTTTCTGTAGAAGAATACTTCTACCTCAAGGAACGCATGGAAGTACAAGAACAAACAGTACAAGCAATTGCACATACCTTCAGGTGATGACACATGGAAATAACAGTAGACACTATATCACAAGGACACGAAAGGGTTGTCCGCGACATCCTCTTACACGGCGAAGAACTCGAAACCGAAAACGGGGAACTCACGATTGAGTGGCCGCCAGAAGATCCATACGTTATTCACATTAAGCAGCCTTTCAAACAACCCATGATTAGCGATTCATGTATGTTTGGAGAAAAGGCGATGCAACAGTACGTTAATCAGCTGCTTACGTTGCATCCGCCAAGTAGTATGAGTGCCTCCTACTACTACAGTAATCGCCTCTTCGACTATCCATTGTTGCGATGTGATCTCGAAGAACCATGGGAAGATGATCCATACTACTACATCGGAGATGGCAACGGAGATGGCCTTAACCAGATTTATCATTCCATCATTAAACGATTATCATTGTCTCCGAAATCGCGGCGCGCCATGGCCATCACATGGGTGCCCGAAATGGACGTAAATATTGATGAACCTCCATGCCTCCAGTTGATACAATGTTTTATTCGTGATCAGCAATTACATATGACTTGCTATTTCAGGAGCAACGATATGCTTAGCGCATGGGGTGCCAATGCATACGGCCTCGCGCACCTCATGAAATACGTGTGTGATCGGATAGATCAGCCAATCACTATTGGTACACTCACTACTATCTCTTCGAGCGCCCACATCTACTGGAAACGCGATAAGCAAGAACTCAATGAATTCAAGAAGAGGATGATCATATGAAACTCTTTAATCGTGCTCCCCGCGCCCCATGTTATTTCTGCGGCAGGGCCGTTGAAGTTCCGGAGGAGGCGGAAAACGACTCTTCTAGAATCTTCGTATGTTGTGAATGCAATGAAAAATTAGCAAATATACACCCGCGTGTTATTACGTCGCGCGCCGAACTCACAGAGATCGCGGAGAAACTCCTCTCCCTCCCTGTTAGTGACTTCGCATATGTGATGGACTTGATCTCAAATCAACTCCAGACAATTAATGAACTTCAAAGTGGTACTCTATCGGGGTGTTGAGATGTTTACTTGCACAGTAAAGACAGATTTACTCAAGACATTCCTCGAGGCCGCGCAGCTTATGCGATTATCCGTTCCCCTAAATTTCCAACCCGATAAGATCATCTGTGACACTATTGACATTGCAAATACAGAACTCTTCTCAGGAGTCGTGTATACTGAAAGCATGGAGATAGATCATCCCGAAATCATCATGCTGGAACTCAGCCGCACAATCGACGTGTTATCGAAGGCCGGCGGCAAAGACAGTATCACATCATTAACGCGCATTGATGGCGGTGTACAACTCGAACTCAATAGAATCAAATACACAATCAGGGAGTCAGTCGATGCGCCTGGCGGGATGGGGAAATTAAATTTCAATCACCCTGTGTTGTTTAATCTTGAAACAAGCGGCTATATCAGTAGTATCGGTGCGATTGCAGCGCAGTCTTCAACTGACAAGAAAAAGGCCGTTTACATCATCTTCTCCGACAACCAATTCGTCTTGCAGGATCGCACAGACGATCCCATTACAGTAACGTGGGAAGAAGATGAACTCTCAATCATCAAACAAGATAACGCCGACATGCAGAAATGCGTAATATCACTCGACTATCTCAAAGAATCAGCGTCAGTTCTCAAAATCTTCGACACCATCAGTATCAATATGAAGACTGATTCTCCATTCATCATTCGGGGAGAAAATGACAAAATCAAACTCGGCTTCATCATTGCACCTCGAATAGAATCGTAGAGCATGTTTATATGTAGGAAAATTAAACTTTTAAATGTTCTTTAACTTTTGGTGATATTATGGCTAGTGGTACATTACGCGCTCCAGACGGGAGAATGTATATTCGAAAGTCGATGCTGGAGGAGTTCTCATTCTGTCCTTACAAGTTTAAGCGCGTTTGGGTTGATGGTCTTGAGAAGCGTCCGAATCAAGCGATGTTGATCGGGACTAGATTCCATGACTTCGCGGAGAAATTTTTTGACTACTGTCTCGGCGTAGATCCAGATCGATGGGATGAATTTATACCTGCGCAGTTTATATCAGATGAAGCTAGTATGGCGAAGTGGTTTATTGAACGAGAACGAGATAGATATTATGAGCTGGAGGATGCTAAACGTCTTGAAGAATTTATGCCTATTACTCGCGAAGACACGATGACGAGTAATATTCTTCTGCTAACATCGACGGTAGATAGGGTTGACTGGTTTAATAAGGAAAAGAATCTCATATCTATAGTTGAATATAAAACTGGGAAAAGCCTTAATGAGGAGAGTCTTATCCGCCAGCTTGCGTTCTATACCCTCTTGTGGAATGATGTACGACGCAAGGGGATCGTTGCAAATCTGCAACTCGTGAATCCACGCCTCCGGATTATCCGTAATTTTAATGTGCAACAATGGCATTTGGACAAAGCTATGCGAGATATATCGAAGTTGCGGGCAGCAATGAAGACAGGTGACTACCCACGAAAGTGTAGTGACGTTAAGCTAGCATTCTGCCGTCTATGTTCGCCATCTGAGTGCGGCTTCTGGAAGAATATCCATGATGTCGATATTAAATCGCGCTTCGATAACAACTTCACATTTACAAAACACAGGGAGGGCATATTATGAAATACACAACATCTGATGTCAAACAGTGGGCAATTGTCTTCCTCGAGGAAAACAACTTCTTCATGGCGCACGAAGCCTCGAAGATTCTTTTATACACACCGCCTGGAGATGATATTGCGAATGATCTT
>JALOBO010000112.1 GCA_023228225.1 Clostridia bacterium
TTTGTGTCAGAGGTATAAACCACGGTTGAATCTGCCATGTAGTCATTACTTGGAGTATGCCTTATTACAATCTGGTAGCTTTCATCTGTCAGAGTTTCGGTTATTAATGTTGGGTCTTCGGTATATCCTACTGTTGCCATAACTTCAAAGGGTGTTACAGTGTTTGTATAATCCCGAACTGTTACTCCGCTGATTGTTACGGTTTCAGGCACATAAGCGGTAAGGCTTGTAATATCACTGTCTTCTGAATCGTAGGGAATTGAAACAGTTCCGCTTTCGTTTATTTCATCTGAATATCCTACATTACTGTTTGTTTTTAATTTCAGGTCACGAATTGAATCATAATAAATTTGTTTTATTTCTGATTCAGATAAGGTTTTGTTGTATAGCATTATGTTATCTATGTCTAAATTACCAAATGTAGATATATCATAACTTCCAATTAACAAACTACTGGGATTATATATACTGCTACTTTTTGAGCTAATACTTACTTGACCATCTAATATACCGTCTATATACGTTTTTACATATCCATCTCTATCAAATACATATACAATATTGTAAGATTGATTTAAATTTAAACTATTTCCTATGTTTGCAAATACTGAAAGCGTACCATCATTTAATTTTACGAAACGTTTCCCTGTAGAATCTAAACCTACCACAAAACCATTATTTGATGAAATAGTTGACCCCTTTGACATTATGGTGTTTTCTTTAGCTGACTTTATTTTCACAGTTGTTGAAATTGAGAAATCACTTTCATTAATATATATTGCAGGGTTATTTAACACAACTACGGCATCATTGACACCGTCAAAACTTCCAGCACCATTATATTTTCCATCAGTCCAAGTCATTCCACCGCTTGCGGTTCCGTGATTACCATTTCCTGAGCTGTCAGAAACATTAGTTCCTGTGTTTTCGTCAAATTTCCAGAATCCAACAAGCCCATCAGTAGGAATGTCATAAGGTGAATCTTCTTCGTATACAGGTGTTACAGTTGCTGAAAGTGTGTTTACTTTGTCGGCTTCAAAAGTGCTTCCTAATGCAAAGTTTTCAGAGGTTTGATAAGTCACAGTTCCGGTTTTTGTGTATGTTCCCAGTGCCCCACCAACAATTACTTCAGAGAATGGCACATCTTCAAGGTATGCGTACCCACCATCATTCGTAATTTCCTGAATCCATACTGCATCCGGCTCTCCATTTGCATCGAAGTGGGTTATTTTTACCATGTCATCTGCGACCCCTGCAATTCCAACAAGGTCAGAGTATGCAATTCTTATATCCCTGAGTTTGTGAACATCGTCAAGGTCTTTGAGTTTTATGTTTCCATCCTGAGTTTTTCCGCAAATGATTGTGGAAGAATCCAAGTTGGCTTCAACGACCAACTCTTCATTCAGGTCTTCGATTTTGTACTTGAAAAGATTTTTTTCAGCATTTGACTTTCCATTTTGTGCCTTGACACAACATCCGTTACCGTTTCCATTCTGTAATTCAGAAAGCTCTTCTTCTGCAAGTTCCGCGTTAGTTTTGACAGTGCCACCGTTTCCATTTCCGCCGTTTCCATTGCCTGCACTAACCACAGGAATTGCAACAGAAACAAAGAGCAGCATAATCATAAACGCCACTGATATACTTTTTACACATTTCATACTAACCCCTTCCCACGTATAGGAACTATCCTCAAAATTCCGTCACCGCAAGGACATAAAGCAAAGTCCTCATCAGGCTTCCACTTCATTGCCTTAGCTAATTTCTTAGGGATAGAAATTAAATGCGTACCCCTCTCTGTTGTTTGTAGCTTTACCAATCTAACACCTCTTAACTATATTACGTAGCTTTTGTATATACAGTTACAGTATATACGCGCTCAAACTATTTAAAATTTTTTATTCAGGGTGTTAGTAAACAGAATTAAAAAAGAAAGTGGGTATTAGCCACTTAAAATCAGTCTTTCTTCATAAAGTCCTCATTCCAGACGCTTAAACCACGTTTGGACATCACTTCATGAATAATTTTTAATTCATACTCCACAAGTTTTATGTATGTGTCTAAATGTTCTAACAAATGCCTCCTGTGTGCAACTCCTGATAATGACCATTCTCTAATAAGCTTGTCTCGTTTTATAGATCTATTGCACTCTCTTGCTATAATCTGTGTATCATCCATTGCTTTAATAGTTGCACGGATTCTTTTTTTAGTTCTACAATCATATTTGTTTGTTTCAGGGGTTTTTACCAATTTATCACCACTTTATTGTCATATAGACAACATGTGGCATAACAACTTTTAAAGTATTTAAAGATTTTTAATTTGCTTTATCCTGCGCTCTTTTTAACGCTGCATAAAACTCTACTATTGTTTCCAGGGGGCATGTATCAGGAAATGTTTTAACACCATCTAAAAGTATTGTCTCACCTGTTATATTACAAAAACGATGTTTATCTTTGCAGCATCTGCAAGGACAAGCATTACAGGATGTTATTACCAACATCCTACCGTTGGGTTTTGGATCATTAGTCATGTTTTTACACCTGTTTTACATGTACTTTCTGCTTACAGAAAGTACATGGCAAGAATATAACACAATTTATATAAAACTTTGCATATTCATTGCATATTCATCATATAACAGCTAGAATGCTGATGAACACAATCATTACAAGAGTTCCAAACACAATTCCTATGAAAATTATTTCTTTGTGCATTTATGTCACCTCATTTATGATAATAACTACTACGCTTGACAGATATATTAATATTTCTACTGTGAGAGTGTTGTCAACATTCACAGAAAATTATATAAGCTTTGAAAACAATGTATATAGTAGGTGATAACATGACTGAGATTAAAACAGATAAAAGATTTGATATGCACCCTGCAAGTGTAGAGATATTCCTGAAAGTGAAACGCGCGGTAAGAGATTTTCCCGAGATTAAGAAAATTACTCTTACAGCTTGTAGAGGACTGACGGTTAAAAGCCTGTGCAGACCCATGAGCATAAATACAATATCGTTTAATGTGAAGGCTATCCCTACAAACCAGACGATATACAGAGAGCTTTTTAGGATTAGTACAAAAAAGTAATGTGTTTATTTAACACATTTTATTCTTTTTTAAAACAAAGTAAGCAATTAAAAGAGCTATAAGAATATCTATGTAAACATGCAGCATAGTTTCAATTCACGTATGTTACATACGACAAATTATGGGAGCTGTCGGAATTGAACCGACTAACCTCTACAGGACTTGATCTTAAGTCAAGCGCATTTTCCAATCTGCCAAACTCCCAACATGAAATGCAAGCAGGGCATTTAATGACTGCGCCCTGCAACAGCCGACCTAGGTTTTAGTAGGGGTCTGCCATGGTCCTTAGACTCCACGATGATTTAAGGAAGTGGGGTAAGCGGAGATATTAACGTGGTATGCGCAATCCCACGGGAGAGGTTGTTAACGTTGATCAGTCCAGACAACGGGCAGCTTATACTCAGTGCCATAGAGTACCTACGCAAGATATTATTCAGCCCATTACAAGGCTTCAGACCTGGCTTGACAGGGGTCCGGATAGAAGGCTTTCGGACCACACGTTGATTACTCTCTCTACACAAAGAGAATATTTATGGTCGGCTCTTATCAAATCCGACCTATTTTAACGTCTTATTAATGACGGTAGCATTTAGGCTTTGCTCACAAAAGCGTTAACTTTCTGGTAGCTAACCTACCGCCTTTCAGTTATTGCACTCACACATGGTGAGTGGTGGGCTACACGGTCTCCAGTAGGCTTTAGACCACACGTTGATTATTCTCTACACGTTTTTAATTTATATTTCAATTCACGCACCTGCATGAGGTGCGACAAAGGTTAATTGCACAGAGCCCTTAGTAAGAGTCTGTGACAACAGGCTTAACTTCCTCAGCCTGCAATATAGTATACGCACTCATTGTTTAAATAACTTTCTATTGGTTGTTTTACTGTATGAAAATTTAACTTTAGTCTGTTAAGATCAGACTAAACAATAACTAAGTGCTTTAACACTCAAACCTTGCACCATACTTACAGAGAGGCGCAAGGTTGAGAAAATAATTAAAGTTAAGGTGTTTGTGTGTTTGACTCAAGGAACTCCTTAGAATTGTCCTGTACTATGCGATAATTTCTTAAAGGTGTGCAGCCATTCAACCAAAAGTGATAATAGTCGCCGTATTGCCAACCAGCTATAGTATAATCAGCCTCAAGCAAACCGTCATGTATTGACAATCGCCCATCAGATAAAAGTTTATAATTAACCATATGAGCAGTTCCTCTGAATAGCTGATTATTTGAAATTGTTACTACACCCCAGTCAGGGTTTTCTTTTGCATAATTTATGCTGTAATCATAGCATGTCCATTTCTCCACAGGTGCAGGAATTACTTTAACTGCGCCTGTTAAATTTATAGATAGCAATACTACTATAAATGCAATAATTAGGTTTCTAATCATTGTTGATGCCTCCAATAATTATCAATTGTAACTTCAGACACACAAGGTAAATCAGGTAAAAACTGTTTTCCGGCTTTCTCCATTTCTGTCTTAACTATTTCTCCTACTTCATCTGCAATCTCAGCTTTACATTCAAATACTAATTCGTCATGTACTGTGTTGATAAGTTTAACACCTGCAGGCTCAAGCTTTAAAAATATTTCACGCATTGCGATTTTTAACATATCAGCACATAACCCCTGTATAGGTAAGTTCTTTCCCCTATTTTTTGCTGTGTATTCAGGTGTTTCTATGCCAGGATTCATAGTTAAACAAAGCCTACCTGCTGCTGTGTAAACATAGCCTTGCGAAAAACCTTTTTCACCTGACTTATAAAGGTAATTTGTAACATTAGGGTACATATCCTGAAACACTTCTTTAAGCCTCTGTGCCTCTTCAACAGGCTTATCAATTCCAACGTCCATTTTAAGTTTTTCTTTCAGAGTAGCGGAGCCCATACCATAATTTAGACCAAAATTTACAGATTTTGCCATACTTCTCTGAGCGTCTGTGACCTGTTCAAGAGGTAAATCAAACATTTGTGATGCTGTTCTCCTGTGCAAGTCTTTTTTATCGTTATATGCCTCAATGTATGCAGGCTCTTGTGACAGTTGCCCTACTATTCTAAGCTCTATTTGTGACCAATCTGCCGCAACTATTTTATATCCTGGCATTGCTTTATAAATATGCCTCCATGTCTTGAGCCTACTAGGCTGCTGTTGCAAATTAGGATTATTACACGCAAACCTGCCGGACCTTGCGCCAACCTGGTTAAAACTTGGGTGGACCCTGCCAGTTACAGGATTAATAAACTTAG
>JALOBO010000113.1 GCA_023228225.1 Clostridia bacterium
TAAATTACATTGTTTAGCAGATGTTTATGAAATGTAAAAATGGGCTATACGGGTTTCGAACCCGCAACCGCTCGGTTATGAGCCGAGTGCTCTACCGTTGAGCTAACAGCCCTCTACTAATATATTTGTTATTAAAAGTATATAAAGTCTTTGATTCACTCAGCATACTATTTTTCAGTGTTTCAATTTTATAATGTAAAATCATAAATTATTTATCAAATATGAACAATATGGCATAACCTCATCCCAACCACAATCATAACCACTTCCAGCAATTGGCAATATAATAACTAATGATGTTAACATTATCACACTAAACACCACATGTGTTAATATTAAAAAACATATTATCCTCACTAATACTCACCCACTTTAAACAAAATTACATTATTTGAATACATTTTATTAAGATTATTAGAATACATTGCAAACACTATAGTCGTGGTTGTTTCGGGAATATAAACATAAACTGTGTAGAACGCCTCGTTAGAATAATCTAACGTCCACACAAACGGCGTAAACGCTATATTTGAAGTTTTATAATAACCTCTACCGTCATTATAAAATACATAATTTCCATCGTATACTCAGCTACTAGCAAAACAATTCCACGTTCCGATAAAATAATTAGCGTCAGGTGACTCAGAATAGTTTAACAATGGAACACCTCCAATGATTACCAATACACATATACTTAACAGCGCAATAGTTATTACGACTGTGTTTTTTCTAAAAAATATTAACGTTTCATTTATCATAACATTACCCTAAATCAATAACTCGAAAAAACTTCACGTTGTTCCACATCAAAAATCCTCCAAAAACTCTTCTAAACAATATATCTACTGTAGAATTTTTCAGACACATAAATTTTACAAGTTGCATCAAATCCAACATTCTTCCACATACACAAATATGTTTTGCTATTATTACACCTAACACTATAAAACAATAGTCCAAAACATTACACTTCATATGAACAAATCCTTCATATTCACATCATTCACCACCATTTTTCAGCTAAGATGTCAACAGAACAACCATTTTCTACTAAGCACCCTTCCGCAAACTCTACCCACTCATTTGCAGTATTTGGTAACGCTATATTTGAATATTTCATTAAATTAACCAAATGATATGTTAATTGTCTAGCAACATTTTCATCAATTTTAAAATAAATTCCATCTAAACTCATCGGTAAAGAACATCCGTCTATAATCGAATCTGTTAAATCAGCTCCGTTTAATTTTGTCAAATGAAAATCAACATCGATTAAGTTGGCGTTTGTTAAACTAGTTTTAGCTAAAAACGCGCCATTGAGTTTGGCACCGTATAATTTTGCGAAATCTAATTTTGCATTTTCCAAATGAGCATACTGTAAATCCGCATATCTTAACTGTGCGTATGTTAAATCAGCACGTATAAGTGTTGCATATTTCAATTTACACAATTCCATGTTGGCATTTTTTAAATTAGCATCTGTTAAATCTGAATGATAAAAATCTGTCAATGTTAAATTAGCGCCACTTAAATCAGCACCGGTCAAATTAGTATTTTTAACATACGATGCGGCTAAATTAGCACCACTTAAATTGGCGCCGCATAAATCAACATCACTTAAATTCATCATACTTAAATCAAAAGGTCTTAAATCAACACCTTTCAACGTCGTAACGTTTAATTGACGCATGATATTCTCCACTGTGTTCATATTATTATCATTATACATTAATACTATATAAAATGTTTGATTTAATATTCAAACATTTTCCCACATTGCATACAAATCTTCATTGTCTGTTACGATTATTGTATCTTCAGCGCCATAAATGATTCCTGTTTTACCAGATTGCCAACCAATTAATTTATAATCATCGCGTACGAAAATTGGTTTTGTTTTACCGCTTTTTAATACCGCGCATAATTTTAATTCTTCATTCAACATTTTACAACGCTCGACTTACACACATACGCGCGAGTTGTAACTTGATTTATCACACACCTACATTATCCGCGGATGCTCGACTTACGCACATACGCGCGAGTTGTAACTGGCAATCGGAAACGTTATTCAGGAATTTCAGAACTCGACTTACGCACATACGCGCGAGTTGTAACTATGGTAGGCGGTGTTTTAGGGGTTAAAGTTGCTCGACTTACGCACATACGCGCGAGTTGTAACTCTTACGTTTATATGTGACATATATTTTATTGTGATGTAACTTACCACTTTGTCCATCATGATAAAACACAATTTTATTGTTTTACCAGTAAAATATCCAATTTCTTTACAGAAATTTTGAGCATGTCGAAACACTCATCCAATAATTACAAATTTGCACTATTGGCAATCGCGTTTATCAAATTGATGTGGACGCAATTCAGGTATATTATTAAAATACCCAATTACAGTTACAAAACATTATGAAATTAATCATAAACTTAACTGCAATTACTTATTGGTTAGATAAATATATAAACTTTTCTATATTTTAAAAGTTTACGCGAACCTAAAAAATATGAAATTGTTGTTTTAACGTTTAAATAAGCTTATTTTTTAAAAATAAAGCATTTAATCAAATATTTTAAAAAAGTGTAAAATGCGCACTTGCTGTTCGCGCAATCACCTTGCACACATACACGCAAATTATAACTTTTATTAATGTGTTGTAAAACTATATATACTTTTGCTTAATACAATCGCTAAAAAACAGTAAACATATTTTAGTTAACCACACTATATAATTAAACAAATTCAGTAAATGTGTTTAACATTGTATGAAAGTTAACTATAAAATTTTAGGTTAACTAAAAATAGTTTACATTTTAAAAAAGTTAACATTTGAGTTTTATTACTTTTTTTAAAATAGTATGCGTTTGTTATTACGATTATATATGTTTGTAACACATTTACTCAATTTACAAAAATTGTCATGATTTTTTGTAAAAATTAATGTTCCAAAAGTATTAATTTTAAACATAGATTTTAAAAACAATGCTATTTTTGATATTATAATTTTGGGTGGACATTGGCAACTTTTCAATTTTAATATTAGATTTGAATTTTAAGCTCAAAAACGATATTTAAATTTTTGTGGGTGGACATTAAACGGCGAGGGTGGACATTGGGTGGACATTGATTTAGTCCAACGTCCACCCAAATTACTATCATTTTTCGATATGGTTTTGCATTCTATAGCGATTATGTGTGATATCACTTTTTTGGGTGGACATTGACATGCCTTACCGCCCCCTATATGTACAGAATATATTTCACACCATGTTTTTGTATGTAAATCTATATCAACCCCCCCATGTCCACCCAAAATAATAATTATATATGTAATAGTGTTATATTGTAAATTGGTGTTGAAAATGAATAGAAAATTGGGTGGACGTTGAGGCATTTCAATGTCCACCCAATGTCCACCCTGACCCCTCCAATGTCCACCCAAAATAAGACCAAAAACGATACTTAAAAAATATAAGTATTAAAAAACACATTCGTTTAGCAAATAAATAGCGAAATTAAACATTTTAAAATACGCCTGATTTGGGCTTATTTTCCACTGGAAGCCAAGGTAGCCTTTTTAACACTATTTAACTTTTATATCAGGTTAACTATATTTAGTTACCACCAAATATATGTATCAACCCAAAAATGAGTAACTAATTCTACATAAATTTGTAGTTACCCAAAAATGGGTTAACGTCCACTAAAATGTAAAAAGATTTAAGTATTATTACACTAAAGTATAAAATATGGTAATTGTGAAAGTGTTAGCTGGTAAAAGACCGTCACCACAATTTATTGAACCGATAAAAAATAAAAAACAAATAAAAATAACAACACTTGTTAAAAAAACAAATACCGGTTTACAACTTCGGGATTATCAAAAAGATGCGGTTGATTCTTTTTATGCACAAGTAAATCAAGGTTTTAAATCTGGTGTTATTTCGGCACCAACAGGGAGTGGTAAATCAATAATTATTTCTGATATTTGTAAAACATTTGCTGAAAAAGGTAAAAAAGTAATAGTGTGTACACATAGAAAAGAATTAATTCTTCAAAATGAAAACACATTAAATCGATATTGCAACGACATCGATACTGGTGTATTTTCAGCGGGCTGTAAGCGTAAAGAACTTAATGCGCCTGTAATTTTTGTAGGAATTATGAGTATTTATAACAGTATTGAAGAGTTAGAAAAAGTGGATTTATTAATTATAGATGAAGCACATCGTGTAAATTTTGAAGAAAACACAACTTATTTTAAATTAATAGAGATTTTAAGAAAAGTTAATCCTGATTTAATAATTTTAGGTTTAAGTGCAACACCATATCGCTTGAAACAAGGTTTACTCTATGAAGGAAAAGACCGCATATTTGAAACATTATATTATGAAATCAGTGTAGATAGACTACTACTAGATGGGTGGTTAGCGCCCGTAATATCGAAAGGCGGTGTTAAAACGATTGATTTAACAAATGTTCACACAAAAATGGGTGAATACGACGCTCGTGAATTATCAATAGCCGCTGATAAAAATGAGTTAACACAACATGCTGTAAACGAGATATGTGAATTGGGCAAAGATAGAAAAGCGTGGATTATTTTTACAACTGGAATAGAGCACGCATTACATGTTTGTGACACACTTAAATCTAAAAACATAACGTGCGAAATGCTTGATTCTACTACAGACCCAACCACTCGTGATAAAATACTCACCGCTTATAAAAATGGCTTACTACGTTGTATTGTTAATGTAAACATTTTAACTGAAGGTTTTGATTTTCCAAAAATTGATTTAATCGCGTTATTAATGAGTACAAAATCACCATCTAAATTTGTGCAGGCTGTAGGGCGTGGAATGCGATTAGCTGAAGATAAGAAAAACTGTTTAGTGTTGGATTATGGTTCAAACACACTTCGATTAGGAACAATTAATTCAATTATTCCACCAACAAAAGATGAAACACCCACTCCAACAGTAAAAGAATGTTTTCATTGCCATATGATTATTCCGATAACAGCAAAAGTTTGTCCTTTTTGCAATAAATCAATTATTACTTTTAAAACAGAAAGAGTTGTAAAACATAATTGGACAGCTTACGATGGAGATTTATTATCAGTAAGTAAATGGGTAATTGTTGATTTCGCACAATATTCGTGTCATGAGTCTAATAACGGAAAAGAAAACACCCTACGCTGTGATTATATAGGAAAAGATAGAAAAACATATTCAGAATTTTTAAGCTTATCCCAAAATGCACACAAATATGCTTATACCAAATCGCTAGATAAAATTCGTGAAAGATTTAATAGTAATGCGCG
>JALOBO010000114.1 GCA_023228225.1 Clostridia bacterium
CCCTTTGATGATGACGATCGCCAGAAAGACAGCTGAAACACCGACCGCGATTTGTAGCAAAAACGATGACGCGAGAGCGGTTTCTACAGCTGTCAAAAGATCAGTTCCCCATGCGAGGACGCCCGCGATCGCTTCGCCTACGGCTACGAGAAATGCGCTTATAAGTCATTACCCCCTTTCGATCACATTATAAAAAAAAATAGTTGCGTTGTCAACTATCTTTTTTATCATCATCAATGCCAGTAAATGTGATGATCAAGCATAATGTCGCGTATCCACATATTAACAATAAAATCACAATAGTTAAAATGATATTAGCGATGATGTCGCCCCCTTGTATTAGCCGCTAAACCAACCAACGAAAAGCATAGCGGCGCGATTATAAAAAACAAGAAGATTATCCATGACGCCCCGCCAAATAAGTATGCCATATCCCAATTATAGGCGGGCGGCGGTGGCGCGGTTGTCAACGGCGCGCCTACCATTTGAAAGCGTCCTTTAATGTTTCCGACAATTCGGGATCATAAGATATCGTTTTTTCTTCTGTTTTGATCGTTTCGATGTATCGATCGACACGATCGCCTTTGACGATAATCAATTCAGCGGCCAACAATTCGGCGATCGCCCTTGATACGCTGACTTTTGACCGATTAAAGGCCGCTGCGATCGTTTTGTTAGTGATTTTGTATGATCCCATGTAATTGTGCGCGTATATCTCTGCGTAAACCCTTAAAGCAAAGTCGGATATTTTGGCATAGCGTGCTTGCGGCGGTATTTTAGAGAAAACATTATCCAACTTTGATGACAAGGACATCACCCCGCGCATATTGCCATACAACGCGCCGCATGCCATGCTCTTTGACAAGCATGTCAACGCTTTTATTGTTTTCGCCGCGATACAAGATAACTACGTTGTTTTTACCGTTTTTTTCTTCCAGGATAAAGACTTCAATTAACTGCGATGACCATGTAATGTTTAGTATGTCATTTAGTTTGATTGTTTCCATTCGATACCCCTTTTTTTGTGTCATGGATATTGCCGCCAAATCGTTCGATCTCTTTTTCTTCTTTCGCTTTTGGCTTATAAAAAGCACAACCGACGCAGTCGTCAACTTTTAACGCTGCGCACATCGCGCAACCGTTTTGATCGCGTCTAAAAGCAAAGCAACTTTTACGATAGATCATTTTATTGCCTTTCTGCGTGTCGCCGCCGCGAGATACACCCATATTATCAAAAATGATAATACATGTCAAGCATATTATCAAAAATGATAATATCCCTATTATCAAAATTGATATGACCTATTATCAAAATTGATATGACCTATTATCAAAATTGATATGACCTATCTTTATATAAGAATATCTTAAGAAAAAGATAAGAATATAAATAATGTAAAGGGTTAGCCATCGGCTATTATCTTTTTTGATAACACCATAAAGAAAAACGGCCGTGATAGCGGCCGCAATTCACACACATATATTATTATATATGTGTCATTTTTTTGGTATCTCATAATCGGGCAAATCATCATACAGTTTCGCATATCCAAAAGTGTCGTATGTTTCCAAATAAAGCGGCGATATTTTGATCTTTGATTTTCCGATCTTCTTCCAAATCGGATCGCCATTTTCGGTGATCCCGATTTTTTTGTAATGGATAACTTTCAGCCGATAAGGGGCAAAGACCATGCGCAACTGTTCGCGCCAATAGTAATATCTCCACCGAAAGCGCGCTGACACAAAATGCCGATACTTTAATACGCTCATAATTTGAGTGTCTTGTAGCAAAACACTTTGACCGATAAAGTAGATACGCGGGTGATGTCGATGACGATGTAATACGGTATCCGTCATCAAAGGTATAAACACATCGTTATAATCACGCTGTCGATTTTGGCGACGGTTAAACTTGCTGTTGATCTCGTCATATATGATACCTTTTGAGTAATGATTATCGATCATGTATGGTAGTTTCATCTTTGTATCGCCGCCATTATATAATCGTTCTAACTCAAAGTTATATATTCGTTTGTGCTTAAACTCGTCGATGTTCGACCACATAAAGCCGCCTTTTTTTAATAGGTTGCGGGCGATCCAGTTCATCAAAAGCGTTTTGCCGCCGCCGCTTTGGCTGTCTATAAAATGGATACCATTTGCCATTAAAGGCGACGGCTTTATCGTAAGCCATTTGCCGATCACTCTAAACCAAAAATGGACATGCGAGCGGTTAAGCGTCCATTTGTGATCATACTTTTTGCGCCGATATTTTCCCATGTTTCCCCCTTGTTTATTATTTTATGAAAACATCATATTTTTTTTAATTCGCTATTTTTGGCCATTTATTGAAAGCGGTATATAAGAAGCTGCGTCGTGATCAGATCTTCTGAAGGAATAGAATTTCTTTCATTGTTTACTTTTTAGATTTGCCGCCAAGTAGCCATGAAAGCATGATCACAATAGCGAGCGTGCTTATCTGCATCACGAACAATGTCATCAGCCGATCCGGGATCATCGCATAAAATGCCGTTAAAAAGTTTGTGATCTCTGCTTGAAAAAGAAGATCAACGGCAGTAAATACGGGCAACGCGAGATCGGGGATCAATAACAAAATCGTTGTGCCTATTGAGATCATTAACAAGATTTTCAAGATCATTTTCATTTGCTATCGCCGCCGTCCGCTTTTGCGCCGCCTTGAAAGATCGCTGAAATAATGATTGCCAAATCAAACATGCCAATAAAAATCAAGGATAAGTCCCAAAGTGAGATACCCCAAAAAAGCGTAATGCTATCCATAAAATCAAGTAAACGATCCAATAAATCAAGAAAAAAGTCGCCCCATATCATGATTAGTCGCCCGCCTTGTCGACAAGAACAAAGATAAGGCCAATAGCAGACACGCTAAACACAACCGCGATAACAGTCCATACAGCGGGCGGCAATAGCGCGCCAACATCGGCAACTTTGCTTATAACATCATCAAAGGTCGCGATGAGGCCGCGCAGATCCCATTTTATCCAAATAGTATTGATTATGCTGTTAAACACGTTTTTGAGATGTCCGCCAATATCCCACCATTCAACAATAGTCGGCTCAAAAATATCATTTATGCCAGCCAAGTCGCTATCTGGATCGATATAGACGGGCATAACGATTTGTTGCTCGGAAAATGCGCCCAACTCATGAATTGAGTAATCGATATAGGTTGCGTCGGCGTCAATGTTGCTGTTCGGGCTTGCCATTTGCCAGCCAAAAGTCATGCGCTTGACATTTGTATACAGCGTGCCAAAGTTGTCGATCATGCGTGTTTGCGGCGCCCTTGTGTCGTTATTGACCATTAAGGAAGGCAAAAAGATTTGGTCGTATTGATTATAGAAATTAAAATACATCGTATTAAAGCCATATAACGCCCAATCATTAGTTGTATATTCGTCTATATCGGTGTCAATCGACATTGATATAAGCGTCTGCGCAATATTGACATTCATGTTAAAAGTGCTTGTAAGCACGAAATAAAAACGTATTTGCCAATCGAGCGGATATTCTTCGCCCGCGCCAAATGGATCATATACGGGCGTCGCCGCGATTGTGAAATATTCGTCGCTAAAATCGACTGTTCGATTGAAAAGAATACGTTTCAATATATCTTCTTCGTGATCCGACAAATCAAGCCGCAGCATGCGACCGCTTTCGTCGACACCAGCCCACGATAACGTATAGTTTTTGTCGAGATAGCGCATTGTCGGCGTGTTGTAATACAAGTAAAAATCTCGGCAATACTGCGCCAGGACATCGCTATCATATATCAAAGGATCATAAGGGTTCCCGTAGGGCGGATCGAGAAAGTAAGCATATAGTTCAAGCGACATGTTTTTTCCGTATTCGGATATAACCGATTTAGTAAAGTCAATCGCCGTTAAATCTTCCCCCACATCAGTATAATCGCTTAAATTGACGCTATTAAGACTTTCGGGGATATACGATACATAACTATCGAAATAGTCCGTATCGGGCAAATACAGTGTTTCAAAGTCAGTTAATGACGGCTCAAAACCCATGCCAAAAGTGGCGGTTAGGTCAAATAACATAATGTTATCAAAATAAATATATTCGCCGATATTAATGTCGTTTGAGTTAGCACTACGTCCCGTAAAAACAAAGAAAGCAAGAGTGTTTTGTGTAGCAGTAAAAATACCACTTAATGTATGCCAATTGTCATCATAAACGCCAATACCGCTATAAAAATATGTAGTAGGTGGCGTAAAATAAGCCCGAATATTGCTTGTTCCGACAAATTGTATATTAGTTTTGTAATTGAAACAGCAATAATATATATGATTTTCAATTACAACTAAAGACTGATTAACGTTAATAAATGATGTTGTAGGTGGTGTATTTCCATTAAAAACAACGGAAGCATAACCATTAGTTGCAGTCAATATATTATAACTTTCAGTCGTCCACCCCGTAGTTCCATCACTAAAATCTCCATTAGATATAAGATTTTCAAGCGTATAAAGCGTTTCGCCCTTTGCCCTATATGCCATACCAGAAAACATTAAAAATGCCGCTACAAGCAAAATAACGGCTTTTTTGACTATGTTTTTATTAGTCATAATCTCTTTTACCCCCAAAAACTGCCCTAATAAGCATAAAAGCACCCCAAACAAGCAGCGGCGCAGCAAGTAAGATGATCATGTAAAGCCCAAAACACACCCAGTGTATAGCCTTGTCGACATGTTCGGGTATCGTATCCATGACGTAAGTTGTCCATAAATTACTTAATATCGTGTATAGTTTATCCATTTTTTTTGACCTATTCGCAAATCAAAGGGCGGCCAACCGCGCCGCCCTTTTTTGCTGCCGCGGTCTTACTTTTTCGCGAAAGATTTGACCATGCTAACGATCCCTTTGATGATGACGATCGCCAGAAAGACAGCTGAAATACCGACCGCGATTTGTAGCAAAAACGATGACGCGAGAGCGGTTTCTACAGCTGTCAAAAGATCAGTTCCCCATGCGAGGACGCCCGCGATCGCTTCGCCTACGGCTACGAGAAATGCGCTTATAAGTCATTACCCCCTTTCGATCACATTATAAAAAAAAATAGTTGCGTTGTCAACTATCTTTTTTATCATCATCAATGCCAGTAAATGTGATGATCAAGCATAATGTCGCATATCCACATATTAACAATAAAATCACAATAGTTAAAATGATATTAGCGATGATGTCGCCCCCTTGTATTAGCCGCTAAACCAACCAACGAAAAGCATAGCGGCGCGATTATAAAAAAAAAGAAGATT
>JALOBO010000007.1 GCA_023228225.1 Clostridia bacterium
TGCAATTTATGCGAAGATATCGTCATAGCATCTATTTGAATATTATTAACATTTATATCTAAAAGTCCGGTTGCTTGCACGCAATCAGTATGAAAAATACTTCCTCGTTCTTTTGCTATGCTAGCAATTGCGTTTATAGATTGAATTGTGCCGATTTCATTATTTGCACTCATAATAGAAACAAGTATTGTTTCACGAGTTAAATGTTGCATAAGTTCGCTCATAGAAACAAGTCCATATTTATCAACCGGTAAATAAGTTACTTTAAATCCGCGACTTTCTAATACTTTGCAAGCCGATAAAACAGAAGAGTGTTCTATTTGTGATGTTATAATATGCTTGCCTTTTTCTTGGTTTGCTTCGGCAATGCCAATAATAGCCCAGTTATTAGCTTCTGTTCCGCCAGAAGTAAAATAAATTTCGTTTGCATTAGCACCTATTGCCTCCGCCACTCTATCCCTAGCCTTAGTAAGTGCTTCCGCTGTATTTCGCCCAAACGAGTGTAAACTGTTTGTATTTCCATAATTTTCGGTTAAATATGGCATCATTTCTTTAAGCACTTCATTTGATATACTAGTTGTTGCCGCATTATCTAAATACACTTTGTGTTCGTTCATATTTGTCCTATCCTTTATAAATTTTTTGTAGAACTAATAAAATACTATCTTAAATTAATTTTACTACTAAATACAAAAAAAATCAATCTATTTATTAATGGCTTAAAATTGAAGCATTAAAACTATTTAGATTAAATTTAAGTTTTATAAGTATGCATAATTATTCATATTATATTATATTTATAAATATAATTTTTGTAAAAAAATTAAATATGTTTTTTTATAATATCAAGTAACTGTGTTTTTTGTCTTAATCCTATTATGCGTTCTATTTCTTGACCTTCTTTAAAAATAATAATAGTTGGAATGCTCATAACATTATATTGCTGTGCTATTATCATATTTTCATCAATATTTAGTTTTGCAAGTATGGATTTACCACCTAATTCTTCGGCAACTTGCTCAAATATAGGTGCCATCATACGACAAGGACCGCACCAAACAGCCCAAAAATCTACTGCAACAATACCGTTTTTGATTGTTTCTTTAAATGTATTTTTATCTAATTGTAACATAATGCACCTCTTTTATAAATCTATGCCATAGTTCATTATTTTATTATTGACTTTATTGTAACGGTTGGAGCAAGTTTTTTGTCAAGCAATTTTAATGGAATAAATGCAAGCATAAAAAACAAAATACCGCATAAAAATTGTATTAATTCACTGCCTAATAATGTTCCTAAATGTAGTCCTAATCCAAACAATATTAGTGGAACTACATAAGATAAAATAATCATTAAAGCGAAATACTTATTTATAATTTCAATTTCTACAATTTGCCCCGCGCTTGCATTTACATAATTTTTAGTTTCAAATATTGCCTGTTCACGTTTTCCGGAAAAACCGCAAGCATTACACTGCCCGCAAGCACTTTTACGAGTTACAGCCAAGTTTGCAATATCGCCATTAACATTTAAAACAACCGCTTGTTCTATCATTTACAAAACCTTTATAAACTAAGTATTGCATTAGTTTAAACATTTTTACTTTTATTGTCAAATAACTTTAATATATTATTCCGCTCATTATTCGGCTTTGCCGGATAATTTATCAATAACAACTGCTGCAAGTACGCAACCGCACATAGCCGGATAATATGCCACACTGCCTATTTCACCTTTGGTTTTTTTTGCAATTTCTTTGCAGTATACAACTTTGTGTTCTTTAATGCCTTTTTGCTTTAACAGAGAACGCACTTTTTTTGCTAACCCATCATTTTGCGTAGAAAAAACATCTACTGCATCAAATTGAGGAATACCGCATCTATTGCCCGCGCCCATAGCCGAAATTATATCAATCCCGCGTGATTTACATTCAACAATCAATGTAATTTTATCTTGAACACTGTCAATGGCATCAATGACATAATCATAACCATCACTTAGAATTTCATTTGAACTTTCAGCATTAAAACGCTTTACAATTGCTGTACATTTGCAGTCGGGATTAATTTGCATTATGCGTTCTTTCATTAATTCCGCTTTTTTCTTGCCGACTGTATTTATAAGCGCAATTATTTGTCTATTAATATTTGTGATATCAACGACATCATTATCTACAAGCGTAATATTACCGACTCCACTACGCGCTAAAATTTCGGCTACATAGCCTCCAACCCCGCCTACGCCTACAAGTAATACCTTAGATTGTGCTAGATTTTTCAGTTTTTCGTCACCAAATAAAATTTTTGACCTATCAAATTTTTCCATACTATTTACTCCAAATATTATAAAACTTACTTTTGTAGTTTGAGTTAAAATGCATATAAATATACAATGCCCGTACTGTTAGCACGGGCAAAAAAATAATTATTTAGTTAAAATTAATTCTTCTAAAAAATCTACAATAAATTTTAGTTTTACAGTAACGGTTGCTCCATTCAACATATTTTTTACTTCTGCCTCATCTTTAATTAATTCATCATCACCTATTGTAATTACATATCTGGCCTTTATTTTGTCTGCATATTTAAACTGTGATTTTACACTACGATTTAATTGATCATACTCAGCAATCAACCCTCTATCACGCATTTCTTTTGCAAGAATTACTGCTTTTAGAAAAGGGTTTTCACCTACATTGGCAATAAATACATCAGGTTTATAATCAAAATCAGAAAAATTAATGCCTGCACTTTCCATAGCACCCATAATGCGTTCCAATCCAGTACCAAATCCAACTGCGGGAGTGTGTTTTCCGCCTAGTGTGTCAATAAGGTTGTCATATCTTCCGCCACCGCCGATAACACCAGAAAATCCGCTTATACCTTCCGCAATAAACTCAAATACTGTTTGCGTATAATAATCTAACCCTCTAACAAGATTTGTGTTTAATTTGTATTTTATATTCAAACTATCTAATATTACAAGTAATTTAGCAAAGTGTGCTTTACAATCTTCGCATAAATAATCCGAAATTTTAGGCGCATTTTTAATAGTGTTTTGGCACTCTTCTACTTTGCAATCCAGCATACGAAGTGTGTTCTTTTTATATCTGACTGCACAATCTTCGCACATATTTTTTAAATGCGGAGCGAAAAATTCTTTAAGTGCTTGATTATACTTTACTCTGTCATCAACACAGCCAATGTTATTTATTTGTACTATAATATCTGTAAGCCCTAACTGTTTATAAAAATTAATTCCAAGTGAAATCACCTCAGCATCCATTGAAGGATTATCCGAACCAAAAGCCTCTACTCCAAACTGATGATGCTGGCGCAATCTGCCTGCTTGTGGGCGTTCGTACCTAAAAATCGGTGTTAAATAATACATTTTTATTGGTTGCATTTCATTAAATAAACCATTTTCTATATAACTGCGCGCAACACATGCTGTGCCCTCAGGTTTAAGCGTAATACTTCGTTCGCCTTTATCTAAAAAAGTATACATTTCCTTATTAACAATATCTGTGCTGTCGCCTATACCTCGCAAAAAAAGTTCTGTGTGTTCAAATACTGGTGTACGGATTTCTTTAAAATTATAAATTTTTGCAACATTCATAGCGGTATTTTCAATAAAATGCCACTTATAACTTTCTTGTGGTAATACATCTTTTGTGCCTTTGGGTATGTTAATCATATATTCTCCAATTTAATTAATTATTTATGTTGTTATTTTATTAATAAAATGCCAAAAAGTCAAGCACTTTACTAACAAGCAGAAATTAAACAAGTTCCAGTATTATTGCATTCAAAACATTAAATTTTTCAGAGCGTACTTTAATGCTCTCATTTATTTCTATCAAATCAAATTTTTTTAGTTTTTTTATTGCAGAAATTCTTTCTTTTACAAAATCTGCATTAAATATTTTATTGTAATCTTTTATAAAAAAACCTTCCGTTTTTCTAAGTTTTAACATAATGTATTCAGTTTTAGCATCTTCTTCATTTACAAGTGTAGTATTTATATTGGCAAATTCGCCTTTATTTATCGCTGTTATGTAGTCATTTAAACTAGAAGTATTTTCAATTCTCAATCCGTTAACAAACGAATGTGCCGCAACGCCTAATCCAATATATTCGCCCCTATCCCAGTAATTTACATTATGTTTACATTCAAAGCCATATTTAGCAAAATTTGACACTTCATATCTATTAAATCCCGCTTTTTTTAAATATTTAAATGTGCAATCATACATTTCTACCGCTAAATCTTCGTTACATTCATTCAATAAGCCACTTCTAATACTTTTTTCTAGTAATGTGCCTTCTTCTATCATAAGACCGTATGCAGAAATATGTTTAATGTTTTGATCTAGTAGTAAATCAAGCGTGCTATAAACATCTCCAATGATTTGTGTAGGCAAACCAAGCATAATATCAGCGCTTAAATTAGTTATACCATAATTTTTTAGCATTGCAATATCATCAATAAAATTTTGTACAGAATGTTTTCTACCTAACAATTTTAATAAACTTTCGTTTGCAGTTTGTAAACCTAAACTAACGCGATTAATCCCCGCTTTTACAAATTCTTCTGCTTTTTTTTGCGTCATAGAATTTGGGTTTGCCTCTGCGGTAAACTCTACATCATCACATAATTTAAAATTTTCTTTTATACAATTTGCTATTTCCAAAATGCCATTTTTAATAAAATACGAAGGCGTACCACCACCTATATAAATTGTACTGATTTCTATATCTATATATTTTTTTGCAGATAAAACAATTTCTTTTTTTAATGCCGATAAATATTCTTGCATAGTGCTTTCTAATCCGGCAAATGATATAAAACTACAATAAGTACATTTACTTACGCAGTATGGAATATGAATATAAAGACCAACTTTTTTCATTAATCTTCGTCCAATTTTAAAATTGACATAAATGCTTCGCTAGGTACTTCTACCGAGCCTACCTGTCGCATTCGTTTTTTGCCTTCTTTTTGTTTTTCAAGAAGTTTATGTTTACGGCTTATATCGCCACCATAGCATTTTGCAAGCACATCTTTACGCATTGCCTTTATGGTTTCACGCGCTATAACCTTACTACCAATAACCGCTTGAACTGGAATCTCAAACATCTGTCTAGGAATAACATCTTTAAGTTTTTCCGCTATTTTTCTGCCACGATTATAGGCTTTATCTTTGTGAACAATCAAACTTAAAGCGTCGCATGCATCACCGTTTAAAAGAATATCAACTCTAACTAAATCGCTTTTCTTATAGCCCAAAATTTCATAGTCCATACTCGCATACCCGCGTGAACGGGATTTTAAAGTATCAAAAAAATCATAAATAATTTCATTTAATGGAATTTCATAATTAAGTTTTACACGATTAATATCTAAATAAACCATATTATTATAATTGCCTCGCCTATCTTGGCAAAGATCCATAATTGCACCGACATATTCAGGCGGAGTGTAAATGCTTAAATCTACAACTGGTTCGCCAATATATTCAATTTCGGTTAGGCTAGGTAAATTTGTAGGATTAGAAACTACAATCATATCACCATTTGTTTTATGAATCTCATACGATACTCCCGGCGCAGTTGTAATAAGGTCTAAGTCAAATTCGCGTTCCAATCTTTCGCTTATAATTTCCATATGAAGTAGCCCCAAAAATCCGCAACGAAAACCAAAGCCTAATGCAGTAGAACTTTCCGGTGAATAAGAAAGGGACGAATCATTGAGTTTAAGTTTTTCAAGTGCATCTTTAAGGTCTTGATATTTAGAGCCATCAACCGGAAAAATACCACTATAAACCATAGGTACAACTTTTTTATATCCTGGCAGTGCTTCCGGTGCGGGATTTTCGGCTGAGGTAATCGTATCTCCGACCTTTGTATCTGACACATTTTTAATACTTGCGGAAAGATAACCAACATCGCCCGCCCTTAAAATTTCACACGGAACTTCGGACGGGGTAAAGACTCCAACTTCGGTAACATCGTATACTATTTTTGTTTGCATCATCTTAATTTTTGTGCCAACCTTAACTTCGCCATCTATAACTCTAATCATACAAACTGCCCCGCGGTAGTTGTCATATAATGAATCAAAAATAAGTGCTTTTAGTGGTGCATTAATATTACCTTTCGGTGCTGGCACAAATTTAACTATTGATTGCAAAACTTGCTCAATGTTAGTGCCTTCTTTGGCAGAAATTTGTGGTGCATTTGATGCATCAAGCCCAATAATATCCTCAATTTCTTTTTTCGTATTTTCTATATCGGCACTTGGTAAATCAATTTTATTAATTACCGGTATTACTTCCAAATTGTTATCAATTGCAAGGTAAGCATTTGCTAGCGTTTGTGCTTGAACGCCTTGGGAAGCATCTACAATTAAGATTGCGCCTTCACAAGCGGCAAGTGACCGCGATACTTCATAAGTAAAATCTACATGTCCCGGCGTGTCTATAAGATTAAGTGTATATTTCTGCCCTTCATATGTGTAAAACATACGAGTTGGCGTTAATTTAATAGTAATACCACGTTCTCGTTCCAAGTCCATATTATCAAGCATTTGTTCGGTAAGATTGCGTGCAGAAACTGCCCCAGTTTTTTCCATAAGTCTATCGGCTAGTGTGGATTTACCGTGATCTATATGTGCAACTATACAAAAATTTCTTATATATTTTTGGTGGTCATTCATTTTGGCTCCTATTTTAAGCAAATTACCAATAACTATGTAATTCTATCAGTAAACAAGTTTATAGTCAAGATGTTTTTCCGCTTGCCTAACGGTCAATTTGATAGTAAAAAAATTAAAACTTCTCGTTAAATACTTCGAAAAATGATTTTGGGTGGTTGCATACTGGACATATTTCCGGAGCGGAATCGCCCGTAAAAATATGCCCACAATTTCGACATTTCCACTTTAATTTAACATTCTTTTTAAATATAGCACCGGATTTTAATTTGTCAGCAAGTTCTAAATATCTTTGTTCGTGGCGGAATTCAATTTTAGCAACTCCTTCAAATTGTTTGGCGAGTTCATTAAAGCCTTCTTTTCTTGCGGTTTCCGCAAATTCCTTATACATGTTGCTCCACTCAAAATGTTCGCCCTCTGAGGCTGATATTAAGTTTTGCTCAGTGGTGCCTATACCTTTAAGTTGTTTAAACCAAAGTTTTGCGTGTTCTTTTTCGTTATCTGATGTTTCCTCAAATATTGCACCTATTTGCTCATAGCCTTCTTTTTTAGCAACACTAGCAAAATAACCGTACTTAACTCTTGCCATACTTTCACCCTCAAAAGCAATATGTAAATTTTTTTCAGTCTGTGAACCTTTTAAATCCATTCAATTATCCCTCCTTATATATGTTAGTTTACATTACCATTTTTACATTTTTTGAAAAATAAAGTTCGTTTTTTAAGCAAAATTATATTATTTGTTAGGCGGAATATAAGATTTATCTTTTCCTATATTTTTAGGTTTATAATATTCCTTATTTTTTAGACTATTGGGCAAGTATTGTTGTTCTACATAACCGCCGTAATTATGCGGATATTTATATTTTTTTGTTTCATCTCTATTATTAGAATGTGCCACTTTTAAATATGCCGGAATATCATCATCTTTATGCATATTTACATCTTCCATAACCGCATTAAGAGCAACTACAACCGAATTAGATTTTGGAGCGTTGCAAATATAAATAATAGCGTGAGAAATTGGAATAAACGCTTCCGGCGGTCCCATTTTTTCTAACGCTAGCATAGCATTTATTGCCATAGTAATAGCATAAGAATCCGCCATACCAATGTCTTCACTTGCGTGTGCAATCATTCTTCTAACTATAATTTTAGGGTCACAACCTGCATTAATTAAACGAAACGCATAATAAAGTGCGGCATTTGCATCACTACCTCGCATACTTTTACAAAACGCACTTAAAACGTCATAATACATATCATCGCCCATACTTAAAGCAGGCCTTTGTATAGATTCTTCCGCCACGCTTAAATTTATTAAAATTTCGCCTTTCTCATTAAGTGCAGTAGTAAGTACGGCAAGTTCCAATCCATTTAAAGCAGTGCGTAAATCCCCGCAAGAAATTGTTGCAAAATGCATTTTTGCTTCTTCGGTTACAATAAGTGGCATATTTTTTAGCCCTTTTTCCGAATTTATTGCGATATTAATTGCTTTTAAAATATCAATTGATTTAAGCGGTTTAAATTCAAACACTCTGCATCTTGATACAATAGCGTTTGTCATAGAAACATAAGGATTTTCAGTAGTAGAACCAATAAAAATAATCGTGCCTTTTTCAATTGCTTCTAAAACACAATCCGATTGTGCTTTATTCCACCTGTGGCATTCATCTAGCAGTAAATATGTACGCTGTCCATATAGTTTTAATCGGCTTTCGGCGTCCAAAATTACTTGTTTTGCATCAGCAACACCGCTTGTAACGGCATTTAATTTTACAAAATAACCCTTTGTAGAATTTGCAATGATACCTGCAAGTGTAGTTTTGCCCGTTCCGGGCGGACCATAAAAGATACAACTACCCACATCATCAATTTTAATTGCACGGGCAAGTAGAGAATTATTTGATACTATATGTTCTTGCCCAACAAAATCAGCCAAAGATTGTGGACGCATTCTTTCGGCAAGCGGAGCACGTTTTTTTGTTTCTTCCGAAAATAAATCTTGCATTACACACCTCAAAGATTAGCACATATTATTTGAATAATAAAATTATATATGATTATAACACAAAAATTAGTAAAGTGTAAAACTGTTTTTTATAGAATAAAATCAATGTCTTTAAATGCGGTAATAGGTAAATTATTAATTGAATATTCAACCCCACCTGATATAAGTCTGCAAGCGGTATTAAACTGTTTTTTAATGTAATTTATTGACAATTTATTTCCATTAATTTCCAGTTTTAATTGAGCATTCATATTTAATTGTGGCATAGTTAAATATGCTTTACCGTGCAAAACTTTAATTCCAAAAACACACTCCAAAAAATATTCATAAATTTGAAAACACTCACTTACAGAAAGTGAAAAATTAACGGATAGTCCGTAAATTTTTTTAATAGTGTTTTCTAAATTCGTGCTTTTAAAGCGAGTGTCCAAATTATGAACAACACTTGTACTTGCCACAGACCCGTAAAACGCAATATTACATAATTTTACCAAATATAAATTACTAGCATTAGCATTATTACAGCAAAAATCTTTTACAAGGCTATTAAACTCATTATCTCCACTATTAATACAATATATTAGTAAGGTTTCTAAAAACTCGTTTAAATACTCACTTTGCGTATTCAATTTTTGCATATAAAAAATAAAAATTTCTTCTAATTCTCTGCATTTATTAAAAGTGAAAAATTTTAAAACATTAAAGTAATTTTTTAAATACTCGTGTGAAAAAAAACTTTTTGCACAAATTTTTTGTGCATTTTCAAAAAGCATACTGTTAATTAGTAAACATAAATTTTTGTTATTACAATTCAAAATAACGGGAAAATTTAAATTTTTTGAAATGTCTGTTTTTATTAACAAATTCTTAAATTTATAAAGTTCAAAAAAACCAGTCAACCTTTCCGTTGTAAAAATAATATTAACAGTACTTTGTGCCGGCAATGTAAAAATTGCTTTAAGTGCAATTTCTGGGCATGTTTTTTGAGAATTATCTACAAACTTTTTACTAGAAGTTATGCAATATAACACATTTTCGGTAAAATCATAAAACAAAAAACGGTTATTCTTTTTTTCTTTATAAAATTTGGTACAAATATTAAATTCTTGCTCTATGTTTTCATAAAAACTAACTTCACAATTTGTTTCAGCATTATGTGAGTTTTTAATGTATGCGGAATAATATTTTATATTTTTAATAATGTCTAAATATTCATTTATTGTATATTCAACATTACCAACAATTTTAAGACCATTAAATAAATTTTTATTACTTTTGTAAATTGGTACTGCATTATTTATATCCAATAGATTAATTGAGCCTATATATTTTTGCTTAGCAAAACTTATACAAATTATTTTTGGTTTAATAACATATTTTTGCGGTTTTAATCGAGTTAAAAGAGAAAAATATTTTTTTAAATTCTCATTATTATAAAGCACAACTAAGTTATAATAAATGCCTAAACTATTAAAGAACAGTAATTCATTTAAATTTTTATTAAAAACAATTAAATCAGTTGTATTAAGCACTTCACATTTTACAATCGGCAGTTTATAATTAATATCACAATCATCAAGAATTTGTAACTTTAACTTGCCATATTTAATTAAACTGTGTGTACTAAAATCAGTGTAATTATTCAGTAGTTTATATGCGAAATTATTTATATAAACATCCGTAAATTTGTTTCGGTTTTGTGCTAAAAATTCGTAATAGTAAGCATTTGAACTTGTAAAACAATATTCTAATTCTAGTATAGATAAATTTACAAAAGAACTATTATTTTGCACTTTTAAAGTAAAATAGATTTCTAAATTTTTGCCAATTTTTAAACTGCCATTAACGTTTTGAAAAGTGCCTAACTCACTATCAAAATACACACTATATTTTTCGCACAATGACATAACCTTATACTCAGTAAAACTGTCAATATCTTTAATAACTAGTGCGTGTTTGTTGTTTTTGCGTATAACAGAATATTTCTTCAAGTGTTGTGGCAAATTCCACTCGCTAGTAACTACAAAATTAGTGTTTATACTAGACTTACATTCTGTAAAAACTTTGCATAATAATCCATCAAAATTTGGTGGTGAACAGATGCTTATAAATGTAATAAAATCTGTGTGTTTTTTAAAAAAAGTGCAGAGATTTTGTCCACCTAAAAATAAAGAATTTTGCAAAATTTGTTCACCATTAATACTTATATTTAATGAACTTTTTTTTAAATTACTTTCGCAGAAATGCTTTCCTTTAAATGTAAAAAAATTACACCCGCAGTAATCAAAAAATGCATTAAAATTATTACTAATTAAAAGCGTTGCTTTTTGATTTGTTATTTTAAATAAGTAGTCAAAACTTAATTTGGTTGTCGGTTTTAAATATTTTTTATAAAAAACTAATTTTTGTCCAACTGCAAATTTAATTATAGCATTAATGCACTGTTCTACTTTGTAATTTAATACCCCAGAAAAAATGTTTTTAGATTTTAAAACTGTGTATAAGGTAAATAAATTATAATATGCAAACATATCGTTAATACATCTTAATTCTTCTATACTGAATTCACTATTTTCTATATTATTAATAAAGTTTAAAAGAATAACAGGTACGCCCATGTAGTGTGCAATATAGTAAATTTTTTTCGTATTTATTTTATAGGTAGCAATTAAAATATTTTTTATATTTTGCACAAAAATATGTTTATAATATTTATCATTAGTTTTTAAATTTTGTGCTGTTTTTTTTATAAATTTCAATAAAAAATATGTCGAAAATTTAAAAGGCAAAATAACCTTATTATCAATAACACTTTGAGTACTATGTTTATTGCACAAACTTTCTTCAATGATTTTGCATAAATTTTTACATGCACTTAAATTATGTTTTAGTATAAAAAACATAAACAAAACAACTATAAATAAAAATATGCAAATGTACATTATTTCCCCTAAAAGAGTATGGACATTAGCATATTATTTAAACAGTATTTAATGTTTAACTTTCAGAGTAATATTGTGGAATTCTTCCCATTATAATACTTTCGCACAATAAAAACTTTATGTTTATTGGTAATTTAATAGCGCTAAGTACAAGGCTAACACGAACAAACGCTTCCACATTAATATACACTTTATGATTTGTATAACCTATATTTTCTACTTTAAATTCTGTTTCAATATCGTAATTTACAGCACCAACAATTTCAGTATGCAAATTGATATCCGGCCCTACATTTTTTAACACACTAATACCACTAAACGCACCAATAGGAACACCTAAACCGATAGAACCAACGCTATTTATTTTAATTACTGAATGTTCGCATATTTCTTGTGCCAGCATATTAATTTTTACCATATTAACTTCTACAAAATTGATCTCGCCCTCATCAGTTTTAGAAATAACCACTAAATTATCATAAGTAGCATTATTTTCGTTTATAATTTCAAATGCAACAAAATCAATTTCTTTTTCCACCAAATTATTAATTTTAAATTCTGAGTATACAATAAGTTTTTCATTAATAACATTTTGTATGTAAATCATTACTAAACAGCATAATAAAATTAATGCAAACAATATTGAGAACGCTTTTTTTGTGTGTTTTAAAATTTTAATTCTGTGATGATTTTTTATTAAACAACCATTATAAGATACATACATATATTATATATATGATTTGACTAAATAAAAAACCTTATTTTTTGTAATGATGATTAAAAATCATAGCCATAATATAAGCAAATACAATAGCGGCAGTTATACCCGCCGCTGTTGCGGTTAATCCCCCCGTAATAGCACCTATTAGGCCTTTTTGGTTTACTCCTTCAATAGCGCCCTTAGCAAGTGCCCGTCCAAAACCAATAAGAGGTACAGTGGCACCGGCTTTGCCAAATTTATATATAGGTTCATAAATGCCTGCTCCTTGCAAAATTACTCCTAGCACAACTAAAATTACTAATATGCGTGCTGGCATAAGTTTTGTTCTAACTATTAAAATTTCGGATAATCCGCAAATAAGCCCACCCACTAAAAAAACTTGCAAATATGTTAACAGCATGTCAATCTCCTTTTTCTATGACCAATGAATGTGCTATACATGGTATAGTTTCGCCTTGCTGACTTGTAAGCGAATTAAGTAATGCACCCGTTGCTATAAATAGTACTTTTTTATACGTACCATTTTCAATTTTATCTAACACATAAGAATTTAATAATGAGGCACCACAACCACAGCCTGAGCCACCTTGATTTGTTTTTTGATTAATACTAAACATTATATGTCCACCATCAGTATAATTTTGTCCAAGTTTATAGCCTTCTTGTTCCATTAAATCCACAAAAATATCTGAACCGAGTTTTCCTAGATCACCTGTCATAATAAGGTCATAGTCCTCTGGTTTTGTGTGAGTGTTTAAAAAATGTGCAACGAGCGTTGTTAATGCAGCGGGTGCCATCGCTGCCCCCATATTATTAGCGTCCGAAATACCAAAGTCGGTAACTTTTCCAAAAGTTGCTGATGTAATTATAGGCCCATTTCCACTATTAGAAAGAACTGAGCAGGCAGTTGCGGTTACGGTCCATTGCGAAGATGGCGTGCGTGGTGTGCCAAGTTCCAATGGCGCTCTGTACTGTCTTTCTGCTGTCGCAAAATGACTACTTGTAGAGCAAGCAACGCGTTTAAAATAACCACCATCAATTAAGCATGCGCCTATTGCTAAACTTTCCGCCATGGTAGAACATGCTCCGTATAAGCCAACAAAACTTGTATCAAATTTGCGTGCCGCAAAACTAGAACTTGTAATTTGATTTAATAAATCACCTGAAAGTAACACATCAATATCGCTTAAAGTTAAATTTGAATTATGGATTGCATTAAAAATCGCCTCTTCCAAAATTTTACACTCTGCCTTTTCATATGTTAATTTTATAAATTCTTTTTCTATAATGCTGTGCTTAAAATATTCTTTAAAAGGGCCTTCTGTTTCTTTTGTGCCAACAATAACATAGCGCCCAATTATATGTGGTGGAGATTTAAACAACATTGAATTAGGTTTGCTTTTTTGTTTATTTGCTATTTTATTTTGTAATTTATTTTCCATTAAAAACTCCATTTAGAGTACAATTGTTAGCCAATATATAATACCAATGATAACAGAAGCAGTAATTCCATTTACCAGCACGGGACCGGCAACCACAAACATTTTCGCACTCATACCTAGTATTACGCCTTCTTGCTTAAATTCAATAGCGGGACTAGTAATTGAATTAGAAAACCCCGTAATAGGCACGATAGAACCTGCACCCGCAAATTTACCAATTTTTTCATATATTCCTAACCCGGTTAATAGCGATGCCAAAAATATAAGTGATATTGAAGTCCAACTTGATGCTAATTCAATAGTCATATCAGGAATTAACATTAATAAATCGGAAATTGCCTGACCTATACAACAAATAAGACCACCTACAATAAAGGCTTTTATAATAGAAGAAAAAAGGCTAGTTCTAGGCGAAATTCTTGCAACATAATTATTGTATTTAGTATTTCTATCTTCAATATTCATAAATAAATTTAACCTCCGCACTAATAATTTGTACGAATTTTAGAAAATTATAAATAAATTTTGTAAAATTACAGAAAATAAAAACGAATTAAACAGGAGGTTTATAATGAAAAAAATATTAACAGTTGCTTTGACTTCTATAATTGCACTAGCCACAGTATCAACCGGCTGTACGATGAATACAAGTGAAAGCCAAACAATGATTCGTTCTTTAAATAGTAATTTAGAACGCACAATTAGTTCCGTAAGTAATATGGATACGGTAGACGAGAACGACCTTGGAATAAGCGGTTTATCAACAGCATACCAAGGTTCAGTTGGTAATTCCACTAGCGCCAATAATACAAGCGGAAATGTTTACAACACACCATATTTATATCGTGGAAGAGCGTATTCTGGTTCATACTCGGTGGATTATCCAAACACAAGCACCACTAACGGAATAAATACATCTAGCACAGCAAATAACACAAATGATAGAGTTTACACAAGTACTTTAAATAATACAAATGCTACAAGTACTGCAACAAACACAGATACAACAAATAATAATACAGTAAGTTCGGCACCATATACCGATTATAGAATGGGCGGACCAAGCACATACCGAAATAGATTTTACACTCGCACACCTATGGATAGCACAAATTATACAAGTAACACAAATTCAGCAAATCCAAGAGCATATGACCCAACCCTATATTATTTAGCAGACAGCGTAACTGCACAAAATGTTGCAAATCAAACGGGAGTTACCAATGCAAATACTAATAATACATCTTCAACAAATGTTAATAATGCTAATATACCAACAGTGAACACAGTTAATAGCACTATTACGGCAAATGACAATTTTAATAACACAGCAGTTCAAAGCCCTAATACTGCCACACAGCGTCAACAAATGTATCGTGATTACAGAAGTAATATGAATTCTATAAATAACAATACAACTACTGACACAACTAATTCAATAAATACTAATAATACAAACGCTAATACATTAAGTGGTGGCGCTAGAACAACTGTAAATAATGCAAATATTAATAATACCAGTAGTAATGCCTTAAACTCTAATAGTGTAAATAATTCTGCATCAGCAAATAATGCAATACTTAACAGAACAACAACTAACAATAGTGTTTTAAATCCTAACAATTCTGTTTATCAAAGTTCAGACCAAAACAGCACTTACTATCCTACTTATAGATATATAAGAGGCTCGGGATTAAGCGGAAACTATTCTCCGTTTAGTCGTATAAAAAATGCTGTATCAGGTATAAGTAACAATAATAATACAAATAATGCTCGTACAAGTTCCACAACAAATACAACTGGTACAACAAATACGACAAATACCAGTGGCACAACTAATGCGACTATGCGTACTTCAAGAAGTGGCTATACTAGTTTAGTAGATAACTATTTAACAAGAATAGAAAGTTTATCAACAATGAATAATGATGTGCTTACTGCAAATTCAGAACTTGATAGTTTAAAATCGGAAATAATCTCGATTGCACAAAATCTAAAAACTATAACAAGTCAACTTAATTCTGCAAATGTAACATTATCAGCAAATGAACTTGCTACAATTAAAGAATATATTGTTACTCTATCATCAATTAATAAATCAATTGAAAATGATAATAGTAATTTAGTAAGCAGTTTAAGTGGTGTAAGCGGTTTAATGGACAACTTTAATAGCAATGTTGACGTAATAAATGCAAAATATTTAAGAGTTTTAAATGTATTAGAAAATAGATTGTCAAATTGCTACACTTCATATTTGGCATTAACACAAATACAATCAATCTTAAATGACAATCTAATCACTACCGATGCAACCGATACAACAACTGCTGATACAACCGGAACTAGCGTAACTAATGGCACAACCGGAACTAGCGTAACTAATGATAATACTACAAGCGGAACAACCAATACAAACACAAATGGTTTAAATAATACACAAAACAATAATTATAATGGTACTTCCGTTACAAGTGGAGTTGCAAATAACACAGCGGTAAATACTAATAATACAGCAGTTAATAATGGCACAACTCCTACAACAACCTCAGCGAACAATCCTGCCACTCGTACCAGTAGCATTAATAACACACAAAATCAAAATACAACTACAAACAGAGTAGTAAATAGAAATACTTCTATGATAGGTTCAATATTTGCTCCGGTACAAAACGGAAGAGCCCCACGAGTACACAATTAATTATTTTAAATACTATTACTAAATTTTGCTTTTTAGTAACAGTCATATAAAATTTTGTTTAAAAATATACACAGAGCAGTTTTATACTGCTCTGTGTATTTATATAAAACAAAAAAACGACCCACCACGGACCACCAAGTGCTGGACGGGATTACGAATTGGCAAATTGCTTTGCTTTTCACTCAACGTTAATATTATTACATGCAAGTTTTATAAAAGTCAACATTAATAAAAACAAAAGAACATTTGATTTTTGTAAATAAAAAAAGCCTTACAGCTTTTTAAATTTTGGTGGGCAGGGATGGATTCGGACCATCGAAGTCGTAGACAACGGATTTACAGTCCGCCCCATTTGGCCACTCTGGAACCTGCCCATATTTTTAAGTATAAAGTTAAACAAAGTAATGGTTTTAACTTCAAAATTTAATAAATTTAGAGGCTCGCGAAATGTTTAGGACAGGAGTTTATATAAACATAAATGACTGGTCTAAACATGAAACAGAAACGATTAAATTTATAAAATTTTGAAGTTAAAATGGAGCTGGTGAGTGGAGTTGAACCACCAACCTGCTGATTACAAGTCAGCTGCTCTGCCATTGAGCCACACCAGCAAATAATATACCACCTACAAGTTAATATTACTTGTGGTGCCTTGGGGCGGAATTGAACCACCGACACGGAGATTTTCAGTCTCCTGCTCTACCGACTGAGCTACCAAGGCATTTTTTGCCCCTACGGGCAATTTATAATGGCGACCTGAAAGGGGTTCGAACCCTCGACCTCAAGCGTGACAGGCTTGCACTCTAACCAACTGAGCTACCAGGCCAAAAATTAGGTGGTGGGCCTTCACGGACTTGAACCGCGGACCAACCGGTTATGAGCCGGTCGCTCTAACCAACTGAGCTAAAGGCCCTAATATTTTGAACACTAACATTATGTATTTTTCATTGTACGCAAATGGGCAGAAAATATTTGGTCGGGGTGACAAGGTTTGAACTTGCGACCCCACGGTCCCAAACCGTGTGCGCTACCACTGCGCTACACCCCGATACTCGCTAGGCTTGCTCGTATATAATACTATAACTCTTTTAAATTGTCAATAACATTTTACAAATTAATATATATGTTTTTTATAAATTTCGTTATTAAAAATCAAAACAATTTATTATAAGTCAAAATATGCAGTTAGCGATAATTTATAATTTTATATCAACTTAAAACCAGTTAAAGTTGCTTTATTTTTTTAGCAAAATAAAGTCTTAAATGTTTATTTTTTTATTAGGAGGAAAATATGCAAGTTAAAAGTCGGATTTACAACAATATTTTATATATCGCTTTATGCGGAGAACTTGATGAACATTCTTCCGTTTACACGCGTATGACACTAGATGAAATGTTAGGCAAAACAATTGCAAAGCAAATAATAATCGATTTATCGGAATTAAATTTTATGGATAGTACAGGCATAGGTGTTTTAATTGGTCGTTACAAAAAAATGAAAGACAAAAATGTTCCCATATACATCTGCAATCCATCAATACAAGCAGAACGAATTTTTAAAATGACAGGCTTATATGACATAATGCCAAAAATAAATTAGGAGAAAAACTATGAACACAAAAAAAGAAGTTTTAGAAAAAAATGAAATGACATTAACCATTAAATCTTATTCACAAAATGAAAGTTTTGCCCGTAGCACAGTTGCCGCTTTTTGCGTGCAAGCAAATCCAACATTAGAAGAAATTAATGATGTAAAAACGGCGGTATCCGAAGCCGTTACAAATTGTGTAGTGCATGCCTACCCTAATTCGGTCGGAGATATTTTAATAAAAGCCGAAATTCAGGGCAATACTTTAAAAGTAACAATAAGCGACTGGGGCGTTGGCATACAAGACATTAAAAAAGCAATGGAGCCATTTTACACATCTAAGCCCGAACAAGAACGATCCGGTATGGGATTTACGGTTATGGAAAGTTTTATGGATATTGTAGAAGTTTCAGCACAAAAACCTAATGGAGTAAAAGTTGAAATGACAAAAACATTTAAAAGCAAAGCAAGCAGTAGTAAAGCGGAGGATAAAAATGCTTGAACATGAGGAAACGCTAAAATATATAAAACTTGCTCAATCAGGCGATGAAAATGCCAAAACAGTTCTTTTAGAGCATAATTCCGCGTTAATAAAAAGCATAATACGAAGATACCGAACAAGCGGGATTGAATATGATGACTTGTATCAATTAGGTTGTGTAGGTTTTTTAAAAGCAATAAAGAATTTTGATGAAAAATACGGAGTGCATTTTTCCACTTATGCTGTGCCTATGATTACAGGTGAATTAAAACGATTTATGCGTGATGATGGATACATAAAAGTATCACGCATAGTAAAAAAACAAGCAATGATAATAAAAAAAATTTCCGATGAATATCGCCAAAAAACCGGCGAGTCCCCCACTATTGAATATTTAGCAAAAGAATTAAATTTAGATACCCAGGATATTGTTTTTGCTTTGGATTCTTCTAAAATGCCGATATCATTAGATGCAAAATGTGCCGGAGAAAGCAAAGAAAAAGGTCAACTGTTAATTGATAAAATTATAGAAGTAGATAATAGTGAAGATGTTATAGATAAATTTATACTTAAAAAAAGTATAAAACTACTATTGCCACGAGAAAAACAAATAATTCTACTACGCTATTTTAGAGATAAAACTCAAAGTGAAGTTGCCGAACTTTTAGGTATATCACAAGTTCAAGTCAGTCGCCTTGAAGCCAAAGTTATAGAAAAACTTGCTTCAAAATTTTAATTCTTTTTAAATCAAATATTCTAAAAATATTTAATTTTATACTACTTTACTTTTCAATTCGAAAGTACAGCAAGAATATGCTGTATGTTTACATCAGTATGCTTAAAATGTGCAGTATGGCTCAAAAATCCCCCACGAAAAAATAAGTAAGTCTTAGGCTTTGCCTGACCTTTGTTCCGCTTGCCTAACGGTCAAGCGGAAATTAGAGCCGCTTAAAATTAACCTTTTAGGCTCTTTGTCTTAAAACAGAACGCCGATGCAACCACTGGTGCAATCGGCAACCTGTTTTAAAACAAATATTCCAAAAATCTTTAATTTTATGCTACTTTACTTTTCAATTCGAAAGTACAGCAAGAATATGCTGTATGTTTACATCAGTATGCTTAAAATGTGCAGTATGGCTCAAAAATCCCCCACGAAAAAATAAGCAAGTCTTAGGCTTTGCCTGACTTGCTTATTTTGAGTGATATTCTATAAAGGAAGGGATTAGCGTTTTTAGCAAAAACGCGATTAAAAGGGAAACACACGAGCCCAGCGGTTAGCAAATTTTTAAATTTGCGTGCCCGCTACTTATCGGCTCGTGGTGTCCTTTTTACAAGAAGAATAGTGGCTTCGTTTTATTTCTATTTTTATCAAAATGGTAGCCTTCAATAGAGCCATCAGCCGAAATTTTAATTGCAACGCCATATTTAGAAAGTGTTTTTGTTGCAGCAAGTCTGCCACCACCGGTACTGCCTGCTTCAATTTTTATAATAGCACCGATAGCAACAATATTTCCATCATTATCAATAACTGTCGCACCATCAATAGCAACTAATTCTTTACGCAAATTTCTATCAAGTTCATTGAATTTGCGACCGTCAATAACTTTACACAAATTAACAATTTTAATGCACTTTTCATCTTCAACAAAATCTTCAAACGATACAATTTTTTGTTCTTGCATTTTTTCTTCTAAGAAGGAATAATTTAGATTTTCTTCAATTTTAATTTGATAATATTCAGACATTAAAATATCATAAACATCAATATGTTTTAATGCTTCTTTTATGTCATCTTTGTTTAAATGCACTATACAACCGCCCGATTTAGAAAAAGAAGTATCTAATGCAGTTAAATAAATTGCCTTTCTAATATCCTCAGCCGATTCTTTTGTTTTGTCAGCAATTCTATGTATAATTTCTTCGTGGCTGTAACTTGTCCAAAATCCATTCTTTTTTGCAAAGACTAGCATTTGGTCTTTAAACAACAAAATATCACCGTTTGTAAGCAGTGAAATACCAATTTTATTGCCTTCTGAAATATTAGCAATTTTACTAAATTCGTAAGGACTAAGAATATTATAATCGTTAGTACGCGGGGCTGTGATATATCCGATTAGATAACCATCAGCCGAAATTTCCAAAAAAGTGTTCACCCCATCAGAAAGCAATGCAGAGAAATCACGAGAAAGCATATTTGAGAAATGCAGATTTTCGTTAGTCACTTTTGCCATTTTTTTAGGCGACATAACAAAGCCAAACGAAGAATAATGTCCTTCGTAAGTGCGTTGCGACCAAATTGAAATTTCACTTATCAATTCTAACAGTGTAACACTTGATTTTTGAGATACTGCTTTACAAATAGCTTTTTCAATGGCGTAAGATTGAAACTTTTTAATGTATTCATTTTTAATAGTGTACTGCGATAACTCTTTAAGTTCTTCTATAATGGATTTAACGAGTGAAACTTCTATTGTTTTAAATGGCTGTATTCGTTTTATTATAATTCGATATTCATCTTGTTTGTTAAATTTTGCAAGTATGCTACCCCCCACTCCCTGCGCAACTTGTGCATCACGCGGGCTTGACTGCTCCTCTCCGCTTATTTCGGAGCCAGTAAATATAGGCAAAATATGTTCTTCCAAAAATTCGATAAATTGTTCTTTTTTCAAAATATTATCCTTTACTAAAATATACAAGTATTTTATATATTATAAAATTAACACAAGAAAAATATATTGTCAAATTTAACAATATATAATTCCAAAAAATATTTAAATAATACTAAATATTTAATTTTTTGCGCGATATTTTGTTATTTAAATATAAAAATGAAAGTTTAAATATTTTTTCTCATAAGAATTATACATAAAATTTGCATATTTATAAATACAATGAATAAATATGCAACTTTATTTTATAAAATTACCGCTTGCATCTGTAAATTTCCCCATAATTATCATAACAAAATCTACAATCCAACCAATACCAAATAATCCAGCAGTAAATAAATATAATAAGCCGGTACCTATTTTACCAACAGCAAATCTGTGTACACCAAGTACTCCCAAAAAAAAGCAAACTACCGCAAGAACAATTCTATTCATACAATTATCTCCTAATTAAGATTTATAATATTAATATGCGCATTCTTAAATTATTTATTATTTTTATAACTACATAAATTAAATAGCATTACACAAATTATCTTTATGAAAAAATATAAAAATCCTTACATAATATTTGTTTTGTTATTTTGCATTTTTACATTAAGTATAACAGTTCAACATACAGTATCTGCTGATGAATTCGGTACAGTTCCGCCAGTTGAAGAACTTTATACCATTTATAGTATACATACAAATGAAGCATTGTTTGAATCGGAATATGTAGAAGTTGGCGATCAGTATGTATCAAAAAATAATGCATGGTATGAAGTAATAAGTGTAGATTATGATAATTATTTAGCGTATGCCGAATTTAAAGCACAATTTTATTTACCAACTATTACTAGCGAAACCCCAGAACACACAAGCACACAACAAGTGGTGGGATTATATCATACACATAATGCCGAATCTTATGTTCCAACCGATGGCACAGACAGTATTTACGGAATAGGCGGTATACATGATGTCGGCAATGCTTTAACACTTGCTTTATTACAACAGAATACTATTGTGTATCATAACGAAACATTGCATCTACCTCATAACAGTTCAGCGTATACGCGTAGTAGACTTACAGCGCAAAGTTTACTAAACACTTCACCTGTTCCAGTCGCAATTTTTGATATACATCGTGATGCTTTGCCAAAGTCATCATATGAAGTAGTACTAAACGATCAATCTTTAAGTAAAATTAGAATTGTTGTGGGAAAATCTAATCAAAGTTATTCATACAATTTAGAATTTGCGCTAAAAATTAAAGCAACATCGGACAATTTATATAGCGGTTTAATAAAAGATATATACATAGGAAAAAATTCATATAACCAAGACTTAACCAATCAAGCATTAATATTTGAATGCGGTACATATCTTATAGAAAAAGAAGCGGTAATAGCCAGTATGCCACTGCTTGCAAATGTAATAAATGAAACATTATTTAATGTTTCCGGTTCTGGCGATATAATAATTTCTGATGATATAACTGATAATGCAGATATACAACCTGCAACTGATACTGGTATTACAAATACCGATACCGATTTGACTATTGACACCGATTTAGATGCGACAAATAGTAATCATTTAAAGGATAATATAAAAATACTGGTTTCTGTCTTATTTTTAGTTGGAATAATCTCATTATTAATGATTGTACAAAAACGAAGAAGCAGATAATTCTTTAATGGTGCTAAATGTAAACAAATTGCTAATTAAACTTTTTCTTCTTCTATTTCACGCTTATTTTTAATATATTTTTTGATTATATTTTCTAAATCATTGTTAAAGTTATTCTCAAAGTCAATAAATACTTGTTCCATATCATCAGATGTAGAATACGACAAATCACCAAATGGCGAAATCAATTTTGCAATTTTTTGCGCTGGAACACAAATTATATAAACGCAATCTTTATTATAAACTGAATATTCTTTTTTATTTAATTCTTTTAATTTACAAGTTAAAAATTTAAATGCATTTCTTACTTCATGTCTAAAACCTAAAACACCGAACAAATTTTTATAACAGAATTCGTTAATGGAAAGAAAAATTGCTTCTAAACTGTTATCAAAAAAATACTGTTTTTTTATTTCGCCATTTTTATTTAAATAATTTAGCATCATCTCGTATACTTGTTTTATCGGATTATAAGTAATAATAAAATTCCCCGTGTTTGCAATCTTATAAAAATTTTGTAATAAATTAATCATAATAACCATTTTTTCCTTGAATTTTAGTTTAGCATATTAATGTTTGATATTATATAACAAACAAATAAAAAATACAACAATTTATCAATAAATTTTATGAGCAAAAATTAATAATTGTGAATATTAATTAATGCATAAAATATGCGCTCTTGCACTTTTATATTTAATATGATATAATATGGAACGGAGGATTTATGTCAAATATTAGCGACCTAAAAAACTTACTGAAAGAAAAAAGTAAAATTGCATTGTTTTCACACACAAGCCCCGATGCTGATGCAATATCATCGTGTCTGGCTTTTAAACAAATGTTAATAGATAATTATCCCAAAAAAGAAATAGACATTTTTATTGATGCTGAACCAGCAAATTTTTATTCTGCTTTTAAAGAAAAAAATATTTTAAGCGAATTTAACGACAAGGATTATGACTTAGCCATCTCATTAGATTGCAATTCTGCTAGTAGATTAGGAAAATTTAAAGACTTTTATCAATCAATAAAAGATAAAATTAATATTGACCATCACGCATCTAACGAACGATTTGGTAATATTAATATCGTTTTGCATAGCACGGCAAGTACAGGCGAATTATTATACTTAATGTTCAAAAAATTTAACTTAACAATTACAACTGAAACCGCTAAATATATTTATATAGGTATTATAACAGATACAAATTGTTTTACCAGTACTGCTATGCAAGGTCGTACTCATTATGTAATATCTGAAATATTAAAATTTAATTTTGATTATTTAGCAATTAGAGAATATTTTTTTAAAAATAATTCAAAGTCTAAATCAATTATATTAGAAAAAGCGTTACACTCATTAAAATTTTTTGCTAGCGACCATATTTCTTATATGAAAATTATGTACATCGATATTATAAACGCACAAGGAACTTGGGAAGATACACTAGGTATTGCAGACCAAGGCATTACAATATCCGGTATTGATATTAGCATCGTCGTAATAGAAAAAGAACCCGAAAATTATTATATTTCACTAAGAAGCAAAGATGAAAATGTAGATGTATCGGAAATTGCAAAAAAATTTGATGGTGGCGGACACAAAACTGCCGCTGCATTCCAGTGTTTAAGTAAAAATTGTTTGAGAACAACAATATTTAATTTGGTAACAGAATGTAAAGAAGTGGTCAAAAACATATCACACGAAGACGAGCAAGAAATTGTATTTTAAATAAAATATTTAATTAAATAATAATTTGTGTGCTTACTCTGATAAGGCATTAATTTTTATTTAATTAAGTCGGAGTATATAGATACTTTTTCGTTTATTTTTTCTAAAAATTTGGATAGTTGTTCTTTGGTTATCATATTTAAGTTTAGTAATGTACTGATATACTCTTTGTTTAACTCAAAACTACTAGAATATTTATTTTCGTACATATCTTTTTCAGCAAGTTCAATAACATTTTTTATACTTTGCTTAGAATTTGCCTGCCTAAAAACACCAATGGCAATACTCACTGGTAAATCATTTTTATTTTGAGGCATTATTATTTTTTTAAATTTTTCCGCTTTTGTTTTAAATAAATCAATATCATCGTAGCCACTTATGACTAAAAATTCATCACCACCATATCTTCCAACAATACAATTATCAAATGTCTGCTCTATTAATTTACTGGCTCTTACTAAAAGTTCATCTCCAAAACTATGTCCCAGTATATCGTTAACAACTTTTAATCCATTTACATCTAACATTGCTATCGTAATAGGATATGGATTTTTAAACTCTAACAAATAATTATCTAAAAATCTTCTATTGTAAATCGCTGTCAAACTATCTCTAAAAGTGATATTTTCTAGTTCTCTGCGATACTCAGTGCTTTTAATATTTAATATAATATAATCTCCTTCGGTTGCACTAATGTAAGAACATTTGCCCCTATAATTAGGACAAACTCCTTTTTGATAGTATATATTATTAAAATCATAAGTCGCTTTATCTTTTATAACGCTTTCACAAATTTTATATAAATAATTTGGCACTTCATTATCGATTGCTGGCGGAAAAAATTTATTTACTTGTTCAAATTTTTTAAAACTTTGATTATAAAACTCAACGATATATTCTTTTCCTTTTTTTTTATAAATACAGACAGGTTCTGATAAAAAATTAATTAATTCTTTTAAGTATGTAATATGTTCGGCTATTTTTTTACCCATTAATAATCCCCCTCAAAAAATTATGTACACTTTATAATATTCAAACAAAAAAAATTAATGTTAATACAAACATTAATCCAATATTTAATTTATGTTAAATTAACCGTTATTATGTAGCATTTTAAGATTTTTCGGTAGATGAATCTTTTAAAATAAAATCAAAAAACGCTAAAACAAGTAAAATGGACAATAATGCAAATGCGTACATAAATAGTAAATAAGCCCAATAACCCGCATCAATAATAATATGGTTAGGCCAATCAATAACAGTATTGCGTAAAATCATAATATAATTTTGCTCATATTTATTAGCCATTATTACAGAAACGGTTGCATAAATATAAAATGGAATTAACACAAATTTTCTATCCGAAAATTTAGGATTATACAATTTTAAGGCCACAATTAATATAGGAAATAACACTATCAGCCAGTGGTAAAAAAATGTATGTAAATTGTCAAAATTGCTCCAAACCAATGATAAATTATCGGTAGCATTGCCAATTACCGAAACAGGTGAAATCATAAAGCAAATAAATGCCATTACTCCACAAACAAAACTTGTAGCCAAACCGGCTTTACCAATTTTGCCTTTAAAAAAGGAAGCGATAAAAAACCAGACCAAAAACATACTGCAAAACTGAAATGGCCAATATTGACTAGGAATTAAACCAACAGAATTATATATTCTTACAAGTTTTACTATTTCGGCAATTATTAATAATAATGAGATGAATTTAAGCGGAATTAATTTAATTCTTTCGCTTTTATTTTTTAATAAAAATGTTAAAATAATAGTTAATACAACTATAACAATTATGGTAATTGGAAAACAAAATTCTTGTGTATCAGTCCAGTTAAACAATTTTCACCTCGTTATTCGGTAATATCTTAACTTAGTATATATTTCTAAAATATATTGTCAATTAATTATGACAAAAAATAACAACATACAACAAATTTTATAATCCGTATAAAGATTTGCTACATTTTTATTAAATCATTCATATTGTATAAACCTTTTGATTTATTTTGTATGAAATATAAGGCTTTTATTACGCCATTTACAAAAACCGAACGGTCAAGCACTGTATGTTTTAGTTCTATCAATTCTCCTGTTCCACCAAAAATAATAGTGTGCATTCCAGCAACATCTCCTATTCTTATCGAATGAATAGGAATAATGGCGGGGCTATTAATTGAATGTTGTTTAATAATATTTTTTAACATAATTGCCGTCCCGCTCGGATAATCTTTTTTATATTTTTTATGACATTCAAGAATTTCAGTGTCATAACCAATAAGTTTTTTAGAAAATGTTTTCAATTCTTCTACCAACACATTCATACCAAAACTAAAATTTTCGGATTTAAATATAGCAATTTTTTCAGATGCTTGTGTTACTAATTTATTACCACACTCGCTATGTCCGGTAGTAGCAATAATAAGTTTAGTATTGTGGAAAACTGCAAAATCAATTATATCCACTAGTGCATCTGCATTAGAAAAATCAATAATAACATCAGGTAGTCCGTATTTTATATCCAAATTATTATAAATATTTTTTTCTTCTCCGTCTGCTAAAATATCCACCCCATAAAGCAAATTATAATTTTTACTTTCTTTTATTGCATTGCACATAAGACTACCCATTTTTCCGTACGAACCTACAACAACTACATTAGCCATTTTTGCCTCCTGTTACTATACAAATATTTTAGATATAATAATGTTTTGCATAGCCTTTACTGTATTTTCGTAGGTATTAAATGCTGTTAACCGTATGTAATTTTGTCCGAATGATCCAAATCCTGCACCCGGGGTGCAAATAACTCCCGCCCGTTTTAACATAATGTCAAATATATCCCACGATGATATGTTTTCTGGCGTTTTTACCCAAATATAAGGTGCGTTTACCCCACCATATGCTTTTATTCCGGAATTAACTAGATTTGTAAAAATATAGTGTGCATTTTTCATATAGTAATCTATATTTTCTTTAATTTGCGAGCGATTTTCTTCACTATATATTGCATTTGCGCCACACTGAGAAATGTAACTTGCTCCGTTAAACTTAGAACTTTGCCTTCTAGTCCACAAATCAAGTACTAATTTATTGCCTACTATAATATCATTTGGTATGACTGTATAACTGCATCTTACGCCCGTAAAGCCCGCTGTTTTTGAATAACTTTTAAATTCAATCGCGCACTGTTTTGCCCCCGAAATTTCGTATATGCTATGTGGATAATCTTCTGTAATATAGGCTTCATAGGCACTATCAAAAAATATTATAGCACCAACTTTGTTGGCATAATCAATCCACTCTTTTAGTTTTTTAACATCGCATACCGCACCTGTGGGATTATTCGGAAAACACAAATAAATTATATCAGGTTTTTTTATAGGTATTTCTGGTAGAAAATTGTTTTCAGCAGTACAATATAAATTAATTATTTTAGACCATTTCCCGCTACAATTCTTACCGGCTTTGCCAGACATTATTACACTATCTAAATAAGCAGGATATACGGGGTTCATAAGCGCAATAACCGATTTATCGGCGAATAGTTCAAGCATATTTGAAATATCGCTTTTAATGCCATCTCCTACGCATATTTCATTTGGCGAAATGTCTATACCTTTTAAAACATAGTCATACTTTGATATATTTTCTCGCAAAAACATATAACCTTGATTCGGACTATACCCTTTAAATGTTTGCACATTAGATAAATCCTGCACTGCTTTTTGCATAGCAGATATAACTACGGGGGCAAGTGGCTGAGTGACATCTCCTATTCCTAAACTAATAACATCTACGTTTGGGTGTTCTAACTTATAAGCACTTGCCCGCCTGTTTATTTCACTAAAAAGATAATTATTTTTAAGTGCTAAAAAATTTTTATTGATCTTCACTTTTACTTACATCTCTTTTTTTGTTTTTATAAATTTAAATTCTTTTGGTAAATTAATATTCCCGCTAAATGTATATACTGCATTACCCGTTAAATATACAGTTGAACCAACTTGAACTTTTAATATCCCGCCACGCATATTTATAATACATTCGTTTTTTATTAAACCTTTTATATCACTAATGACCGCAACGGCACACGCACCTGTACCACAACCCAATGTTTCGCCCACGCCTCTTTCCCAAACTCGTACTTTTAGTGTACCAGAATCTAATACCTGTACAAATTCTACATTTGTTCGTTCCGGAAAATCGCTATGTACTTCAATCAAACTGCCAATTTTTTCAATAGGTAAAGTATCAAGTTCGTACACAAAAACAACCGCATGTGGATTTCCCATTGATACAGCGGAATACAATATAGTATTTTCGTCAACTTTAATTTCTCTGTCAATGACTGGCATATGGTCATTACTTATTACCGGTATTAAATCGGGTATTAAAATAGGTACTCCCATATTTACGCTAACGCTTTTAACAATACTTTCACTCAAATTAATTTGTAAAGTTTTAATTCCCGCTAATGTTTCCACTGTAACTGTCGGATTTTTAATAAGCCCTTCATCGTATATATATTTTCCTAAACACCTTATGGCATTACCGCAAAGTTCCGCTTCGCTACCATCAGAATTAAAAATACGCATTTGAACATTTGCGGAATACGATGGAAGTATTAATATAAGCCCATCGCCACCTATACTAAAATGCCTGTTGCACAAAAATTTTGCAAGTTCATTAGGATTTTCAGGTTCTCTATTTAAACAGTTTACAAAAATGTAATCGTTGCCAATTCCATGCATTTTAAAGAATTTCATAAAAACACCTCTAAAATATGTATGTTTTTAAATATTTAATTGTTAAAATTTTATAATTAAAAAGCAAAGATTAAATCCTTGCTTTTTATAATTTTTGCGCATTAATTATGCTTAAATTTTATGCAACTGCATCAATATTGTTAAATCTGTTGTATAACACTTGTTTAATTTGCTCTTGTTCGGCATCAGATAATCCATTAAATAGATTTTTAAATGACGCTTTAACCGCATTTTTAAATTGTTTTCTTGCTTCTTTAAAAGCGACAATATCTTCTTGTAAAGTCGCTTTATCGACTTCTGCCTGAGCAATAAGTGCATCTATTTCAGAAAGTCTAGCGGTAATTATCAATAATTCGGTTGATTCAGCCTCAGTTGGCGTTTCAATTGCTTCAAGTATAGTAATGCGGTCAATAATTGCTGTTCGTTCATCAGCAAGCGACACCTTAGACTGTACAAGATTCATAAGTTCTTCAACTGTCATAGATGCAAGAACTGTAAATGTGTATTCACTAGTGGCATTTTGTATTGACTTAATCAGTCTATATTTACCGACGCTTAAATTATATGATTCGGCTTCTACCATAATGTCTTCAATATCTTCTGCACTTAATACCACGCCCCAAATACCATTTTCGGAAAAATAGTTGTTCAGTCTATTTTCTACACGACTCCTTATTCTATTTTTAGTAATTATACTTCCATTATAAGCGGTTACCATTAATGCGTTTGGATCGGTTTCGGTAGCATTTGGGTCTAAATATCCCAAAGCAAGTGCTAGTTCTATAACTTTTTCAGTTGCATCTTCAATGGTCATATCAACAAATGTTTCGCCTTGAATTATAATTTCTCCTTCCTCATTTAATGAATTAACATTAGTTACTATACCATTACGATTAATTACAAATTCTATGCTAGGGTTTATATCTATAACAACATAACTTTCTGCATTTACAATCATTGGAATTGCAAAATAACCTATGGCAACAACTAATAATAAAACCAAAGTTAATAACAAAAATCTTTTCATATAAATTTCCTTAAATAAAATTTACAGTAATAAAAAATATACATTACTGTATACTAAAATTATTTCTAACTTTTATATTTTATATACCTGTAAAAATTTACTGAATAGATTTTAAAAAATTTTTATACAATAATCTTATAAGAACGATATTATAAATAGCCCCAATAAGAATTGCAACAATAAAAGGAAAACCATCGGAAAGTGAAGGATAAACTGCTGTTAATAATGCTTTTGATGCCCAAAAATTTGGTAATACACCCAAAAAATATTGCCAACCTAATCTAAATGGAGCGACAAGTAAAAGAACAGGTACAGCCACTAACAATGCACTCGCTTTTAAGTATGCAAAACCCTCTATTTTATTCTTTGCTTTGGTCGCAATAAATAATCCTAAAACAGGCATATACAAATTCATAACTATTGCGTACATAATCGTTTTCAATGCTGTTAGTCCGCTAAACGGATTAAATATAACTCCGCCAACATTAACTATATACTGTTCACCCGCAAAAATTTGGGTACCCCAAATTAAAACAAGTGTAGATATTACAGACAGTATATAAACATATACCATTTTAAATTTAATATAACCAGAAACCGAAACGCTTGTAACGCTAATAGAATCAAAAATATGTTCATCTTTATGATCTAATAGCAAAAAGGCAAGCAATGCCCCGCCAATAAAAGCACCTAATCCTGCAAAAACAATTATTATTACTACAATAGTACTTTTTAATGATGTAGCACTTTCAATATCTTCTAAAAGTGCTGGCAATAAAATTGTAGTTGCAAGTAGCATAATTATGGGATAGATAAGCATAATGAAGGTCATTTTATCCCTTAATATATTTTTAATTTCAAATTTTAAAAGTGATAAATAGATACGCATAATTAACCTTTAACCATATATTCTTTAAATTTTGGGTACACCGCTAATATTAGTAGTAATACAGACCATAATACAACTACTCCAAGTGATATTAAGACCTGATAAAGTTCGGTACTGACAAGTGTGCTTGTAATAAGTATCTGTGAGGCTTGTGATGGAAGAATAATTGTAATTAATTCAATCCAATTTGGAAGTAATCCAACACTTGCAAGCACTGCTGGTAAGTCTAGTAAAATAACAAAAATTGAAAAATTAACAAGCATACTGTTAAAATCTCGGCTATGTAACGAAATTAAAACCCCAATAATACTGTTAAGTGTTGCGACTAAAATTACATAAGGAACTAGCATAAAATTAATTAGTGTCCCGTGAAAAATAGCAACGCTGACAAATATTATTGCGGTTGATAAAAGAGCAACAACAACAGACATTATAATTTTAGATAATAATATTTCCAGCACCGAACACGGTGCAATGGCTAATGTGCTTAAAGTGCCTTCATTTCGTTCAAAAAACAATGAGGCCGAAATTAAAATTGCAGACATTATTGCACTGTCAGTAAAAACAATTAACGGTACAATTTGTTTTACATCGTTAAGCGGAATAGCGGCAATTATAATGCACCAAAGCAAAGACACGCCGACACCAACCGTAAGAATTTTATATTTTGTAGCGCGTTCAATTTCGCCACTAATAAGTTTTCCTAAATTTCTCATAGTCCCATACCTGCTACAATAATAAATATATCTTCAAGAGAAGTTTCGCCACTATGTAAAGTTTCTATATGTTTTTCTTTTAAAAGTGTTAAAAATGACTGATTGTCGCCCAACTTATTCATATCAAAAGTTTGTGATTTAATATTTTTATCCTCTTTATATTCTACAATCAATTCGCGCCTTCCATATTTTTGTTTAAGTTCTCTTGGAGTAGAAATTTCGGCAATCCTTCCATCAACTAAAAATGCAACTCTATCGCATAGTTGTTCCACATCGCCCATCAAATGTGTAGTTAAAAATACCGTACCACCATTTTCTTTAAATTCTAAAATCATATCCTTAATAATTTTAGAATTTTTTGGGTCAAGCCCATTTGTAACTTCATCTAAAAATAAAATTTTAGGGTTATTAAGAAGTGCCCTAACAAAATTAAGTCGCATTTTCATACCTTTTGAAAATTCACACACTTTTTTATTTCGGTCAGAATACAAATCAACGCGTTTAAGCAGTTCGTTATAATCTACTTGATTTTTGTATAACGATGAGAAAAATTTTAAATTTTCAATTGCTGTAAGTTTACCAAACGAAACAGGCAATTCAAAACCAACGCCAATATATTCATAAAACTCTTTACTAAGTGATTTAAGATCTTCGCCAAAATAAGATATTCTGCCATCATAATCAGTTAATAGTTTTGTTAAAATTTTTTGAACGGTTGATTTACCAGCACCACTCGGACCTAAAAGCCCAAAAATCTCACCTTCACAAACATCAAAACTTATTCCATTTATTACTTGGTTTTTTGCCTTTGGATATGTAAATTCCAAATCAATAACACTAAATGCAGTTTCCATAATATATCTCCAAATATAACTATATACTTACTATAACACTTTAAATTTTTTTTGTATACAAAAATAGTATTTAATTCAAAAAAATTAATAAAAAATGTATTTTTTACTATTTAATTTATAAAAAACGATACAATTAATAGAATTTTATAAAACGATAATTACAAATTTACTGTTGACAATTTACCAAAATTAGTTTATTATTTTAAACAGAGTGTCGGGGTGTAGCGCAGTGGTAGCGCGCACGGTTAGGGACTGTGAGGTCGCAAGTTCAAACCTTGTCATCCCGACCAATAAAAAAACTTACTGTAATGGTAAGTTTTTTTATTATCTTTTAAAGTAAAGTATCAAAAATCCTTGTCAAATGCATATGTGATTGTGTTATAATAACATAATGAATATTTTATGGAGTAAGAATGGAAGCAATAAGATTAGATGGAAAAAAACTAGCATCAGAAATTGAATTACAACTTTTAAAACGGGTTAATGTTTTAAAACAAAAATATAACTATACTCCCGTCCTTGCGGCAATTATAGTAGGCGAAGACCCTGCTTCTAAAACTTATGTAAAAATGAAATCAAAGGCGTGTGCAAGGGTGGGTTTAAATTCTGTAACAGTAAATTTATCAAAAAACACTACAACCGAAAAATTGGTTAATAAAATACGCGAATTGAATGCAGATTCAAAAATATGTGGCATACTATTACAACACCCAACGCCACTTCATATAGATGAGCAACTCTGTTTTAACGAGATTGCACTTAATAAAGATGTTGATGGCGTAAGTGCAACTTCTTTTGGAAATATGACAAACGGTTACCCTGCATTTAAATGTGCCACCCCGTTAGGAATTATAACACTTTTGAAACACTATAATATTATAATTGAAGGCAAGCACGCTGTAATTGTAGGCAGAAGTGCAATATTAGGCAAACCCACTGCAATGCTTTTATTACAAGAGAATGCAACTGTAACAATTTGCCATCGTAAAACAATTAATTTAGAGCAATATGTAAGACAAGCAGATATATTAGTTGCGGCAGTCGGAAAAGCAAATTTAATTAAGTCAGCATGGTTAAAACCTAATGTGATTTTGATAGACTGCGGTTATAACCAAAATAATGTTGGTGATATAGAACTTGATAATCACGCTCTTAGCATTTGCTCAGCCTATACTCCCGTTCCTGGTGGTGTAGGACCTATGACTATTTCATCGCTAATTTCGCAAGCCGTAGAAGCGGCAGAAATTTATTCCGCTTTCCTACCGGAAAAGCGGAACTAGGCGCCGTTTAAATATAATCTTTTTAACGCCTTAGCCCCAAGCAGAACCACCTAGCGTATTGATACACGTCGGAACCTGTTTAGGGCTAAATCATTTAAAAATCTTTATATTTAAACTACTTTGCGTGTTCTAAATTATAAAAGTGAGCAACATAGTACACTTTATTTGATAGTACTAAATAATTCAGTAGATAAATATCTATCGCCACTATCGGGCAAAATTACTACAATAATTTTGCCTTTATTTTCATCTCTTTTTGCAATAATGGTTGCCGCATAAAGTGCTGCACCAGAAGATATACCTGCTAAAATGCCTTCTGTTTTTGCTAATTGTCTACTAGCGCTATAAGCATCTTCGGTTTGTACTTTTACAATATCATCATATATTTTTGTATTTAAAATTTCGGGAACAAAGCCTGCTCCAATACCCTGTAATTTATGTGCCCCCGCTCTGTTTTCCGAAAGTACTGGCGAGTCGTAAGGCTCTACTGCTATTACTTTAATATTTTCACTTTTACTTTTTAAAAATTCGCCCGAACCGGTTATTGTGCCACCAGTTCCAACACCCGAAATAAAAAAATCTAATTTCCCTTTTGTATCACTCCAAATTTCAGGTCCTGTGGTAAGTCTATGAATCTTAGGATTTGAAAGATTAGCAAATTGATTAAGCATAATTGCATTTGATGTTAAACTGACTATTTCTTTTGCTTTTTCGATTGCACCTTTAATACCTTTATGACCTTCGGTAAGTACAATTTCGGCGCCATAGGCTTTTAAAAGTTTTTGTCTTTCAATACTCATAGTATCAGGCATTGTAAGTATTACTTTATAGTTTTTTGTGGCAGCAACTGCCACAAGTCCAATTCCAGTATTTCCGCTTGTCGGCTCTACGATAATAGAATTTTTGTCTAGCAGTCCACTTTTTTCAGCATCTAAAATCATTGATTTTGCTATCCTATCTTTAATACTACCTGTTGGGTTAAAGTACTCAATCTTACAAATAATTTTTGCTTTTAAATTGTTCTTTTTGTTATAATTTTTAATTTCTAATAGTGGTGTGTTTCCTATTAATTCTGTTAAACTAGAATAAATTTTTGCCATTAAATGCTCTCTTTTAATATAAATTTAATAATATATATGAAAAGGGCATCGTTTTGCTTACAAAAAGACTTATCAGATTTGATAAGTTTTTTCCAATATTAGATATTTGTATTTAAATTTATAGTCATTTACCATATTAGTTTTAAAGAAAAATAGCGATTATAAGTTACGCTTGTATATTAAACAAAGTATAACATACTATTCTCCGGTAGTTGGTCTTGGTTTTCTATCACTGTAAGTGTGTGATGTGCGGTTTCTATCTGAAAAAGGTTTACTTCCAAAATTAGAACGACCTCTATATTCGGTTTTTCTTTCGCCACCATCTACTGAATTATGCTCAAAACTTCTTGGTGCTTTTTTTTCATAAGACCTATCTGAAAAAGGTTTTCTTCCACTTGTATGAATTATTTCTTCACGATCCCTTTTATCAAAAGTGTTTTCATTTCTTTCTCTGTTAAAACTCGGCTTTCTGTCTGCGTACCCACCACTTTTTTCATCTCTGTTAAAACTTGGCTTTCTACCTAAATAACTGCTACTTTTTTCATCTCTTTGAAAGCTAGGTCTGCGGGCATCACTAAAATTACTATCTCTTCTTTCATCTCTTTTAAAGCTTGGCTTTCTGTCGCCAAAGTGACTTTCTCTTCTAGGATAACTACTTCTCTCGGTTCTTTCAATGGGTGCTTTTTGTGATGCCAACATATCAATTAATATGTCTGCAATTTGCTTATCATCATAACCTAATGTGGTAAGTTCTAAATGAGTAGATTTTGCTTTTTCACTTACCGTTTTTTTAGTTGCAGAAACAAAATTACCCACAAAATCTACTGGTTTTGGTGCTTCTCTTTTTTCTTTAAATGAATCCATTTCTTTTCCCTCTTTTTTACTAATATTTTCCAAATTCTTCGGTGAATATTCTTTTAATGGTGCATTGAGTTTTTTAACGAAATCCATTAAATTTTCATATTGCGCACTTCCGCTTACAAGTGAATATGCGTCGCCTTCGCCACCAGCCCTACCTGTTCTGCCTATTCTATGAGTATAGTACTCTATGTCATATGGTAAATCGTAATTAAACACACATTCAATACCTTTAACATCAATTCCCCTTGCTGCAACATCAGTTGCAATTAACACATTTTTCTCTCCACTTTTAAATGCATCCATAACACGTTTGCGTTCTGATTGGCGTTTATCTCCATGTAATCCGGCAACTAAAAAATTTTCTTGGTCAAGTCTTTCTTGTAAATCATCAACCATTCTTTTGGTATTGCAAAAAACTAATGATAATCTTGGCCTTAATTCGTGCAACAAATCAACAAGAACTTCCATTTTTTTGCCACGTTTAACATTTAAATAATATTGATTGGTTTTGCCTTGTTCATCTCGTTGTGCCAACCTGATAATTGCTGGCTCAATCATATAGTTTTTAGTTATTGTCATAATTTCTGGCGGCATAGTAGCCGAAAACATTAAAGTTTGTCTAATTGATGGAGCGGATTTTAAAATTTTTTCAATATCATCTCTAAATCCCATATTTAGCATTTCATCGGCTTCATCAAGGACAACAGTTTTAATAAGTCCCAGTTTAAGCGTTCGCCTATCAAGATGGTCCATAATTCTGCCCGGTGTGCCAACAACAATATTTGCCTTTTTAAGTGAAGTAATTTGTCTATTAATATCGGCACCGCCATATACAGCAACAACTTTAACTCCTGTAATAGAAGAAAACTTTTTTAATTCATTTGTAGTTTGAAGTGCAAGTTCCCTTGTTGGGCTAACAATAAGTGCTTGAACTCCGCCCAGTTCTTTGTCAATGTTTTGTATAATTGGCAAACCAAAAGCAAAGGTCTTTCCTGAGCCAGTTTGAGAAAGTCCAACAACATCTTTTTTGGTTAATATTAACGGAATGCACTTTTCCTGAATTTCAGTGGGCTCAATAAAGCCCATTTCAGCAAGCACAGCCAAAATATTTTCAGTTAGATTTAAATTATTAAATAGCATAAAAACTCCCTCGTATATATTATCAAACAAAATGATGAGAACTATGTAATTCTCATCACTATTAATTAAAACGGTAAATACACAATTGCAATACTAGCATTAATAAATCGTAAAGTCAATACTAAATCACAATTAAAAATATATTTTCCTTTTAAATTTTGATAAGAATACAAACATTGTAATTAATAATGATAATAAGTAGACTATATTATTTATTATAACATTGCCACATCAGAACTATAAATTATTTTAATTAATTCTTCCAATCCATTATTTAAATTGTATTCAATAACTGTTGGGGATTTTCGGTATTTAACTTCTACAATGTTTTCACCCGCTCTTTTGCCTACAAGAATTCTTACTGGTATACCTATTAAATCCATATCGTTAAGTTTAACACCAATGCGTTCGTTGCGGTTATCGTAAAGCACATCAACCCCCTTGGACATAAGTGAGTTATAAAGGTTTTCGCCAAGTGTGGATTGTGTTTCGTTTGCTTCATTTGCGGTAACAATACACACTTCATAAGGAGCCAAACTACGCTTCCAAATAATACCCTTGTCATCGTGGTGCTGTTCAATAAACGAGGCGATGCACCTTTCTATACCAATGCCATATGCACCCATAGAAAAAGGTTTTTGTTTGCCATCTTCATCTACAAAATATAATCCCATACTATCGGAATATTTAGAACCATACTTAAAAATATTGCCTACTTCAATGCCTTTTTTAAATGTAAATTTATATCCACATTTTGGACAAACATCGGTAGAAACTACCGTACGAATGTCGGCAAATTGTTGTACTTTAAAGTCACTTAAATTAACATTTACAAAATGATAATCAGTTTTATTAGCACCGACAATAAAGTTAGCCATATTTTGAATTTCTAAATCAGCAATTATAGGAATTTTAAGTCCGATAGGACCGGCAAATCCGACAGAAGCATTTGTAATTTTTTCTACATCAGTTATAGAGGCAAGTTCGCAAATCTTAACATCTAATAAATGTTTAACTTTGATTTCGTTAAGTTCTTTGTCGCCACGCACTAAAAACGCATAAAAATTACCATCACATTTATAAATAAGAGTTTTTACAAAATTTTCTGGCTTTCTATTAAAGAATGTTGCAACTTCTTCAATAGTTTTAGAATTAGGTGTAAATTCTAGTTTTTTGGCTTTATGTATTTCGGTAGATAGATTAAGTTTGCAGGCGCATTCTGCAACATCTAAATTTGTTGAATAATGACAATCATCACAAATAACAAGTGTATCCTCACCAATATCGGTTACAGCGTGGAATTCCTCAGATAAAAAACCACCCATAACTCCGGTATCAGCCTTAACAACTGTAAAATCCAGTCCTATTCTGTTAAAAATATTAGTGTATGCTTTGTACATATTGTCATAAGAAACAGAAAGCCCATCTAAATCACGGTCAAATGAATATGCATCTTTCATAATAAATTCTTTTAGTCTAACTAGTCCATAACGAGGTCTTGTTTCATCTCTAAATTTAGTCTGCATTTGAAAAAGGTTAAGAGGAAAATCTTTATAAGATTTTATTCCCATTGCAGCTACCATAATAAACATTTCTTCATGGCTAGGGCCTAACACCATAGGTTTATCGTTGCGGTCTTTAAGTGAAAACATATCGCTTCCAAAATTATCGCGCCTACCGGATTTAATAAAAACTTCTTCGGGAATTAGTGCTGGCATAAGCACTTCTTGACAGCCGATTGCTTCCATTTCTTCCCTTATAATCTTTTCTACTTTTTGTGAAATTTTAAATCCTAGCGGAAGTAAAATATATACTCCGGCAGAACTTTTTTTAATCATACCACTTCGGGTTAATAAATTACCACTGATTGATTCTTCACTGGAAGAATCTTCCTTCATTGTACTAAAAAAACTATTTTTAACTTTCATAATTTCCTCTTAATATGCCAATAAATTGATATTTTAAAGTATAACACGGACAAAGGCAATATGCAATTATATTTAAGGGCTTTTTGCTGATAAATATTGTGTGAAATTGTTATAAAATTTGCTTGAATTGAATTTGCTTAAAAAAATTAAAAATTTTTAATTTTTTCCCAGCTAAATTCTGGTCTTCCAAAATGTCCATAACAAGCGGTCTTTTTATATTGTGGCTTTAATAAATCAAGTTCTCTAATAATATTTGATGGGCGAAAACTAAAATTTGCATTTACAATTTCGTATATCTTTTCAATTGATACTTTTTGTGTTCCAAAGCAATCGATATATAGATTAATTGGTTCTGCCATACCGATACCATAACCAACTTGGATTTCGCATTTATCCGCTAAATTATGTGCTACTACATTTTTTGCAACAAATCTAGCATAGTACGCACCGCTACGGTCAACTTTTGTAGCGTTTTTACTACTAAAACAGCCTCCACCAACTCTGCCAACACCACCATAAGTATCAACAACAATTTTTCGGCCTACACAACCGCTGTCACCAAAACTACCCCAAATAGTAAATCTGCCACTTGGATTAACTATATATTTTATGCTTTGTTTTACAAGATTTTTATACTCATCTAGCACTTTATCAATAACATTTGTTCTAATATCTTTATAAATTTGTTCGTGCGAAATTCTTGCACTATGTGATACCGATAAAAGTACAGTGTGTATTAATATTGGTTTATCATCTTCGTACTCAATACTTACCTGACTTTTTGCATCACTAAAATATGTATCCGTTGTACGCCTAAACTCATCATAAATACGCATTAATTTGTGTGCAATTATTATAGGCATAGGCATATATTCTGGGGTTTCATTTGTAGCATAGCCATAAACAATACCTTGGTCGTTTGCCATTAATTCTGACTTTACAACTGCATTATTAATATCAGGTGATTGCTCAGATATTTGTTTAATAATTCTAAATCTATTTTTGTAGCCAATTTCTTTTAATGTTTGTCTTGCAATACTTTCATAATCAATTTTTGCATTTGTAGTTGCTTCGCCATAAATCATCAGTAAATCATCTTTAATAGCACACTCAACTGCCATTTGCGAATTTGGATCTTCATTAAGAGCCATATCTAAAAAACTATCTGCAATAATATCGCAAGTTTTATCAGGATGCCCACAATTTACACTTTCGCTAGAAATAATTTGTTTCATTTTTTCTGCCTTCCTTAGTAAATTTAACCTAATATTCATAAAAAAGCCCGCCTTAATAGGTAGGACAAATTATTTGTACAAATACCCATCGTTCAGCCATTAGCACCTTGCCTTTTAACAGGTTGCTGTGCGTTCAATGGGGCTGTCCCTCACGCACTCTTTATAGGTTATAAAATATAATAATACAAATTATTAAAAATGTCAACACTAATGCAAAAATGCTTATTATAAAGCAAATACTTGACAATAAATGTATTAAGTAGTATTATATTTTGGCTAAAAATTAATATTTAAATATGTTTTGAGGTATTAAAATGGACAAAATATTAGAACTAATAAAAAAAGAATATGAGAGGCAACATACGCAAATCAATTTAATTGCGTCAGAGAATATTGCCTCAAAAAATATATTAAAAGCACTCGGGAGTTGCTTAACAAATAAGTATTCCGAGGGGTATCCTAATGCTCGCTATTATGGTGGCTGTCAATATATAGATAAAATAGAAAGTTATACTATTGACCTTGCTAAAAAACTTTTTGATGCCGAATACGCTAATGTTCAACCACACTGCGGTTCTTCGGCAAATATGGCTGTCTACTTTGCGCTTATACAAAAAGGCGATACAATACTGTCTATGAGTTTGGATTGTGGTGGGCATTTAACCCATGGCGCAAAAGTAAGTTTTTCGGGTAAAGATTATAATATAATTAATTATGGCGTAAATAAAAATGGTTTAATTGATTATGATGAAGTACAAAAACTTGCAACCGAAAATAAACCAAAACTTATTATAGCAGGCGGTTCGGCATATTCAAGAATAATAGATTTTAAAAAATTCCGAGAAATTGCGGATAGTGTAGGTGCATATCTAATGGTAGATATGGCACATTTTGCCGGCTTAGTAGCAGCCGGAATTTATCCTAATCCTTGCGTATACGCCGACATTGTAACTTCTACAACCCACAAAACATTAAGAGGACCACGCGGTGGATTAATACTTTGCAAAGAAAAATTTGGTAAGCAAATAGATAAGGCGGTATTTCCTGGTATTCAAGGCGGACCGCTACAAAACATTATTGCCGCAAAAGGCATTTGTTTTGAAGAAGCAATGACTCCTGAATTTAAAAAGTACCAATTAAAAATTAAACATTTAACATCTTACATGGCAGACTATTTACAATACAAAGGCATAAAAATAGTAAGTGACGGAACAGATTCACATTTATTTTTAATAGATTTAAGTAGCGAAAAAATAACTGGCAATCAACTTGAAAAAACTTTGCAAGGTTTTAACATCATTGTTAACAAAAATAAAGTCCCGTTTGATAAACGCAGTGCAATTGAAACAAGTGGAGTAAGGATTGGACTTGCTACATTAAGTAATTATAAAATTAACGAACAAGATATAGAAAAATTATCAGATTTTATTATAAAAGTAATTAAAAAAGAACAAATCAAAAAAAGTGATTTAGATTCATTACGCAAAACACAAAATAAAATAAAAAAATAAAAACCGAAAATTCGGTTTTTATTTTTTATATCATATTTTTCTTACCGTGCAGTGTGGTTTTTCTTATAATATCATCAAACAACATTAATGCCTGTGGCAAAAGTATCATTACAAGCACAAATGCACATACAGCCCCTCTACCTATTGAACTGCCGAATACTGATATAGCAGGCATAGTAGATACAATACTCATAGCAAATCCCGCAAAGCAAAGTATGCTTGCCGAGGTTATAATTGCTTTTGCAGATTGATTTAACGCATGTTCAGCGGCTTCAAATTTTCCCATAGTTTTACGATTTTCCAAGTAATTACTAGTCATAAGTATTGCATAGTCTATGGTTGCACCAAGCATAATTGCACTAATAATCATATAGCCAACAAACACTAGTGGAGTATTTGTTATATACGGAATTGCCATGCTAATCCAAACTGAACTTTGAATTACAACCACCAATAATACGGGTAAAATTATAGAACGGAATGTAATTAACAAAATTATTGCAACAAGTACAAGTGATATTATTGTTACAACTAAATAATCATATTCAACATATTCTTTAATTTCTAGCGCGCTCACCGAGTTACCTAAAAGATAATAACCACTATTTTCGCCAATTACATTTTGTACAACTAATTTAATTTCGTCAATTGCGGTAGTTGTCGCTTCACTTTCTTCTGGTAAACTTAAATTAATAATTATTCGTGTGTAATTTTCGCTTTCAAACTGTGAAATAAAACTTGCAGGTAAATATACCGACATTCCGGAATAATCAATCAGCGATTTAGATTGCACGCTATTTACGCCATTAATTAATGCAATTTGCCCACTTATACCAAGTTCATTTGCCTCATAATCATTAGGTAGTAGTAAAATTAATTGATTAAATTTACCAAATATATTTTCTATTTCGATTTTGTCATCAGAATAAACACTATTTTCGCTACCAACACTTGCTTCGTTTCCGTAAACAAATGAATTTTGGTATGAGAAAATTATACAAGGAATAATCAGTGCTATTAAAATAAAGGGTAAAACGAATCTGGTTTTTTTAAGCCCCTCACTAAACTTGTTAAAATTCAAATTAAAAGTTTTATGCTCAGTTTTTTCTATAATCTTTTGCGAGTACAAAATTAAAGCAGGCATAAACAAAAATACCGAAAGCAAACTTATAAGAACGCCTTTTCCAAGCACAAGTCCAATGTCAAAGCCTACCTTGTAACTCATAAACATAAGTGCAACAAAACTTGCTATCGTGGTTAACGAACTAGCCGATATAGGCGAAAATGAAGCAATAAGCGCTTTTTCCATTGCATCGCAAGAACTTAATCCAAGTTTTTTTTCTTGTTTAAACCTATTCAGTAAAAATATAGAATAATCCATAGTTAACGCAAGTAATAAAACGCTTGCAACGCCTTGTGTTAAATAAGATATTGAGTCCATAAAAACATTAGTACCCATATTTATAAACACAGCAACAGCAATAACAATTCCAAACAAAATTGGTTCAAGATAGGAAGATGACATTATGAATAAAATAATAATTACAATTATTAATGCAATTATTAATGCCTGAGTGGTTTCGCTGTTTATAACTTTAATACTACTATTAGTTAGCGAGGCATTGCCTGCTAAATATGTATCAAAATCTAAATCGTTAATATCTTCAATGGCTTGCATTGTGCTTTCATCATAATCAGTTCCAGAAAAGGTAACTGTAAAAAGCACATTGCCTTGATTATAAAAACTTTCTATTTGCGATTTAAACTGCACCAATAAATTTAAATTATCTTCTGTAAAATATCCGCTATTTGACAAAAAGTTTAAAAAATAACCATAGCCAGCATCAGTAGCAAGTCTAGGGTCATTTACTAAATCGGCGGGGTTAAATACACTTAAATCATCTGGCAACGAATTTATTAAATACAATAAATAATCTAAACAATCACTTTGTGTGAGTGTAAAAGAAAGCCCAGAGTAAAAAGTATCATATCCCGTTATTAATCCTGCATTAAAAACCGAAAGTACATCATCTAACCACAATACTTGTGCAACGCCCGATACATCTGATATAACAGATTTAACCAAAAGCGTATCAGGAACATTTAAATCTTTTATCATAACTTGTGCAATCCCGTTGCCACCAAATTCATCATATAATACAGTAATTCCGGATTTTGTATCGGAATCATTAGGCAAATAGGAAACTGAGTTGTAATTAACGTTAACATATTGCATTAATATACCACACGTTATTGTTGCCAACAAAAAAAATACTAAAAAAATAAGCCTGAATTTAACTATAAAATGTGCGATTTTTTTCATAAATATTCCCCCATTAAAAATAACTTATCTATAAATTATTTGTTGTCAGTTAAAAGCATTAAATTCTGTTTTCTGATTGATAGAAATAATATGTAATTAATTTTTTAGCGTAAACTTCAATATTGTTTGCTGGCACATCTTTAATAATAGTAAAAAGCCCATTCATAAAGCCGTATCCAATAACTTTCGCCATGATATTATGTTCAGAATTTATGTCACCATATAGCCCTTTTTCAAATAATTTAATAATATCATCAATTAAATTTTTAAAATAATATTCAAATTTTGAACCTGTACTTTTGTCGGCTAAGATTATAATTTGCCTTCCGTATTTTTTATAAACTTCTACTATATTGTAAGCAATAATATCGGCCATCTCTTTTTCATTGCGATCTAAAAGAACATCTTTTTCATAAATATTTTTAATTAAAATAGGCAATTCTTTGCAAGCATTTATAACGACCGCCTCAAAAAGATTATCTTTGCTTTTAAAATATCTGTAAAGGTTACCCACTGGTACTTTGGCATTTTTGGCAATTCTTATAATGTTTGCCTTGTTATAACCTGCGGTTTCAAATTCACTTATTGCGGAAGCAACGATTTTTGCTCTTATTTCTTCTTTTTGATACTGCATTTGTACTCCAAAAATTTAAAAGCGATTTATTATTCTCTTTTATTATAATATACGAAAAGTCCCAAAATTGTCAACAGTTTTTGTGCTGAATTATAGATTATTATAATATTAAAAATAAAAAAATAAAACCGCACTAATTCGTACGGTTTTGATTACATTTGTTTTTCTTCTTCTTTTCTAACTTTTTCATTTTTTAATTTATTAAAATACTCGGCAAGAATTTTTTCTGTAAGCCCAAAATCATTTGTATCAGTTTGAATTATTTTATTACTAGGTATATAAGGTCTAATATCGCTTAATTCACCTTCAACAGTTGGCTCAATGACCAAATAATTTTTTATTAGTTTTTTATCATCAATAAATTTTTTAATAGATAATCCGCGTATATCATCTCTACCTATAATAATAAACTCTGCATCACTTGCATTTAATCCATTTGTTACAATTAATTTTTTTGTATGTGCTATGTTCATACGCCATAGTGATGTAAATACAAATTTTACATTATAACGTTTACTTATTTTATTAACTAAACTATTTAAAGCAATTATATTATCCGGACAAATAGCACAAGAATATCCTTTTTCGGCTAATTTAAATTCTTTGAATTTTTTAAACCAAACTTTACTATTTAATACTCCGTTGAATGCAATAAAAATATAAAAATCATTTTTCATATTTTTATTATATGATATGTATTATAAAATGTCAATACTTTTAAGAATAATAATACAAAACATACCGCGAAATTGCACGAATTTTGAATATCTATGCAAAATCTTTGAATAATAAATGTATATCATTACGAAATAAAATTTATTTTAAATAAAAATATATATTATTTAATTATTTTTTATATAGGATAAACAAGAGTAAAAAAATCTTAATTAACTTTTTTGCTTACTGGTCGGGATGACAAGATTTGAACTTGCGACCTCATGGTCCCGAACCATGCGCGCTACCACTGCGCTACACCCCGATTTTAAAGACATAACTATTAAACAATTTACATTAAAATTGCTCCTATATATTATTATAAACATTAAACTTTGTCAAGGTATTTGATTTGCTTTAAAACAGCATCTATTTAATTTGATGCAATTTTATCTGTCAATAACACTTTCTTTTAGTTTGTCATTTTCTATATTTCTATAATTTATTATGGCTTCAATTTGTTTCTGCTTTTTTAAGCATATATCTTCTAATTTTAAATAAGTAAGCACATTTGTAGTTTTGTAATTGCTTTCATTTTGGTCAACCATAAGCACATTTTGCACTTTTGCTGGTAAATTTTTAACATATTCTAACTGTGATTTTAACACGCTAATATTTTTAGTTTTCGGATTAATTGCTTGTATATTTTTAATAATGCAATTAATAAGTGCTTCTTGTAATGTTAATTTAATTTCAATAATTATATAAGTATCTTCATCTGATTCACACAAAAAGTAATTCACTGCACTTATAATGTCCCAAGGTTTATTAGAGCGAATGTCGTATATTTTACTAAGATAATCTTTGTAAAAATTAGTAAGTAAATTGTTTTGTGAAAATATATCATAATAATTATTATTAAATTCAGTTACAAAATCATTTCTATTTATAAAACTCCCGAAAAACAATTTATCCTTTCCCGAGATTAATTCAATTAATTCTGCTGTATCAGCGTGGTCAGAATATTGACAATTTTCAGTACCAAATGCCACCCCTTTTATTATAAATGTTCTATGATTCGGTATTGTTATTGTAATTTCTCTTCTTAAATTTAAAGCAACGCTGATTTGATATTCGTGAATAATTTCATCTAGACAGTCATATAACGTTTCAAGTGTATCTATATTATATCTACTAGCACTATCAGGTCTAAGTTCGCCAGTTTCCATTTCGACTATATTGCTATTATAATAGGCTGCCTTTGAAGCGTGCCATAATTCGTGGGCCAAGGTCCTAAAATATTCTTTATTAAATGCTTCTGCGATTAAATCTTCTTTTTGTACTTCTGTTAAGTGATTATCCGATAATGCCATATATTCTGGCATTAATTCGTACTCAAATTTAATACTACCATTTTCAAATAATTTATTATGTTGCTGTGTAAATTCTACTATGTGTTGTAGAATAATACTATCATTTATAAATATAAAAGGATTGGGTTTTTTAGTTTGAATATTAAAATTGGGGTCATAAACTCCCAACGCATCATCAACATGCGCATTTTTATATATTTTTAATAATTCTTTACCTTTGTTGCTAGTTGAATGATAAAAACCATTAACATTTCTAACTAATCTGTTAAATACATATTCATCTAAACTATATGTGCTAGGTGAATTTTGTACATCAATTTTATTTGGAATATAAATTGTATCATCTTTTTCAAAATAATTTTCGCCAATATTTATATTACCGTAGTATTGTTTTAAAAGTTCTAGGTATGCTACTGCGTTTTCAATAAAAGTATCTCTTCTTTCAATGTCTTTAATATTACAAAATTCAGTAAATTTTTGTTTTAATTCATCATTTGTCATGCGCACCTCAATGTAGATACATTTTAGCCTTTAAATATAAATTTGTCAATACTGAAATATATTATATCCAACTTAAATTTATAATATTTATTTGCAAATATTAAAATATATATGTTATATTTTGTTCCGCTTGCCTAACGGACAAGCGGAATATAATTCCGCGGTTAAAGAGGGAAGCCACGAGTCCAGCGGTTAGCAAATTTTAAATTTGCGTGTCCGCTACTTATCGGCTCGTGGTTTCCCTTTTAAAGTGGTTTCCCTTTTGAATTAATTGTAGTAGTTCTCAAATTTTACTTGGTCAAATAAAAGTTCTGGTTCTTCTGATACAGTATTTTCTTCGGTTTCATTTTTATTTACATTGATAATGTTGACATTATTTTCAATAGAAATTTTGGTGATTGATATTTCATACGCAGTTTTTGTTTCAAATTCTGTTTCGTTAACTTTTTTCTGATACTCACGACTTTGAATTCTACCGACTACGAAAACGCGTCCGCCAACTTCAATTCCCTTTACAAAGCGCGCATTTCTACCCCACGCTATACAAGGAATATAATCCGACTTATTATAGGCACGATTAACAGCGAGCAAAATATCGCAAATTTCACGGTTAAACGGTGTAGTTCTATAAATAGGTGGTTTGCAAATATAACCACTTAATTCTATTATATTTGGATTTTGTGAAGAATCCACTTCTACAAGTTCACGGGCAAATACCGTAAGCATAAGTCGACTTTTGCCATCTATAATTTTATTATAACTTCTAAACTGCCCCTTAATAGAAATTTCCATTTCTTTTTCAATTTTACCTGAATATATAAGCCTTTCAGATATTGTTACAGGAATTATATCGTGTTGAGATGAAAGTCTTGGCACACTTAAATTTATTTCATAAAATCCTTCTCCGTAAATTTCGTGGCTGTAAACGGGTTCGCTAATAACTTTTCCTGTAATAAAAACCTTATTATTATTTAATTGATTATAATCCATACAATCTTCCTCCATTCGTTATTCTATACATTTTTTCTTTGCAGACCTGTACGGTCTATATAATAATTGTCGGCATAGACTAGTTCGCCTATCGTTACAAATTTATATCCTTTTACAAGCAAACTTTCAATTACCACAGTAGTGGCCTCTATAACATTTTTGGAATTGTTATGAAATAGAATTATACCTCCACTGCTAATTTTGCTTGTAACTCTATTTGCAATATATTCAACGCTTTTTCCCATCCAATCGTGAGTATCCACGCTCCATTTAATTGTTTTGTATCCTAAGTCAGTAGCAATAGACAGAAGTTTATCATTATAATACCCAAAAGGTGGTCTAAATAAACTTACATCTACATTAGCGGTATCTTTTATTGTTTTTTTAGCAGTGTTAAGTTCAAGTTTAATATCGTCTACACTTAATTTTGTCATATCTGGGTGGCTATTAGAATGCGAGGCTATTTCCATTCCACTATCAACAATATATTTGGTTTCTTCGGGATATTTTTCCACCCAAAATCCCACTAAAAAGAATGTTGCTTTAATATTGTATTTTTTTAATAAATCAACAATTGCAATAGTTTTATCCGCACCCCAAGCCGCATCAAATGTAAGTGAAATTTCGTTATTGCTTCGGTCCACAGCATAAATTGCGTGATTTTTTGGTGCGTATCCAAAAAACACAGAAGCCGCACGCGTGCCATTAATACTTACACAAAGCATAACAGCGGTAATTAAAACTATAAAGGCAAATTTTAATAATCTAGATTTTACTACTACAAATGGCATTTTCTCCTCGCTTTTAATATTAAATAATTTATAGTTAAAAAAAATATTTTAATGTGTAGAATTTTGCGGAAAATTGTAATATTGTGTCTGTAACAATTTCCTACTATAATAATATACTGAATAATTGATTGATTTATGACAAAAACCAGTGCCGAGGCACTGGTAAATGTAAAATGTAGATGTATAATGTATAATTGTTAGTCGCTATCGCTCTAATAAATTATAGATTAATATACGCTCCGTTAATTAAATAATTTCGTTTTGTAATATCTAATATTTTCCCTTTACTTGCTCTATTATCTTCTGCAATTATTTCGGTATCATAAGCAACAATTGAATCATCGCTGTACTTAACAACAAGAGTGTATGGAATAGATTGGTATCCGGCAAATGCTATATTATCATCTACTGCCAATGGCATAATTTTAACTCCTTTACGATATCTGTTAAGAACATCAATATCGGCCATTTTTACCTTTTTGGCGTTTCCCTTTTTACTAACAATAATAACATCTCCTTCAACAGTTACTTGCCCCGCAAATATTGTGATGTCATCATCATCAAGATTAATGCCCCTGACTCCACCTGACATTCTACCTTGCACTGGCACATCGGATTTATCAGCGTTTAGTATCATTCCATTTTTTGTAATGAATATTAAAGTAGAATATTTTTGTTCAATTTCTACATTTAGCAGTTCATCACCATCTTTAAGTTTAGTTGTGGCAAACATAGCCTTGTTTACATTATATTCTGACACAACAGTACTTTTTACCATTCCATATTTTGTGAAAAATAGTAAATTTGTGCTATCAGCATTAGGTATATTTTCTAAATCGCTAAATATTGCAACAATTTTTTCTTCCGGTAAACTTTCTTTAATCAATATTCTAAGCAAAGTACCTTTATCGCGCCAGCGGGCATCAGGCACAGCCCCTGCCCTAACTTTATAACAGTTGCCCAAATTTGTAAATAAATAAATCATTTTATCGGTATCTGCATTTACAATAATATTATGTGCTTCACAAAGAGAAGAGGTATCAGAAAACGCACGAATAGTATTTTTTTGGGTAGTTTTTTTAATTGTTCCACCCGCTGTAAAAGCAATAGCAACAGAGTGTACCTCAATATTATTTTCTTCGGAAGTAACTTCAATTTCGGATTCATTTGATACAATAATAGTACGGCGGTCTTGCCTATATTTTCGTTTACATTCAAGTAATTCGCCTTTTACAACTTCAAGTTGCGCTTTTTTGGAAGCAATAATAGTGGATAATTTTTCAATAATTTTTTTAAGTTCGGCAAGTTCAATTTCGATTTTGCCAACTTCTAAATTCGTTAATCTTGCAAGCCTCATATCTAAAATTGCTTGTGCTTGTTTTTCACTTAAAGTAAATGTGGAGCGCAATTTTATTTTTGCTTCTGAAACAGATTCCGATTTTTTTATAATTCGTATTACTTCATCAATATTTTGTATTGCAATAATAAGTCCTTCCAAAATATGCGCATGCTCACGGGCCTGTTCAATTTCATATTTCGAGCGCCTTAAAATAATATCACGTTGATAATTCACATAAAAATCTAAAATTTCAAGCAAACCCATTTGTCTGGGCTTTCCGCCCGCTATTGCAACAATGTTAATACCAAAAGTAATAGAAAGAGCAGTAGTTTTTAACAAATATTTAATAACTTCTTGCGGATCAATATCTTTTTTTAGTTTAATTACCGCTCGCATACCGTTTCGGTCAGATTCATCGCGGATTTCGCTTATACCGGCAAGTGCACTTTTGCCCTCATTACGAAGTTCGGCTATTGTTTGTAATATCGTCGCTTTGTTAGATTGATACGGCATTTCGGTTATAACAATATTACGCTTATCGCCCTCACTTTCAACATTTATTTTAGCACGCAAAGTGATTTTCCCGCGTCCAGTTTCATATGCTCTCACAAGTTCATCACTTACAATAGCATAGGCACCTGTCGGAAAATCTGGACCTTGAATTATATTCATCATTTCTGAAAGAGTAATTTCTTTATTATCAATGAAAGCAATAACCCCGCTAATTACTTCCGTAATATTATGTGGCGGTATATTTGTAGCAAGCCCTACTGCAATACCCGAAGCACCATTAATAAGTAAGTTTGGCACTCTTCCGGGTAATGTGTCAGGCTCTTTTAATGTGTCATCAAAATTCAAACTCCATTTGACAGTGTTTTTATCTAAATCACGGAGCAGTTCCATTGCAATAGGTGTCATTTTTACTTCTGTATAACGCATTGCGGCTGCCGAATCGCCATCGACCGAACCAAAATTTCCGTGTCCATCTACAAGCGGAGCACGCATATTAAAATCTTGTGCCATACGAACCATTGCTTGATATACAGATGTATCGCCATGCGGGTGATATTTACCAATGCAGTCGCCAACAACACGAGCCGATTTTCTATAAACTTTATCAGGCATAAGTCCAAGTTCAAGCATTGAAAAAAGTACCCGTCGTTGCACGGGTTTTAAGCCATCTTCTACACGAGGAATAGCACGGTCTAACACAACGTATTCTGTGTATGGCATCATAGAATCACGCATTACTTCATCAAGCGCCTTACTAAACACACGGTTTCCGCCTTCACTATATGAATTGGCTCCCGATTTTTTTGTTTTTTTAGGACTTGCAACTGCGTTTTCCGATAGATTGTCCTGTTGTATTTGTGGACTATCTTCTTCTGCTGAATTTTGAGCATCATCTACATTATTTTTAGACAAATTACTCTCATTTTGAAAGTTTGCGTCATTATTTTCGCTTGTTTCATCTAAGCCATCAAACATTAATTGTCCGGATAGAGTATCATCGTAAAAATCATCATCTATTACCATAGTTTATACTCCTATTTTTTCAAAATTATCTTCGCGCTCAAAATTTGCGTGTTCGCTAATATAATCTTTTCTGGATTCAATATCATCGCCCATAAGCACAGTAATTATTTTATCTGCCGCAACCGCATCTTCCATACTAACTTGCATTAAATTTCGACGTTCAGGGTTCATTGTTGTTTCCCAAAGTTGTTCGGGATTCATTTCGCCTAACCCTTTATACCTTTGAATAGAATAGCCCTTACCTACTTCATCAATTGCTTCTTGTAAATTATTATCATCATATGCATAAATCACTTTATCTTTTTTGTATACTTTATAAAGCGGTGGCATACCAATATAGACATGTCCTTCGTTTATAAGGTTACGCATATATCTAAAAAAGAATGTGAGGAGTATTGCCCTAATATGTGCGCCATCTTGGTCAGCATCAGAAAGTATTACAACTTTATGATATTTTAATGCTGTTACATCAAAATCGTCCATAATTCCAGCGCCTAGCGCACTAATAATACTGCGTATTTCTTCATTTGCAAGAACTTGATGAAGACGTTTTTTTTCTACATTAAGCGGTTTGCCTCTTAGTGGTAAAATTGCTTGAAAAGAACGGTCTCTTGCTTGCTTAGCACTGCCACCGGCACTATCACCTTCAACAATATACAATTCGTTTAATTCGGGTTTTCTGCCCGTGCAACTTGATAATTTACCAACAAGATTAGCACTGTCAATACTATTTTTTTGGCGTGTTAATTCTTTTGCTTTTTTTTCTTGTTCACGCACTTGTGCAGCAACTTTTGCTTTTTGCATAATGCTTTCAATAAACTTACGCGTTGCAGTATTTTCCATATATTTTTGCAGTTCGGTTACAACTACACTTTCAACTTCCGTTTTAGTTTCGGGGTTACCGAGTTTGGTTTTAGTCTGCCCTTCAAATTGTGCATTTTTCATTTTTATTGCAAGAACACAAGTTAAGCCCTCGCGGTAGTCTTCACCCATGTAATTAGGATCTTTATCTTTCAAAAATCCAAATTTACGCCCCACATCATTAAACACACGTGTAAATGCCGATTTTAATCCTGTTTCGTGCGTTCCGCCCTCAGTGGTTGGAATATTATTTACATACGAAAAAATGCTTTCAGTGTATTGGTCGGTATATTGAAAGGCCATAGCAAGTTCAACTAAATCAGTTTTGCCTTCAATGTAAACTGGTTTTTCGTTTATAACATTTTTTGATTCATTTAAATACTTTACAAAATCCGCAACTCCGCCTTCATAATAGTAATCAACTAAATTCCCCGTACGCTCATCAAATAGACTTAATTTTATTTTTTTATTTAAAAATGCAAGTTCTTTTAAGTGCTTTGCAATAATTTCATTAGAAAATTCTTGTTCGCCAAAAACTTTAAAATCTGGTTTAAAATGTATAAATGTTCCGCTCTTTTTAGAAGTGCCCGTTTCAATAAGCGGAGTTACTGGAATACCACTTTTAATTTTTCCATCTAATCCCACATAACTTTTAAATGACATTTCATATTTCTTTTTATTTCTGAACACTGTAACATTAAGCCATTCCGAAAGTGCATTAGTAACAGATGCTCCAACGCCATGTAATCCGCCCGAATAATTATAGTTATCTGCGTTAAATTTACCACCAGCGTGTAGTTGAGTGAATACTACTTGTACACCAGATACCTTCATTTGTGGGTGAATATCAGTAGGAATTCCGCGACCATTATCTTCTACCGAAGCACTGCCGTCTTTATATAACTTTACATCAATAGTATCGCCAAATCCATTTGCAAGTTCATCAATAGAATTATCAACGATTTCCCACAAAATATGGTGCATACCCTTAGTGCCCGTTGTACCTATGTACATACCCGGTCTTAGCCTAACAGCATCAAGACCTTCAAGCACAATTATATCTTTTGAGTCATATGTTTTATTCAAGTTAATCTCCTTTAAGCGCGTGCAAATAAAACTTTATTCCTTTGCATAGAATATTATTGGATAATTATAACATAAAAGATACAAAATGAAAACTAAATATTATAAAAATTCAAATTTTTAGCGATTTTGTCATTTGAACGAGTTTAGGCAAAAAAACAGGCATATTTATACATATTATATTATAATTATTCATTTAAATGAAAGCAAGGAGAAATTATGAGCACAATAGTATTAACAGGTGGCGGAACTGCCGGACATATTATACCCCACATAGCATTACTGCATTATATTGAAAAAGATTTTGATAAAATCTATTATATAGGCTCTGCAAATAGCATGGAAGAGCGAATGGTATCAAGTTATAAAAATATAACCTTTTTATCTATTGAAACATGCAAATTAGAACGCAAGTTTACGCTTAATAATTTAAAAATACCTTTTGCATTGGCAAAGGGAATTTTACAAGCAAACAAATTATTAAAAAAAATAAAGCCTGATGTTATATTCAGTAAAGGCGGATATGTTGCGCTTCCTGTTGTACTTGCATCAAAAAAAATCCCAGTAGTCAGCCATGAGTCTGATATAACTATGGGGCTAGCCAACAAACTTATGGCACATAAGTGTAAAGTAATGTGTACAAATTTTGAAAGCACAGCACATACACTTAATAATGGTGTATTTACAGGTGCTCCCATACGCCACGAATTATACAACGGTAATAAACACAACATAATTAATGAGTATAAACTATCACCAGAAAAATCTACAATTTTAGTTATGGGCGGAAGTTTGGGTTCGGTAAATATAAATAAAAATGTGCGCGCAATACTTCCCGATTTATTAAAAAAATATAATGTTATTCATATTGTTGGCAAAGGCAATATTGATGAAACGCTCAAACAAAACTATTATATCCAAATTGAATTTACTGATAAAATTAGCGATTATTTTGCCACCGCAGATGTTATTGTAAGTCGTGCTGGTGCGACCGCAATACACGAATTTTTAGCACTTCGAAAGCCCATGTTACTTATTCCGCTTTCAAAAATGGCGTCTCGTGGTGACCAAATTTTAAACGCAAAAAATTTTAATGAAAGGAGAATTGCAAACATTTTATTTGAGGAAAATATGTCACCACAAAATTTAAAAGTAGCAATATTAAAATTATTTTCATCACGCATTGAATTAATTAAAAATATGAGCAAAGAACCAAATACCGATGGAACTAAAAAAATATATGAACAAATTTTAAAATATTCCAAATTGGCAACTTAATTTATTTGTCAATTTTTACAAAATTATATTTACAATATTGTGTTTATTAGTTATAATGTTTATATAAATCTTAAAAAATAAGCAAAGATACATCAGAAAAGGCGGTACATATGAACTATTATGTTTTTTTAACTGAAAATAATGCCGGCTCTCCCATCAAGTTTTTAAAAAACGTAAACATTGATAATAATGAAGATGAACGCACTACGTACGAAAATATGAAGGGCTTTTGGCTTAGGATTAAAGATTATTTTTTAAATCATATTAATACCGCATCACCAAAAAATGTTGAGTACTACAAATATCAGTTAAGTGAATTTTTAAATATTGCTTGTCACGAAGATGTGCTTTCGGCTACCGAAGAAGGCTTTTGGTATCCATATCAGGATATTGAAAACGCAATAATAAACTCTCGCGGTCGTTTTACTGAAATACCTGAGTATAAAATACTTAAATGTATTAAAGATGAAGCGGTAATTTACAGCGTATTTGAAAAAGCAATAAAATATTGCAAGAACATATTTGCAATCAAAAAAGCAGAAATTGATGAAAGTCGCAAATTAAACGATAGTGCAAAGCGTAGCAAAACAGATTATGCAAGCCTAGAATATACCGATTACGCTTTTAAAATAGAGGAAATTTGGATTAAAACACGCAATATGATTAGATTTGTAATGTACAATTTTGAGCCTCTTAATATGAAGGACTCACGCACAGTGTGTGCGATATTTGAAAATACAAATAATTATGATGACATTTTAGCAGTTTGCACTCAGTTATTTGAATCAATTCAAACATTAAATTTAAAGCGTTTAGGAAAAATATAAAATAAAAAACAGTTCACTTAAAAAGTGAACTGTTTTTTAAATGTAGAATGTAAAATGTACAATGTAAAATTGTTTTACCCCGCCAATGCTTTCGCTAGGCGGAATAATTTATATATGAATTATGTCTGTTCTACTAGATTTTTTATATAAAATAACTTTATTACCAACAAGTAGCACTGGTTCGGCTTGTAATTTTTCTACTAACAAATCGCAAAGCTGGCGATTAGTATAATCTACGCTTTTTTGCATTTTAATTTTAGCTAATTCGTGTGCTTCTAAATACTGACTAATTTGTTTAAGCACATTGTCATTTAAGCCTTCTTTACCTATTAAAATATCTACATCAATTTTATTTGCAAGACCTGCATATTTTGCTCTTTCTTTACTTATTAACATTATTTATTACTCCTTAATATTTTTTACTGATTAAAACTTAATAACAAACACTACTTAACTAATTCAAACTCAACACCTGCGACTATAATTGTATCTCCGTTTTTTGCACCCATATCATAAAGCATTTGTGTTATTCCTTCACGGCGTAAACGATTTTGTAAGTAGGCAAAAGATTGTGTATCCGAAAGCACAATACCTCTTGCCATTTCATCAATTTTACCACCAGAAACAACATATGCTCCTTGTCCGTTTTTTGTAATAATAAAATTTAATAAATCGCGTTCATCAATATTTTCTTTTTCTATTGCTAGCGGTTCAGACACCGGAATAGTTTTAAGTTTATTCCAAATTGCATCAAGTAATTCTTTTACTCCTTGCATCGTCGCGCCAGAAATAGGATAGGCTTCAATACCCCTATCTAATTTTTTCTTAAAATCTTTAATTGGTTTATCATCTTGTAATAAATCACATTTATTAAGTGCAATAATTTGTGGCGAATCGGCAAGTTTTCTGCTATAAGTTGACAATTCCTTATTAATTTGCAAATAATCATCAAATGGATCTCTTTCTTCGCTACCCGCAATATCTATTATATGCACAATAAGTCTAGTCCTTTCAATATGTCTTAAAAAATCATGTCCTAGCCCAGCACCTTTGGAAGCACCATCAATAAGTCCGGGTATGTCAGCCATAACAAAACTATTTTCATAATATTTAACAACTCCTAAATTGGGTGAAAGCGTTGTAAAATGATAATTTGCAATTTTAGGTTTTGCTTCGGTAACTACCGAAAGCAGTGTAGATTTTCCCACATTAGGGTAACCTACTAAACCGACATCGGCAATAGTTTTAAGTTCCAGCACTACTTCAAATGGTTTAGTTATTGCTCCACCTTGCGAAAAGAAAGGCGCTTGTCTTGTTGATGTAGCGTATGTTTTATTTCCTCTGCCACCGCTACCACCATGCAATATAACGGTTCGCTGATCTTTTTCATACATATCGGCAATTACTTTTTCGGTTTTATAGTCGCGAATTATTGTACCACGTGGTACATTAATAATTGTATCTTTTCCGGATTTACCGATTTGATTATTTGATGACCCGTTTTCGCCATCTTCGGCTTTAAACGACTTGTTATAATTAAAATCTACAAGTGTATTCATAGATTCGTTTGCCACGAATACAATATCTCCGCCCTTACCGCCGTTACCGCCGTCCGGACCGCCTTTCATAGTCGCTTTTGAGCGAATAAACGATACTACACCATTACCACCATTACCCGCTTTTATAACAATTTTAACTTTATCTACAAACATCTTTCTTCACTACCTTATTATAATATTTACAAAATTTGTTAATTTTACACTTTGAACAATTTGGATTTCGTGCTGTGCAGTGATAACGCCCAAAAAGCACCAGTATAAAATGAGCATTAATCCAATCTTGTTTGTCTAAAACTTTATTTAATTGTTGCTCGCATTTATCTACACTTTTTGAATTAGTTAATCCAATTCTATTTGCCACTCTAAAAACATGCGTATCAACTGCTATTGCAGGCTTTTTAAATGCAACTGCCAAAATTACATTTGCGGTTTTTCTACCTACCCCACTAAGAGAAATTAAATCATTAAGATTATTAGGCACTTCTCCATTAAATTTTTCTAAAATTTGTTTACTACACTTAATTAAATGTACTGTTTTACTCTTATAAAGTCCGCAAGATTTAATTAGATTTTCTAATTTTTCGGGTGGTAAAGTGCCAATTGCTTTCGGCGTATTATATTCTTTAAATAACTCACTTGTAATAATATTTACACGCTTGTCTGTGCATTGAGCCGACAAAATCACAGCAACTAGAAGTTCAAAATTAGTACTATAATTTAATTCGCTTTTTGCATTAGGATACATTCTTTTAAGTAAGTTAAAAATTTCTTTAATTTTGTTCTTATCCATTACCCACCTTAAAAGCAATATTTTAAAAATATATATTATCTTCTATATTTACGCAATTGTTATTCTATCATAATTCAGTACTTTTGTCATCGTAATTTGTAAATAAATAATTATCTTAATTTTGGAAACAAAAAACATTTGAAAAAGTGTGTAAAATATGCTAAACTTTCCGTAAACATTAGGAGTAAAAAATGCTTATAAAAAAATACCCTATCTTAGAATTTGATAAAGATACAAACGCTCTTATTAATCCATCTGCCGAAACAATTAAAATAAATGTAAAGTTACCTGAAAGACTTGTAATATGTTTTTTTAAGGAAGTGATTGCCTATTTATTAAGTAAAGGCGAAATTTCAATGTTAGCAAATTTTCCTAGTGAAATGCTTGATTTGCATATTTATAAATTTAATACTGGCGATTGTGCAATAGTTCAAGGTACAATAGGCGGTCCTGCTTGCGGTGCATTCCTAGAAGAATTTATATCATTAGGTGTAAAAAAAGTAATTTTATGCGGTGGAGCCGGTTCACTAAAAAGCGATATTACTGTGGGTAAATATATAGTTGTAAATGAAGCAGTACGCGATGAAGGTTTTAGTTATCATTATTTAAAACCCAGTCGAACAGTAAAAGCAAATATTACAGTGATTAACAAAATAACAAACTATTTACAAACACAAAAAATAGATTATATTATAGGTAAAACATGGACAACTGATGCAATATACCGCGAAACCGCAAATAAGATTGAACTACGAAAAAAAGAAGGCTGTATTATTGTAGAAATGGAACAAGCCTCAATGTTAGCGGTAGCAAAATTCCGTGGTATAGAATACGGTGCTATTATTTATAGTGGTGATGACTTATCAAAAGATGAATGGGATAGCAGAAACTGGAACAAACAAACGGCTGTCCGAGAACGATTAACAAATATCTGCAAAAACATTGTGTTGTCATTATAGTTTTATTTTCTGCTTTTCCAAAAAATAATATCAAAACTTTGTTCAAATAGAACACGCTCAGTAGTTTAAACTCAATTTTTTTAACGGTGCCTCGTTCCGCCTATCCGTTAGGTAGGCGGAATAAATATGCAGTCGTACAAGAATAAGTGTTTTGTTCCCCTATTGAGTTATAGTGGCGTTACTGTAATATTATTATTTGGGTTTTCTGATATTTTAAAAAAACCTGCAAATGAACTAAAACTGCGCCTTTGCCTTACTGCAAGTGCTATATCAAAATAATTTAAAGGCATTTTTACTGAAATGCCACAAGAAACAGATACTTGTCTTGGCGTATTTATAATATTACATTGTACTCCATAAGACTTTAAAATTTGTGAATAAGCAAGAGTTTCAGTTCTGGCACGAAAAACCGCTAATAGATATACCATAAAACTCTCCTTATAAATCACAACTAAATATGAGTGTGATAATACTATGGAATTTCATTTATAATTAAAAATATTATTTACGGATAATCCGTATTTTTAATTTTAATGGCACAAAACAAATTGCAAACAAATATTTTTGTTCCATAGTATACTATATTAGTAGCAAAAATAAAATGTTAACAGAGGTAAAAATATGATTTATTTTGATAATGCCGCTACTGCTAAATATAAACCGCTCTCCGTAATGCTTTCGCTTATATTATCAACATTTAAATATTACGCTAACCCAGGCAGAAGCGGACACACGGCGAGTATAAAAACAGCATTAAAGGTGCAAAGCGTTCGGGAAAGTTTAAAAGATTATTTTAATGCAGATACAAACCAGAATATAATTTTTTGTTATAACTGTACTGATGCATTAAACCTTGCAATATTAGGAACAGCAGTAACTGGCGGTAATGTAATAGCAGATTCTACTAACCACAATTCCGTTCTCAGACCGCTATATGATTTACAAAAACAAGGTAAAATTGATATAACAATAATTAACCCAAATTCACAAGGAAAAATTGAACCGGAGGAAATTGCAAAGCATATTACGGATAAAACTTATTTAGTGTGCATAAATCACACTTCCAATGTAACAGGTGTTACACAAGATATTCAAAAAATTAGTGATTTGTGCAAATCAAAGCATATAATGTTGCTTGTAGATTCCGCACAATCCGCAGGCCATTTAAATATAGATATGCAAAAACAAAATATAAGTATGCTTGCATTTGCGGGGCATAAAGGACTACACGGTATACAAGGAATAGGTGGATTAGTTATAAGTCCAACCATAGCATTAAAACCGATAAGATTTGGCGGAACAGGCACTATGAGTGAAAGCGTTTATCAACCAATAACGCCCCCCGAAGCATTTGAAAGCGGAACAATCGGTACGCCTGCAATATTGGCACTCGGTGCGGGTTTGAAATGGACAAAATCACATTTCAATAAAATAAATAATAAAATTCATAAATTAAGTGCCTATATTTTAAATGAATTATATTTAATTAAAAATGTTACAGTGTACACTCCAAAAAATAGTCGCTCAGGCGTAATATCATTTAATATAAAAGATAAATATTCTTCCGATGTAAGTGATATTTTAAATTATAAATATAAAATATGTACTCGCCCCGGAATTCATTGTGCTCCGCTTATTCATACTCATTTAAAAACGCTGGAAACTGGCACAGTTAGAATTAGCATAGATATTAATAATACGCTACGACAAGCAAAAAAACTGGTTAGCGCAATAAAAGAAATAAGCAGTCAAAATTGAATTAAGTCAAAATTACACGCTAAGCGGGTAGTATTGACTCTGTTATTTTAAAAAATACTATATAGACTTTAAAATATTTAATGCATTTACAATGCCCAATCCTTCGGTATTTCTATCTAATCCAATTTGATTAGCAGTATGCGTGATTAATGTCTTTATTTCATCGGGTTTTAAATCTGGCTGTTTTTGAAGTAACAAACACGCTAATCCCGCAACAATAGGCGTTGCCATAGATGTTCCACTCATAGTGGCATAAGGCTCTGCGTTTACTTTATTTGATACAGTCATAATTTTTACTCCCGGTGCAATAATGTCAGGTTTAAAATGCATAAATGCTGGTCCGCGTGAAGAAAATTCAGCAACTTTAAATTTATTTTTATCAATTTTTCTGTCATCATCACGCATGTCATCTAATGCTCCTACCGTAATTATACGTGGGTTTGTTCCGGGTGATTTAATGCTTTCGTGAATAGGTCCACTATTACCCGCCGCCGCAATTACAGTTAAACCTTCACGCCAAAGTGCCTCCGCGCCTACGGCAAGAGGATCCCTTATCCCAAGTGGCACACTCCCAAAAGACATACAAACAACTTTAATATTATAAGATTTTGCATTTTCATAAAGCCATTGCATTGCTTCTAAAATTGTAAACGCACCAGTTTCACCGTTATTATCAAGCGCCTTTAATATTATTAAATTACAATCGGGTGCAACCCCTTTATATTTGCCTTTTGATAATAATCCATTTCCCGCTAAAATTCCGGCGACTGCCGTTCCGTGTCCATTATCATCGTAAATATTACTTTTGTCGTTGACAAAGTCCTTAAAGAATTTAATTCTATGTTTAGGTATTAAAAAATCAAGATGGGGCTGAATTCCCGTATCTATAATAGCAACATTCATATTACTGCCAGTAAATCCGCTGTTGTAAAATGTTTCAGCATTTATAATATTTCTAGCGATATCCATTTGAGCGGTAACACTAGTTTGCCTTGTTATATATTTAATTTCTTTTTTTTCGGCAAGAAAGTTTAACTGAGTATTATTTAAATTTACTCCAAAAGCATTAATAAAAGGATATTTATGTAACACATCAATATTATAAAATTTAATCAAACTAAAAAACTGCCTATATTGAATAGCATTATTAATATAAACAACACAAGGCACACAAACATTAGATTGAGTGCTTACAATATTTTTTAAATGCGGGTCAATTTTGTGATTAAAATCTAACATATCATATAGAATCCAAAATTGATTTTAACATTTGTTTTTGCTCGTTATTTAGCATTGGAGTTATTCGCTTTGCAATATTTTCTACTTCGGAACGATTAAATTTGCCTGCCTTTTTCTTATTTTCAATCTGCGTTAAAAATTCTTTTAACAAGTCGTTTTTAGAAAGTTTTTTATATTTTTCATACGCAGATTTTATGTTTTCCTCTTCTGTTTTGTGTCCATCAAGTACTTTTTCCGCTTCCTTTTCCGATACTTTTAACTTTTCGCTTATTTGTGAAAGTTTTTCGCGTGCAAAACTTTTGAGGTCTTTTGCCATATAATCCCCCTTTTTGTTTAACTATTTAATTATATGCTTTCATATAATATATTGATTATCTAGGAGTGTTATGGACTTTAAAAATTTATCACCTATAATGAATATGCTTGGAGGCGGTACAAATAATATACCGCTTGCCAATTTATTTTCGGGTTTAAATAGTTCCCGCAATTTCCCTTTCTCACAAAATTCTCCGCCGGCACAACAAAATAATAATACATATGTAAACAACAGTTATAATAGTCAAAATAACACAAGTGATGCTCGCAACACAAAAAAAAGTGCCTATAATATGTCACAATTTAGCATAGAAAATGGACTTGGCATAGTAGACCAATATTACAATACAAAAAATCAAAGTACAAATAATGTAACAGAGCAATCAAATACTGAAAATCAAAACTATAATAATGTAGAAACACAAGCAAACAACAACCAAAACTTTAATTCTCAAAATACCGGTGATAATCCATCAAATAATCTAATGAATAGTTTAATGGGTGCCTTTAAAAATAGTGGCAACAGTGGCAATAGCATGCTTGAATTACTACTTAATCAATTTAAAGGCTCATCAAGTGGTTATGGCGATTTACTAAAAATGCTAGGCGGGAATAAAAAAGGGCCATTTCCACCCAAAAATACGGTAAACAAGTCTGATATTAAACCAAACGATAATTCTGAAATAGATAAACTAAAAAGAATTTAGTAAACAAATAATCAATTAACTTACAATTACTTATTTGAATATAGAATAATCAATTTTAAAATTAATGCTTGTTCAAATTTTTTAATATTTAAACCAGTAATATTTTCTATCTTATTTAACCTATAAATAAGAGTATTTCTATGCATAAAGCATTTTTTTGAAGTTTGGCTTATATTCAAGTCATTTTCATAAAATGAATTAATTGTATCAACCATATCTTGGTTTTTAAACAAAGTACTTAACGCCGATTCGCTTATTAACGATTTGTATTGCTTAATTAGTTTAACGGGGGTTTGAGTTAAAATTTTTTCAGATTTTGTAATCAACTGATGCGAACTATTGGTGTCTTTCATGGTAAAAATCCTCTCTTGTATTTAATTTTGAATGCTTCCTAAATTTATTTTAATAGTTTTGTAACCTAATTTTTTTGCAAACTCTAAATTTGAAGTTGCTATAATCATTGTTATGTCCTTATTTTTTGCAATTTTTTGCAATAATTCTACTACCTCATTTATTTCTTTCTCATTAAATTTTTTAATGGTGTCATCAATAACAACTATTTCGGGGCTTTTTAGCATGCCACGCGCGACAGATAGTAAAAACTTTTGATACTCACTTAACAATTTTACTTTAATGTCTTTTAATTCTAAAATTCCGTACTCTTGTAAAATTTGTATAATATCAAATTGTTTAGTACTTGATAGTTGTTTAATTGCCCACTTTAAATTTTTAAAAGCAGTTGCATTATTAAAAAAAACACTACTTTCGGGAATAAACAGCGTTGGCGTATTTTTAATTACACCGTTTAGAACAGTGCCATTTACGCAAACGTTACCCGAAGTAGGTTTAATAAGACCAACTAAAACTTTTAAAAGTGTTGATTTTCCACTTTCTGATTCACCTAAAATAACTACTTTCTCGCCTGTTAAAATTTCTAAATTAATATCGTAAAGCGTGTAGAAATTTGAATTAAATTTTAAAAATACTTTGTCAGTCGTAATCATGGCGTTCCTTTATTAGTGTTTGAATGTAAGTTACTTATTATAACACTATTTTAAGGACATTTCAATACTTATTAAAATAATTTTATATACAAAAGTTTATAAAATTACCGCAAGCAATTTATTAAGGACTTGCGGTAATATTTAATTATTTTGAATTTATTACTTCTATAAGACCTAAATTGCCATCTTTTCTTTTGTACATAACATTAATTTTTCCAGTTTCTTTACTGAGAAAAATATAAAAGTCATGACCTAATTCTTCCATATTTAAAATCGCATCATCAACCGTAAGCGGAATAAGTTCAAAACTCTTGGTTTTAACAACTTTTACTTCCTTACGAACTGGCATTTCGGTATTATAAACAAGTTCCTTATCCTTAAATGCACCCGCACGCAATTTTGTTTTTAGTTTATCGGCATTTCGCACAATTTGTCTTTCAACTTTTGGAAGAGCCATATCTATATTTTCGTACATATTTTCATTGCTTGTTGCTTCTGCTCTATAAAACAAGCCTTTACTTAAAATTGTAACTTCAAGTTTGTATATGTTGTTCTCTAATTTACAAATTACCTTTGCAACTGCATCTGAATCAAAATATCTATCCAATTTTTGTACTTTTGTTTCAATAATATCTTTTAATCTTTTTCCAATATCGTAATTTTTTGAACTTAATTCAATTTTCATATTGTACCTCCAACATATTCTAATATTTTATGTTAACAAAACATTTTAAATTTGGCAAATGAATAATACGGATTAGATATTAATTATAATATTTTTGTCATCAGCATCAATAAGTACAGATGAGCCTTCTGCAATTTTTCCACCTAATAAATATTCTGCAAGTGTGTCTTCAATTTCACGTTCTATAACACGCCTTAATGGTCTTGCGCCATAATCTGCATCATAACCTTTTGCAACTAAATATTTTAGTGCTTTTTCGGTTAATTTTAATTCAACTTTTTGTGCTTTTAACCTGCTTTCAACTTTTTTAATCATAAGACCGGCAATTCTGGCTAAGTTATCTTCGGTGAGTGGCTTAAATACTGTAATAACATCTATTCGGTTTATAAATTCGGGTTTAAAATGTTTTTTTACAGCATCGGTGAGTATTCGTTTAATATCTTCAAAAGTTTGTTCTTTTAAAGTAGCACTATCTTTAAAACCTAAGCCCGCTTTATTTTTTGGAATTTCATTTACTCCAATATTAGATGTCATAATAATAACGGTATTTTTAAAATTTACAATTCTTCCTTGTGAATCCGTAAGTCTACCATCATCAAGTATTTGCAATAATGCATTATAAACATCAGCGTGCGCTTTTTCAATTTCATCAAAAAGAACTACTGAATACGGCTTTCTGCGAACTTGTTCAGTAAGTTGTCCGCCCTCATCATAGCCAATGTAACCCGGAGGCGAACCAATAAGTTTTGATACAGAATGACTTTCCATATATTCGGACATATCAATTCGTATTATAGAATTTTCATCATCAAATAATGATTCAGCAAGTGTCTTAGACAATTCCGTTTTACCTACGCCGGTTTGTCCTAAAAATAGAAATGAACCAATGGGACGAGATGGGTCTTTTAACCCCGCCCTTGCTCGCCTAATTGCTTTTGCAACTGCTTCTACTGCTTCATCTTGCCCAATTACGCGCTTATGCAAATCATCTTCTAAATGCACCAATCTTTGTTTTTCGCTTTCAGTTATTTTGGTAACTGGTATTTTAGTCCAGTTAGAAACTACTCTTGCAACTTCTTCGGCACCAATTTGCACTTGTATTTTTTGTTTATCGGTTTTGTAATCATTTTTAATTTTATCTGCTTGCTCTTCTGCTTTTTTAATTTGGTCGCGGATAGCGGCCGCCTTTTCAAAGTTTTCTTGCATTAATGCTTCTTTTTTGTTAATTTCTAATTGTTTAATTTCTTCTTCTTTTGTTTTTAATTCAGGAGGCGTAAAATTATTGTTTACTTTCGCCCTACTACTTGCCTCATCAATTAAATCAATCGCCTTATCAGGTAGGCTACGATCCATAATATAGCGGTCAGATAGTGTAGCCGCAGTTTCTATTGCCTCATCGGTTATTTTAACTTTATGGAACGCCTCATAACTATCACGCAATCCTTTTAGTATTAAGATTGTTTCTTCAACGCTTGGCGGATTAACCATAATGGGTTGAAATCTACGTTCTAGTGCTTTATCTTTCTCAATAAATTTACGATATTCATCGGTAGTTGTTGCTCCAACGGTTTGTAATTCACCTCTTGCTAAATAAGGTTTTAACATATCGGAAGGATTTACTTCTCCCTCCTTAGCGCCAGAAGAAGCCAAAGTGTGTATTTCATCAATAAATACAATTATATTTTTTTGCCCTATTATGGTTTCAATAGCATTTTTTAAGCGTTCTTCTAATGAACCGCGGTATTTTGTTCCAGCAACCAAACTACCAATATCTAACGAATATATGATTTTGTTTTTCAATAAATCTGGAACATTACCCGCTACAATTTCACGTGCTAACCCTTCTATAATTGCCGACTTACCAACACCCGCCTCACCAATAAGAACAGGATTATTTTTAGTTTTTCTGCAAAGAATTTCAATAATTCTTTCAATTTCTTTTTGTCTACCAATTATAGGGTCAATTTTATGCTGTTTTGCTTTAAGAGTAAGGTCCGAGCCCATAGCGAGTAAACTTTCGGGAAGTGAAGAGCCATTTGCCTGTGTATTTCCGTTATAATTTGTAGTGTCGCCCATACCATTAGACATTATATTTTCTCTACTAAACATTTGTGATTCGCCCTGTTGAGAACGCAGTACTCCTAAAAGTCTTTGTTTTAATTCCGCAATATTTACTTTAAATGCACGAACAAGTATTGTATCGGCTAATGCATCGGGATCAAGCAATATACTAAGCAATAAATGCTCAGTGCCAATAAAATTATGGTTAAACTGCATTGCAAGTTGTTGTGCTCGTAAAAAAATTTCTTTTGCACGCGGTGTAAATGCAACTTGAATAACTGCATCAAAATCAGGAGTTCTATCATTTTTTTCAAATACAGATTTCATAGCCTCACTTGTTACTCCATATTCAGAAAGCATTTTTGAAGCCACGCAATCAGTTTTGCTTAATCCATACAATAAATGTTCGGAACCTATTTGCTCATACCTTAAATTAAGTACTAATGTCGCTGCATTTTTTACAGTATTTTTTACATTTTCTGTTAAGTTCATAGAACTTTCAAAATTAAATTGCATAATATTTCTCCTTGAATAATTTAGTCATTATATTTTTGCATTTTTTAGCATGCCGGCAACATATTCCGCCCTAAATATATCGCGTTCATTTGGCTGTATTAATTCACCTTTTAATTGCATTAAATGTGCGGGCTGTGCCGATATTATTAATTTATCTAAAATATCTACATTACTTAATTTTATAAAGCCCAAACATACCCCAAATTTCAATTTCGCCATAAGTTTCATAAATTCGTTGCTGTCTAGCTTATATGCATTAGTTAAAATTCCATAAGCACGGCAAGCAGAATCTATTATATCATCTGTTTGGTGTTTTAATAATTCTCGCCTTGCATTTTCTTCAATTTCACAAATTTTTAGCACAGCGTTTGATACATTTTTTATAATTTCTTGTTCAGTAAGTCCTAGCGATATTTGATTTGATACTTGATACATGTATCCATCGGCCGAACTGCCCTCACCATATACCCCTCTAATAGTAATACCAAGTTTGGATAATGCATTAATAACATTGTTAACTGTACCATTCATTGTAATAGCGGGCAAAAACATCATAACTGAGGCGCGCATTCCAGTGCCTATGTTAGTTGGACAAGCAGTTAAAAACCCTAACTCCGAATCATATGAAATACTTAATTTAGAAAGCAAAATATCATCTATTTTATTTACAATTTCGTATGCTTTTTGTAAGTTAAATCCACTAAACAAACATTGCGCCCTTATATGGTCTTCTTCGTTAATCATAATTGATACGGTTTCATCTTCGCTAATAATTACTCCGCCATATTCTTTATTTAAAATTAGGTCTTTGCTAATTAAATGTTTTTCTAGAAGTACATCACAATCAATATCAGATAATGTGTTTGTTGCATAAACTTTGTAATTAAATGGTGACAAAACATCAGCCACACTTTTCATAACTACCGCATACGCTCGTTCATCTTTTAACTTGTGCGGATATGGTATGCCGTGCAAATTTCGCGCTAATCGTATTCTAGAAGATACTACAATATTATCCATATTTTACTCCAAACTGTATTAATTTAAATTAATTTTTGTCATTAATTTCTTTAATTTTACGTTTATATTCAGCGGCATCTTCATAACGTTCTTCTGCCACCGCCCGTTTTAGTAAACTGTTTAAGCGATCAATTTCTTCTTGCTTAGAATTTGAACTGTTTAAATTAAATTGTTTATCTGCAAGTTTACCTATGTGTTTTGTTCGCCCCTGCACATTTTTAATTATAGGTTGTAACAGATTTTCAAATGCCTTATAGCACATAGAACAACCGACAAAGCCAGTGGATAAAAAATCTGTACTTAACATTCCGCACCCCGGACAAATAATCGCCTTAGGAATACTTTTTGCTTTTTTATAATTATCTACATAACTATCAAAAAATTCGCCTACATCAATAGTTTTAAAATGAGGCATTTTACCAGTTGCAATCGCACATTCCGCACACAGATGCTCTTCGGTAGTTTGACCGTTTATAGTTATCGAAGTATGATATGTTGCTTCATTTGTTTTGCATTTTTGACATTTCATAATTTTAAAAAACTCCTTTTAAAAATATATGAGTAAATTTTTTAATATTACCGCACGCTGTCGTTCGGCTATATCTAATGGCGATTGAAGCGATTTAGGGTGAATTGCAATTTTTATAATTTCTAATTCTCGCTCCGTAACATATTGTCGTTCTTTAAGCCCAATTAATATTTGTACTGCCCTGTTATAATCTATTTGTTCTCCTATAACATTATTAATAAGAGATGATATAAAACTGTCTTTTCTATCAGACAATTTTGTAATTTTAATAAATCCCCCACCACCGCGTTTACTTTCGGTTATAAACCCGCGTTCTACGGTAAAGCGTGTGCTAATTACATAATTTATTTGACTTGGAGCACAACCAAAATATTTGCCTAATTCATTGCGTGATAAATCTAGCGATTTTTCTTCGCCTATCGTGGATATTATAAAGTTTTCTATTAAATTACTTATGCTATCCATTTTTACGCCTTTTTACAATTAAATTAGTGTAATAATATTATGTTCTGTTAAATTAAATTTAACCTGTAAAAGTTTGACTTTCTTTGACCTTTACAAGCAAATTATACAACCACACTTTTTTTGTGTCAACTATTTATGACATATTTTTAAACATTATTACATAAAAAATAATTTTTTGAGTTGCAATTTTGTGGTATAATAAATTAATAAAGGAGGATTTAAAAAAGTGGAAAAAGTAATTTTGCACTGCGATATGAACAACTTTTACGCTTCGGTAGAATGTATTTTAAATCCTTCTATCAAAAATTATCCGCTGGCGGTATGCGGTAACCCAAGGCATAGGCACGGCATTGTACTTGCAAAAAATATGACGGCAAAAAAACTAGGAATTCAGACTGGTGAAGTAATTTGGCAAGCAAAACAAAAATGTCCAAATTTAATATGTGTAGCCCCTCATCACGAAGTTTATGAACAATATTCAAAAAAAGCAAAGGAAATTTATTCCCGCTATACCAATTTTGTAGAAGGTTTTGGACCTGATGAATGCTGGCTTGATGTTACCCAAAGCACAAAACTATTTGGTAGCGGTAAAGAAATCGCCGATAAAATACGAGAAGATATTAAACGGGAATTAAAACTTACCGTATCAGTGGGCGTGTCGTTTACCAAGGTTTACGCAAAACTCGGTAGCGATTATAAAAAGCCCGATGCAACAACTTGCGTTACAAAAGAAAATTTTAGTGAAATTATGTTTCCACTACCGGCCCAAGCACTTATTATGGTAGGAAGACATACGAACGAAACACTAAAAAAATTAAATATTAACACTATTAAAGATTTATATTACGCCGATCAAAAACTACTTACCTATTATTTAGGCAAGCACGGAAAAGATTTGATTAATATGGTACGTGGCGAAGATGATTTTAATGTGCAAAGTTTTGCCACCGAAACAAAATTTAAAAGTGTGGGTAACGGAACAACCACACCAAAAGATATACAAAATTTTTCTGATGCTAAACCAGTTGTATATAGATTATGTAAGCAAATTGCTGAAAGATTAAGAATAAATAGTACAAAATGCACAGGAGTAGCAATAGCCATAAAAAATGTAGAAATGGACAGTTTTAGTCGCCAAACTGTACTAAAATCTCCTACTTATACCGATTTAGATATTGCAAAAACCGCATTAGATTTATTAAAAAAAAGTTGGAATTTTAATAAATCAATACGCTCGCTTACAATTACAGCAATCAATTTAATTGCTGATGATTCCAGCGAACAAATAAGTATGTTTGAATTAGAAAAACCTACAAAAAAAGATGACTTAAATCGTTGTATAGATATTTTACAAGATAAATACGGCAAAGATACATTAAAACGCGCCATACTTTTAGATGGCGATTTTATCGATGATGAGATGATTGATATTGTTCCGCTAAAAGAATAGATCCTTTCCGTTCACCTAACGGATGAACGGAACTAGGCACCGTTTAAACTGAATCTTTTTAACGCTTTAGCCCCAAACAGAACCACCTAGCGTATACATACGCGTCGGAACCTGTTTGGGACTAAATCATTTAAAAATCTTTGCGTTTAAACTACTTAGCGTGTCCTATCTAAACAAAATTATGTATTTGGATTTAAATCTGTAAATACTTTTTGCCTATAAAAACCTTTTTTTCCTTGAATAATAATCGTATTCTCAGTATTTTTATTAAAAACATTATTTACAAATAAATTTATATTTATTGATTTTTCAGATTCAAACCCATCTATAATATATTGGTTACTAGGAATAATAATGAACATATCCTTTTCTTCGTGCGGTTCAATAAAAACAGCAGCTTCATAGTATTTCAAATCCGTATTCATTTCTACAAAGTCAAGATTACCAAGTGATTTGCCTGAATTATCTGGTTTTGGTCCAACTCTAATTGTAATTTGTGTTATAGGATAATTCGATATGTTATTGTACTTTGTATGGATTACAAGATATTTTTTCACTGCTTTTTCATTATACGATTGTAATTCTATATCTACTGAATCAATACCTAATTCGAAAATATTTTTATCTTTATTTTCATTCATATTTATTGATAATATTTTCATAGTTAAAAATGACAAGTAAGGGATTGTTTGCAATTTGCTGTATTTTTCATTAAGTGCTAATTGCTTATGATTTATTTCAACAATGTTGTTATTTGCAGTTTCTAATCTTTTTTGTGCTTCATCATTTTGCTTTTTGTACAAACTATTTTGCCAAAGTGAAAATAGACCCAAAAATGTTGTGCCTAAATAGCCCAATAAACCAGATATTATTACTGCCCATTGGTCAGCAGTATAGTCAAATAAAATAGGGTTTTTGTTTTCTTTAATCCATACAACACCTATAAACATAACGGGTATTATTATTATAAATAACACACCAAAAAACAGTAAATTATCTTTCCGTACCTTTTTGCTTTTTCCATTGCCAGTTAATACTAAATCTTCTTCCATATTTTTCTCCTTTGTAAAAGATAGTTTTATGCAACTTTTAGAGCGTTTTTTAATGCTGTTTACAGCTTTTACAAAACATTATATCCAAAATAATATACTAAATATGCAATTTTTAGATTATTTTGCATATAAAGAATTTTCAAATTTTTCTATGGGTAAATTTTTCACTACATAATAAACTGTTAATCCCGTAATTACTCCGGCAACTAATGAGAATGCTAACATATACGGTAAAATAATCACTGTGAATACATTTTTTATCATAAGACAAGCAACTATGACTTGCGTTATGTTGTGTACTAATGCGCCTACAATACTAATTCCAGTCAAACTCATATGCTTATATGCGTACTTATACAATAAAAACATAGCAAAATAACTCATTATTCCGCCAGAAAGCGAAAAGGCAAGCGCAAAAATATTGCCTGTAAACAAACTTCCTAGAAAACATTTTAAAACAACAATTATAAGTCCGCTGTTAAATCCTAGCATTATTAACGCCAAAAATGACACTACATTTGAAAGCCCAATTTTAGCATACGGTATTAATGGTATAACGGGCGGAAACATACTTTCCACAAAATACATAATTAGTGCAAGTGCGGTAAATATTCCAATTCTGGCAATATAGTTAATTCTATTATTCATATCTACCCCGCTATTCCATCATAATCGGCATTAGGATTTATAACAATTACAATTACATTATTTGGTGCACATACAATTTTATAATTTGTGCTATCAATGTACCCCATTTCTACGCACGTTTGGTTTTGACAGTTTGACTCTTTCATATGAACCTTTCCGCCAATAATTTCCACAACATTGTAGTTTCCATTATTATTAATAACAATTTCGCGATCAGTATCTAAATTGTACATAGCATAAAGTTCGTTATCAACATAAATTTCTATGTATGTGCCTTTTTCGGGTTTGAAAATTATAAATAAAAATATAGCGGAAATAAGCAAAACAACCACAATAAAAATATCCAATAATTTACAAGGTTTGCTGGTTTTAAAAAATTTAATTTTTTCTAAATTTTCCATTTTGCCCCTATTTGACTATTCAAAAACTTGTACATAATTTTGATTAATTAATGTGAAATCTAAACCACTTGAAGCAAAGTATTCGTAAGTATATAGTTCCGTTTCAAAAGCAAGTATTACACTTAAACCGTTATTTATGGCAAAAGTTCTTGCTTGATCGCCTAAAATAAATAGTACAGTAGAGAAAGCATCGGCATAAGTAGAACTATAATTGTATGGCGTAACCATTAGATTTTCAGTAGCAAACAAATTAGGAACTGAACTAGATACATTTTGTACCGCGCACATAATAACACTGTTATTAACGGGATAGCCTGTCTGCCCATTTATAATATGATTTACTCTATCGCCTAGATAATAGTAATATCTGTTGTAATCACCACTTACAGAAATTGTTTGTTCATCTATGCGGGCTACCCCAAAAGCGGAATAATCTTCGCTAGTTCGCGGATTTTGTATAGCAATATTATATTTTGAACCATCGGTTTTATCGCCATATGTTATAAGATTTCCACCAATTTCTAAATATGCACCTTTTACATTGTGTGCGGAAAAAATTTGATATGCCAAATCGCACGCATATCCTTTTGCAATGGCACCTAATTCAATTTTGTTTTCGGCAAGGTTCTTGTTTATAAAATAGCCAGTTTCATCTTGTCCTAATGTAAAGTCGTTAAAATCGCAATATTGCATTACAATTTCTATTTGTTCATTAGTAGGAATACTAATTACTTCTTGTCCCAATATTAAACTTAGCCTGTCAGCCGATAAATTCCAAAGTTCGGCTACTGGATATATCGCTGGATTTAAAATGCCTTCCGTACTCAAAAATATGCTTTTTGCGATACTAATTAAATTGTAAGTATCTAAACTAATATAAACATTTTCTAACGGTTCGGCTAAATTATTAAGATAATATAATTTACTAGTTTCTGTTGTTACATTTATTTCATTATTAAGCGCGTTTATAGTGTCTACAACCTCAGTAGTTACTTCTGGTTCATCATTAGCCCAAACTCTTAGTTCATAAGGTATAACGCCAAAAAAAATACCAACGGTGGTTTTAAAAAAGCCTTCACCATTAAATAAAAAGATTGCACCCACAATACTTGTAACCCCTAATGTTATTACTAAAATCCATGATACAATTCTTTTACTTACTGTCATTAAAACTCCTTAAAGTAATAAACTAAAAACATTAAGTGCACATAAACAAATTTTATGTGCACAGAAAAAATAAAATATTCGTCAGCAAACTACTGCTAAATTTAACTGTGCTTATTCCGCCTTCATAATCGGAAAGAATATAACATCTCTAATAGAAGGCTGATCAAATAGCATTAACATAAAGCGATCTATTCCAAATCCTAATCCAGAAATTGGTGGCATACCGTGTTCCATAGCCTGCAAAAACCCCTCATCAAGATCCATAGCCTCATCATCGCCGGCAAGTTTTGCGTTTGCTTGTTCTTCTAAGGTTTCCCTTTGAGTAATCGGGTCAACTAATTCTGAATACGCTTTACAAATTTCTTCGCCATTAATTAAGAGCTGAAACATTTCAATTAATTTTGGATTTCTATCACTTCTACGCGCTAGTGGCACAAGTGAAGCAGGGTAATTAAATAGAATTGTTGGCTCAATAATATTTGGCCTAATCTTGCGTTTATACATAAAGTCTATAACCGCCCCAATAGTTACAAGCCCTTTTAAATCGTATTCACTAAATAAACCGGTTTTTAAAACTTGGGCTTTTAATTCTTCAACTGTATTAGGTTCAACTACATTAAATCCTAAAATTTTACTTAAAGTTTCGGTATAATTAATTCGTGGAAAATCATTAACAAGACTAAATACTTTGCCTTCTTTTTCTATTTCTAGTTTGCCAGTCATTTCTTTTACAAGATATCTTAAAAACTCAGTAAAGAATTTGATATTGTCTTCAAAATTCCAGTAACTAGCATACCATTCTACTTGTGTAAATTCTTGTAAATGTGCTTGGTCCATACCCTCATTTCTAAAACACTTTGCAACTTCAAATACGCGGTCAAATCCGCCTGCAATTAACTGCTTTAAATATGTTTCAGGTGCAATTCTTAAATTCATTTCCATATTAAGTGCATTGTGCTTTGTAATAAATGGTTTTGCACTTGCACCACAAACCGCACTTTGAAGAATTGGAGTTTCAACTTCCAAAAATCCATGTTCACTTAAAAATTTTCTAATTAATGAAATAAACTTTAATCTGCCATACAACACTTTGCGTGCAGTATCGTTAGAAATTAAATCTAAATAACGCTGTCTATAACGCGCTTCCATATCCGTTAATCCGTGGAATTTTTCAGGCATTGGTTTTAAGGCCTTGCTAAGTAGTTCATAAGAGTTTGTTCGTACTGTTAACTCACCGGTTTTTGTGCGATAAATTTCACCATTAACACCAACAAAGTCGCCAATATCAACATTATTTTTAAAGAATTCATATTTTTCTAATTCAATTTCGTTTACCGAAAGACTAACTTGCATTTTGCCTTCTATATCTTGTAATATAATAAACATAAACTTGCCAAATACGCGTTTGGACACTACCCTGCCAGCAATAGCAGTTACATCGCCCTCATTTAAGTTTTGTGCTTCACAAAGTTTATGTGTACGCTCAAATTTTTCGGCATATACTACTATGTTTTGTTTTTTTAAAGTTTCTATTTTTTGTTTGCGAATATCTGTTTCTTTATAAATATCTTGTTCAGTACTATCGCTGTATCGCATAAGTAACCTACCTCTATGTTTTTTATAAGATTACCATTAAACAGAGTGTTTGTCAATTAAATTATTTTACTTATAAAGTTAAAACAATATAAAAAGTTCAAAACTAGAAAGTCTTATATATTAATCAAAAACTTTATTTTAAATTTAACTTGTAACAAAATTTCTTATACAGTTCAATTCATTATTCTTGTTAAGATTCTGTAATATTTAGTTTTATAAACATTAAAATTTTTTTCTATTTTTTCTAAATAAGCATTAGTGGCGGGATATGGCGTGGTTTTAATATTAACTCCATCGCTAGAATATAAATCGCTATCAAGCCAATTTGCAACAAGCCCCTCGCCCGCATTATAACAAGCAAGTGCAGTGCTAACAGAATTAAATTTATTATATAAATACATAAAGTAAAAAGTCCCAAATTTAATATTTGTATCGGCATTATAAAGCATTTCGGTATTAAAAGTTATCACATTTAACTGATTTGCCACCCATTCGGCAGTACGAGGTAGCATTTGCATAAGTCCAAGCGCCCCCGAAGATGAAACACAATACCTGTTAAATCCGCTTTCGGCATTTATAATACTTGTTATTAGTGCACCATCTGCACCATATTCAGTAGAGTATTTTTCTATTTGTTTTATATAAGCAATAGGATAAAACTTGGCATCATAAATATAAATGGCACAAATTGAAAACGCCATCAAAGCAGAAAATAAATAAAATAAAAACCTGCTAAATTTCGTATTTTTCATACTATATTTTATGAAATTTAACAAGTTTTTAAACTATAAATTAAAACTTAAATTTTATAAATCATCTAATAATTCAGCATCGGCAGTATCACACCAATTTTTACCCCAGTCCACATCAACAATTAGCGGAACATTAAGCGTTAAAACATTTTCCATATTTTCTTTTAATAGTGCAATTATTCGGCGTGCTTCCTCTTTTGGTGCATCTACAATTAACTCATCGTGGATTTGTAGTATTAATTTTGATTTTAATTTTTCAGATTGTATTGCTTTAAAAACTTTTAGCATTGCTAGTTTTATTATGTCTGATGCTGTACCTTGAAGTGGCATATTCATAGCAGCACGCTCACCAAATTGTCGCATATTAAAATTTGAAGAATTTATTTCCGGTATTTTACGCATTCTGCCCATAAGTGTTGTAACGTAGCCATTTTGTTTTGCCGAATTTACGCTAGAATCCATAAAAGTTTTAACTTTTGGATATGTTTCAAAATATCTTTTAATGTATTCACTTGCAAATTTACGAGATGTTCCTATGTTTTGTGAAAGTCCGTAATCGCTTATACCGTAAATTATGCCAAAGTTTACTGCTTTAGCGGCTCTTCGCATTTCTTTTGTTACATCTTTTAAATCAACATTAAAAACCTTTGCTGCGGTTATGCTATGAATATCTTGTTCGGTTTTAAATGCGTGAATAAGCGCTTCATCACCAGAGTAGTGTGCCAGCAACCTAAGTTCTATTTGCGAATAGTCAGCACAAATTAATAAATTGTTTTTTTCACGCGGAATAAACATTTCGCGTAATATTCTTCCCTCATCATCGCGTACTGGAATATTTTGCAAATTTGGTTCGCTACTAGAAAGCCTGCCTGTTGTGGTAAGCGTTTGGTTAAATATAGTGTGAATTATATTAGTTTTTGGATCAATAAGAGTTTTAAAACCATCAATGTATGTGCTTAAAAGTTTTGCAATTTTGCGATAACGCAATATTAGCGGAATAACTGGGTGTTTATCGTATAGTTTATCAAGCACATCAACCCCGGTAGAACGGTCTTTTTGTGAAGCATTAAGTTTTAGCCTATCAAATAAAACTTCTCCAAGTTGTTTAGGCGAATTTATATTAAATTCTAGTCCAGCCTGATGGTATATCATTTGAGTTAAATCATCTAACTCGCTTTTGTATTTTGCGGAAAGTTCATCTAGTCTGTTAACATCAATTTTAAAACCGCTTTGCTCCATATCAAATAACACATTTACAAGCGGAAGTTCAATTTCATAATACAGTTTTTTTAAATTATATTTTTTAAGTTCAATCTCAGCGTTTTCCCTAATAATCAAAAGTTCGGCAGCAAGATTTTGCACAGGCAAATTGTAGTAACTGCATACATTATCAATTGACCATGCTTTAATTTTTGTATCAATTAAATATAATGCAATAGATACATCAAAAACCACACCGTTCAATTCTACATTTTCTTTAATTAATCTGTGTTTTAAAGCCTTGCTATCAAAAACCACTTTTTTAACATTACTATCCCCTAAAATATCTTTAAACTGTGCAATAGTTTCGGGATAACTTACACTTTCGGCAAGTAAATCCTGTTTTATAGAAAGCACATAATTTTTGGCTTTATTTAATGCAAAATTAAATCCGCTATCATCAATATATATTGCACAAAATTTTTGTAATTTTATATCTCTAATTAAATTTTCTATTTGCGTGGCTTTTTTTAAATCTACAATTTCGGTATTTGATTTTAATATGGTTGCACTTTCGCCACCCTCTTTAAATAATTCATCGCGTTTTAAAAAGTTTTTAAATTCTAATTTTTCAAACGCCACCTTTACACTTTCCGAAAATGGAAAATCAAACACAGCATCTGCAAAATTACAATCAAAATTTAAATCTGTACGAATTGTAGCAAGGTTTTGCGATAAATAAGCGGAATCTTTTTGTTCTATTAATTTTTGCTTTAAAGCGCCCTTAATATTTTCTATATTTTTATATATGTTGTCTAAACTGCCGTATTCACTAATTAATGATAATGCAGTTTTTTCGCCAACTCCCTTAACTCCCGGAATATTATCGGAAGCATCACCCAGTAACGCTTTGTAATCAACAACTTGTGCGGGCAACATAAAGTATTTTTCTTTAAGTGTTGCCTCATTAATCCTTTCTAGTTCCGATATTCCCTTTTTTGTAAGCCAAACTTCTGTACTGTCGTCAATGAGTTGTAAAGTGTCACGGTCTGCGGTTAAAATTATAGTTTTTTGTTTAAACTTTTTAGAAAAAGTGCCAATAATATCATCGCCCTCAAAACCTTCACGTTGCTCAATTTCAATTTTCATTGTTTTTAATAGGTTTTTTAATGGCTGTATTTGCGTAATTAATTCGGTGGGCGTTGGACCTCTTGTTGCTTTGTACTCAGGGTATAATGCGTTTCTAAATGTCTTTTTTGCGGTATCAAATGCCACTATTATATGTGTGGGCTTATGCTCTGTGATCATTTTAACAAGCATATTTGTAAACCCGTAAATGGCGTTTACATACTCGCCCCTAGAATTTGAAAGTGGCGGTAGTGCGTAAAACGCCCTAAACATAAGGCTGTTCCCATCTATTAGTAATAAAGTTTGTTCAGGCATTTGTTTGCTCCTTTACTTTTAAAAAAATAACATTATGCTATTGTATTTTTATATTTAAATAATGTGTATACATTAGTATATACCAAATTTAAAACTATTCAAAATAAAACTTAAACAAAATATATAAAATTTCTCTTGAATTATTTTAACCAATATGTTACTATGTACTGCAACAAATTTTTTGTTGCAGTACATAAGACACTAAATCTAAATACATAAGATAACCTTGTGTTGTTTTTACCGAAAGGTAAAAACAACACAACCACGCCGATGTGGTGGAATGGCAGACGCGACGGACTCAAAATCCGTTGGGGGCAACCCCATGCTGGTTCGAGCCCAGTCATCGGCACCAAACAAAAAAACGCTTTCGCGTTTTTTTGTTTGATACCTACTAGGCTCGAACCAAGATTCAGCGTTCATAAAATTCACTTAAATTAACTATTATATCAATCAAAATACTAGAATTTTATTCACCGTGGCTTTGCCTGCAAAGCCAGTTATTCGCTAAAAACAGTTTACCAAACTGTTTTTTTACGCTCTAACAGTCATCGGCGCCATTATATTACGCCTACCCGTTAGGTAGGCGTATTTTGTTACCGCATAAATTCGATCTTTTTAACCCTTTATGACAAAACAAAACCACTAGCGTATAAATACATGGCGGGAACTTGTTTTGTCATAAATCATTTAAAAATCTTAGCGTTTATGCTACCTTGCGTTCCCTATTTTACTTAACTTGATATCAAACTGTCTTTTTAATATATATAAATTATTTTTTTGTGGCGTTTTTTTGTTTGGTGCCGAATGATATATACCGCAAGAGGTACATGATAAGAACTTCGTGCATGATATATTTGCTCTGAAATATGATAAGTGCCTATCAGCACATTGCGGTATGTATTACATCATGTTTGAAAAACACATCATTGAGTATTAAATTTACATTTGGGTGTTTTTTGTTTGATCGGAACTTGAACGGGTTTGGTATTTTACTTTTAATAATTATTCATTAATTAATTCTAAGATATTACAATGTGTTAATTTTTTCAAACAAAACCACCTATTGGTTTCCCCATTTGATTTTTATTTTTAATCTTTTAATTATATTTAATGGATTACAATTCAGCAATGGTTCACCTCCAACCAAAAAAATTGTTTTGATTTCATCTTTTTCAAGAAATGAAACCATTTGTTCAATTTTTTGGCATTTTTCCTTCATATCTTCCCCTTTATTTTTCTTCAAAGTGAGTTAAAGCACTAAAACTTGATATTGAAGACACTTTATCATCAGGTATTAAAAGATACTTCCACGGTTTTTTATTAAGTTGCTTATTATAAAGTGTTGCTATCTCACAGTATTTTAATGCCGTTCGTTTTTTTGACTGGACATCTTCATTTTCCATTTTTGTATGATCTTTTACTTCAATTAAATATATTGCATTATCCGTTTCGGCTACAAAATCTGGCTCATATTGCTTTTCTCTTCCTTGTCCATAAAATAAATTAAACTGTTTTTCAGATGGTCTTAACCACTTTAAAATTTTGCTATCGTTTTCTAAAACTATTGCCATTATTTTTTCAGGTTCGCTGTCAAATTTATATAAATTGTGTGAGTCTTTATTAAATCCAGTAAATACCTGCTCGGCGATACTTCCCGTATATCTATCAAACAATTTTTTAATAGGATTTTTTAAATATCGTTCAAAATTATGCGGTAAAATTTTACTATATGAATACGCTATTGAAGTTTTTAATTCAGGTTCTGACACAAAAATGTGTTTTAGTATTTGTACAAAAATCAAATCAGCAATTTCAACTTTATAATTTTGCACAATATTTACAACATCTTTTTCATTAGTAAATCTATTTTTTATAACTTTTAAAGCCTGCCCAACTAATTTAAAAAGCAATTCGCTACAATCGTCATAAGAAATATCCGGCTTATCAATTAAAAGATTTATTATTGTATTTTCCGGACTTTCTATAAGTATATTTTTGGCTTCTATACCAGATTCAGATATTTCATTACTCTTTAAATTTTGAAATACAAGCGTGCTTTTTGAAGGAACAAAGTTAAATGCATTACCAGAAGTATCAAGGTCAAAATCCTTATAATTTAAATTTTGTTTATTATCTGGCATAACCGTAATTCGTGGTAACTCAATATTGTTTTTTGCAATTATTTTAGTTTGAATATCAATCATATTAACAATCATTCTGTTATATATTTCACCGTAATCTTTTATTACAGAATTTGCCTCAACATTAGCAGAAATTTTTGAAATGACATTTTGCATTATTATTTCTTTATTTTCTTCTGTATTCAATTCGTTTAAGCTATTAACTGCATTTGCCTGCTTAGTAATTTCGTTGCTTGTAATTTCATTTATTATGTTTACTACTCTTTGTTCATTTTCAGTAAACTCTTTGCCTACGCTTTCCATTTGCTGTTTTATTACCGCTGTCATCACTAACTTGGATTCTTGTTCTGCCTTAGTTTCGGATCTTACAATTTGTTTAGGCTCAAGGTCAATATCTTCTGCATATATGACATTTTCTTTTCTTAAAATACTGTTTTCATCATTTGCTTGGTCCACAATTTCACGGAATTTATCGTGTGCTACAATAGTAAGTCTGTCTACATCAATATTGCCCGTTATACGCCCATAAGGAAGCCGCAAGCCTCTTCCTATTGTCTGTTCTCTCAATGTC